>CABZCR010000032.1 GCA_902524285.1 uncultured Pelagibacteraceae bacterium | reverse complement strand
TTCAAGAACTGCGCTAGTTCTCTATTTTTTTATTCTTTTAGCAAATATTTTGTCTTTAAATAAGAAATTATTGCAAACAACAATTACCATATTTTGCGCTATTGTAATCTTAGGTTTTGCATTTCAAATTACACCTGAAAAGTATAATACTTTAAAAGGGCTGAGTAATAAGCAAATTTATAGCGACAAATATTATGATATTTCTTCAGCAAACGATACTTTTGGCTATGAAAGTCATCGAAGCCAATACATAATTAATAGCTTTAAAGGCTTTACTGAAAAACCCTTGTTTGGTCATGGATTAACAACTTTTCATCAAAACCATCATGAATATGATAATGATAATAACTTAATAAGAAAACCCATATCACACAACGATTATGCACAAGT
Organism: uncultured Pelagibacteraceae bacterium; assembly: GCA_902524285.1. Lineage (GTDB taxonomy): Bacteria > Pseudomonadota > Alphaproteobacteria > Pelagibacterales > AG-422-B15 > CACNXQ01. Next base: position 1,624 of record CABZCR010000032.1, on the reverse strand, counting down.
CCTATATGAGTTAGGTTTAGTCGGTACTTTATTAATTTTTTATTTATTTTTAAAAATTTTTTACCGTTTAATAAGTAATAATCAATATGATGAATTTAAAACAATTAAGATCATACAATTTTTAGCATTATTAATTTCGTTAAATTTCATTAATCTTATTGATCATGCACTATTTTGGGTTTACCTATCACTAATGGTCAATTTAAATATTACACTAAAGAATAATAGTGACACATTTTTGTTTAGGTAATAGGTTAGGTTATTATCGCGGGGTGGAGCAGTCTGGTAGCTCGTCAGGCTCATAACCTGAAGGTCGTAGGTTCAAATCCTACCCCCGCAACCAATGATTACTTTTCAATTAAAATAAACGAGTTATCACCTTCAATGAATAAGAAAATTTGCTTATCATTGCAATACGCATAATCTTCTAACTCTGCTGAGTTTAGCAGTGTATTTTTTTGAATTATATTTATCGTAGGACATTTACTTGAATCTTCAACTAATTCCGCAGTAATTATTTGACCACCTCTATTTTTTATAGGATTTCTTAAGATATAAAGATGACGATTTTCATCATCCCAAAAAGTGTTTTGAAAGTTTGAAATTGGAATGTCAATACTACAAATCAAATTATCTAATTTTATGTCATAAAAGTATGCATGAGTTTTTTCATTGAAAGATTTATCAAATTTAAATATTAATTCTTTATTTCCTAAATTGATATATTGTAAGTGTGTTGCTCTAATATTATTATTAGAAATTATCTTTTTTATATTTTTTTCACTCAAATATCCTTCTTTTAGCACATTGTTGTAGTTAAAAAAAATAATCTGTCCAGGCAATCGAGCAAATGAACTTGATGCAATAGCTAATTTATTATTAAGTAAAATGACTGAAGTAGAATGTGCAAGTGCATTTTGTTTTTTTTGCGTATCAGCTTCTTTTCTGATAAGGGTTGCTTGATAATTGAGATTGTTATCAACATATTCATAAAGATCACCAGACTCATCAACTAGATTTATTAAATTATTGAAGCATTCAATGGCTTGAAATTGATAATTATGAAAGATTTTTTTATGGTAATTGTGGAGACTAAAGATATTTACCTTGTGAATTAATATTGCAATTATTACTACTAAAATAAGTAATGTACTTACAATATGAATAGTATACTTTTTATACATCTTTTGTTATCTAAACATCATGGAAATATTCATACTCTTATTGGTTATAATAATATTATCGATTGTTCAATCAATATTCGGTATAGGTTTATTAATTTTTGGAACACCTACACTCCTTCTACTAGATTTTTCTTTCATTGACTCATTGAATATTCTCTTGCCACCTTCAATAGCTATAAGCTTTCTTCAGGTCATAAATCAGAAAATTAATAATACTGAGTTGGTTAACGAATTCAAAAAAAGTTTTATTTACTTTTGTTTACCATTTTTAATTTTTGGTCTGCTTATAATAAAATTTGTAATAGATTTCATAAATTTTTCATTATTAATAGGCTCGCTATTACTCATGATTTCATTGATAAGAAGTCACTCACGGTTAAATGAATTATTAACAAATTATTTATCTAAATATAAGAAAGAAGGAAATATTTTTTTAGGAA
>CABZCR010000031.1 GCA_902524285.1 uncultured Pelagibacteraceae bacterium | reverse complement strand
TAAAGAAAAATAATTAAACTCACTAAACCCTGGCTGTATTACTAAAAGAGTTCCAAAAAAACCAAAAAATGTACAAAAAATCTTTAGTGAATTTAATTTTTCTCCCAAAATAAATGAAGACATGAATACCACCACAATGGGAGCAATGAGCATTATGCTTAATGCATTAGCAAGAGGGATTTGTGAAATTGATGCATAAAAGAATGCCGTCGCAAGAAATATAAAGGTACCTCTGATTAATTGATGCTTTGTTGATTGATTAACAAATTCTTTTTTTCCTTTTAAAAAATAAACAAGTGGTACTAAGAAAATAAAATGGCTGAAAAAACGTCCCCAAATTATCTCAAGTATACCAATGTCCTCGCTTAAGTACTTAGCAAGCGCATCATATAAAGGAGCTATTAATAATCCAAGGCATAACAAAGATATGCCCAAAATAACGTTCTGCTCTTTAAGCATGGTTTATTTATTTAGTTCACGCATGGCCTGATCAATTCCCTCAATTGTGAGAGGAAACATTCGATCAGAAAAGATCTGCTTTATAATGGAAGTTGATGCAATTCTATCCCAATATCGCTCAGGTATCGGATTAAGCCAAATCGCATTTTCGTATACGTTTAACATTCTAGTTAGCCAAGTTTCACCAGACTCTTCGTTCCAGAACTCTACACTTCCGCCAGGGTAGGTTATTTCATACGGGCTCATTTCAGCGTCTCCAACAAATATTACTTTATAATCAGATGGGTATGTGTGCAGAACGTCCCATGTTTTGATATTGTCATTGTATCTGCGATTATTATCTTTCCAAACCGCATCATACAAGCAATTGTGGTAGTAGAAATATTCCATGTGTTTAAATTCTGTTCTTGCTGCAGAAAATAGCTCCTCACAGATTTTAACATGTGCATCCATTGATCCACCAACATCAAAAAAAAGTAATACTTTGATTTTATTTCTTCGTTCAGGCATCATTTTAACATCAATGTAACCTTTATGAGCAGTAGACTTAATTGTATTATCTAAATCTAACTCAGTTTCAGCTCCTTCGCGCGCAAACTTTCTCAACCTTCTAAGAGCAATCTTTATATTTCGAGTACCAAGTTCTACGTCGCCATCTAAGTTGCTAAATTCTCTTTTATCCCAAACTTTTACTGCCTTTTTATTTTTTCCTTCTTTCTGACCAATTCTTATTCCTTCAGGGTTATAGCCGTAAGCTCCAAAAGGAGATGTTCCACCTGTTCCAATCCATTTACTTCCTCCTTGGTGTCTTTTTTTCTGTTCTTCTAATCTCTGTTTAAGCGTTTCCATCAATTTGTCCCAACCACCCAAGGACTCAATCATCTTTTTTTCTTCATCAGTTAAATACTTTTGCCCCATCAATTTTAACCATTCTTCTGGTATTTCTTTTGTTGTTTCACCTTCAGGGTTTTCTAACCCTTTAAATGAATGGCCAAAAACTCGATCAAATTTATCTAAATACCTCTCATCTTTAACTAATGCTGAGCGGCTTAGATAATAAAAGTCGTTAACATTGAATGAGTCAACAACACGCTTGTTCATCGCTTCCATCAACATCAAGTATTCTTTTAATGATACGGGTAAGCTCGCTTGTTTGAGGTCAAAAAAGAAATTAATAAACATATAATATTATTTTATAGAGATTCTTACTCTACTCAACATTCTCATTTTCTCTTCGAGATATGAAAGCTAAACGCTCAAATAAATGAACATCTTGTTCATTCTTTAGCAAAGCCCCATGAAGAGGTGGTATTAGCTTTTTCGGATCCTTTTCTCTTAGGATTTTAGCATCTACATCATCCGTCATGAGCAACTTTAGCCAATCAATTAGTTCAGAGGTAGATGGCTTCTTTTTAATTCCTGGAACTTCTCTAATATCGTAAAATATTTTAAATGCTTCTTGAATTAGATCTTTTTTTATATCTGGATAATGTACTTCAACGATCTCTTCCATCGTATTAGGATCAGGAAACTTAATATAATGAAAAAAGCACCTTCTAAGAAACGCGTCTGGTAATTCCTTTTCATTGTTTGATGTTATAATTACTATTGGCCTATTTTGCGCCTTAATTGTCTCACCAGTTTCGTAAACAAAAAATTCCATTTTATCTAGTTCTAGTAGCAGATCGTTGGGAAATTCGATATCAGCCTTGTCAATTTCATCAATTAGTAGGACTGGTCTTTTATCGCTCTCAAAAGCATTCCATAACT
>CABZCR010000030.1 GCA_902524285.1 uncultured Pelagibacteraceae bacterium | reverse complement strand
TTCATCAGATAAAATATCAAAATTTGAAATTAATAAAACATCACGAAATGAGATTTACTCAGCTATGGGATCACCTTCTATAGAAATTAGGGATATTAACAATATTTGGATATACTTGATTTCCTTAAAAGAGAAAAATATTTTTGAAAATGATGAACTGTTATTTCAAAATATTTACAGGTTCACATTTAATGATAATGGATTTCTTATTGATAAGCAGGTTTTATCACAAGAAAATTTCAACAATATTATCTTTGTTTCTGAAAAAACAAAAGTCAACAGGGATGCTTATGGCATAACAGACCAGCTTTATGACGCATTTACAAGAGGCCAATAGCTCTAGAGTGCCGCTAACAACAACAATGCAACAATATTAGTGATTTTTATCATAGGGTTTACAGCTGGACCGGCTGTGTCTTTATACGGATCTCCGACTGTATCTCCAGTTACTGCCGCCTTATGAGCTTCAGAGCCCTTGCCTCCAAAATTTCCATCTTCAACATATTTCTTTGCATTATCCCAAGCTCCACCTCCTGCGGTCATTGAGATTGCAACAAATATTCCGGTTACAATCACTCCCAGCAGCATTGCACCAACAGCGGAGACAGCTGCATTTTGATCAGCCACTATTGAAACTATAAAGAAAAGAATTATCGGAGATAATACTGGCAACATAGACGGAATAATCATTTCTTTAATTGCAGATCGGGTTAACATATCAACCGATTTTGAATAATCAGGTTTTGACTCACCTGTCATAATACCTGGATTATCAGCGAATTGCTTTCTAACCTCTTCAACGACAGCTCCACCTGCCCTTCCAACAGCCATCATTCCCATTGATGCAAAAAGATAAGGTAATAAACCGCCAATTAATAAACCAACTACTACATAGGGATTTTCAAGACTAAAATTTGGGGTTAAAGTTGGCACTAACTTCAAATCTTCAACATATGCAGCAAATAGTACAAGAGCGCCGAGTCCAGCAGAACCTATTGCATACCCTTTAGTTACAGCTTTAGTGGTATTTCCTACAGCATCTAAAGCATCAGTAGTTTTTCTTACATTTTCGTCAAGATTTGACATTTCTGCAATTCCGCCTGCATTATCAGTTACGGGACCATATGCATCTAGCGCAACAACCATTCCAGCTAGAGCTAGCATTGCAGTTACTGCGATTGCTATTCCAAATAATCCAGCTAATTGAAATGTCAGTACGATGCCAACCACAATTACTAGGGCAGGAAGCGCAGTTGCTTCCATTGAAACGGCAAGTCCCTGTATAACGTTAGTGCCATGACCAGTAGTTGACGCCTTTGCGACACTCTGTACGGGTCTATAATTAGTCCCTGTATAATATTCAGTAATCCAAATTAAAAGTCCAGTAATCACAATCCCAATTATTGCACATATATATAAAGAAGTTCCTGTGAAAGTTGTATCACCAAATGTAAATTGATTTGACATATCGCCTAAAACAACTTGTGTTACAGGATATATAAAGATCAGTGATAAAATTGCTGATGCAATAAATCCTTTATAAAGTGCTCCCATAATACTCTGTGATGAGCCTAATCTTACAAAAAAAGTTCCAATTATCGATGCAATTAAACAGCTCCCTCCTATTGCCATAGGATAAATAGTCATCTTATGTGCAATTTCACCAGTGAAAAAGATTGTTGCCAAAACCATGGTAGCAACAATTGTTACTGCATATGTCTCAAATAGATCAGCGGCCATACCAGCGCAATCACCAACGTTATCACCAACATTATCCGCTATCACTGCTGGGTTACGTGGATCATCCTCAGGAATACCAGCTTCAACCTTCCCAACTAAATCAGCTCCTACATCAGCGCCTTTAGTAAAAATTCCACCTCCAAGTCTTGCAAAAATTGAAATTAGAGACGCACCAAAACCTAATGCTACAAGCGCATGTTTTAAAGTTTCTTCCGAAACAGAATATGACTCCAAAATTGCATAATAAACAGAAATAGATAGCAAAGCTAAACCGGCAACAAGCATTCCTGTTACTGCACCTGCTTTAAAGGCAACATTGAGTCCTTTTCCAAGACTTTCACTTGCTGCCTGCGCAGTCCTCACGTTAGCTCTTACAGATATTATCATACCAATATAACCAGCCGCACCAGAGAGAATCGCTCCAATTAAATAACCGCCTACTACCCATAGGTCTTTAAAGAATAAATATAAAAGAACACATATAACGGCGCCAACAATAGCAATTGTTGTGTATTGTCTGTTAAGATATGCCTGGGCACCAACTTGGATTGCAGACGAAATTTCTTGCATTTTTTCACTACCTGCATTTGACTTTAGAACTGAATTTCCAGCCCAAAATCCATAGATGATGGATAATATTCCAGAGAAAATTAC
>CABZCR010000029.1 GCA_902524285.1 uncultured Pelagibacteraceae bacterium | reverse complement strand
ATCAATATCTTCAACTTCAACAGTTGCTCCAAAGACAACGGTTTTTTGATTTTTAGGAATATTTGAAATATCAATGATTTCTGCATTTGATAGTAGTAATTGAATTTCCTGAATACGACCCTCAATGTGTCCTTGCTCCTCTTTTGCTGCATGGTACTCAGCGTTTTCCTTTAAATCACCATGCTCTCTTGCTTCGGCAATGGCTTGAATTACTTTTTGTCTTTTATTATTTACTAAATCGCTTAACTCATCTTGAAGTTTTTTTGCGCCATTTGATGTAATTGGTTCAGTTTCCATTTTTATTTCCACTTTGCATTAGGGGGCATTGACATTAAAATTGCATCAATATTACCGCCGGTGTTCAAACCAAATTTTGTTCCTCGATCGTATAAAAGATTATATTCCACGTATCTTCCGCGTTTCAATAACTGAATTTCTTTATCTTTTTTTGTGAACTTTTCATTCATTTTTTGACTTATAATATCTCTTACAATATCATTAAATGTTACGCCAACGTCCTTAACAAAATCAAAATCTTTTTCCCAATTATCCATTTTATAGTCAAAAAATATTCCGCCAATACCTCTTATTTCTTTTCTGTGAGGTAAATAGAAATATTCATCACACCATTTTTTATACTTTTTGTAATAAGATTTATTATGATTTTCACACATTATTTTTAATTTAGTGTGAAATTGTTTCTTTAATTTAGCGTCCTTAAAACATGGAGTAGCGTCAATACCGCCACCAAACCAATTTTTACCTGTTATTATATGCCGAGTATTGAAATGTAATGCAGGAACTTTTGGATTTGCCGGGTGAAGTACTATAGATACTCCTGAGGACCAAAATCTTTTATCCTTTTCAGTTCCTGGTATTTGTTTTGCAAATTCTTTTGGAAAAGTACCTGTTACATTTGAAAATGCTATTCCGCCTTTTTCAATTACATCACCCTTAATTATTCTATATTCACCTTTTTTCCATTTATTAGCTTTAAATTTTGCTTTTGATCCATTTTCTTTTTCGAGTTCATGAACAGTTTCACAGATTAAATTCTGTAATTCCTTAAACCATGCTTTAGTTATCTTTTTTTTATTTAACATTTCAAAATAGTTTTAACTGTCTGTTTGCCTCAGAAATAACTATAGCTGAAGACACTGCAACATTTAAAGATCTTGCCGAACTGTTCATTGGTATTCTTATTATTTGGTCAGATTGTTTGTGAACGTAATCTGGTACTCCCGCACTTTCTCTTCCAACAATTAAATTATCAGTATCCTTAAATTCAAAATCATAGTGACTAAGTTTACCTTTTGTAGACAGCAGTATTTTTCTTCCTTTTCTATTTTTTTCGTAGTGTTTCCAATCGTCAAACTCTGTTAAATTAATATTTTTACCATAGTCCATTGCAACTCTGCTAAGAGATTTTTGCGACATTGCGAAAGAAGCCGGATGTATGATATCAATATTGACATCGAAACAAGAGCAAATCCTCACCATTGCTCCAGTATTTTGAGGTATATCAGGTTCAAAAATTGCTAAGTTCATTTGATAAATATTTTATAACTTTTTGATCCTAATATATGCGTCATCATGACACAATTTTTTGTGCCTCTAATTGCCTTTTTCCCTTAAAAATCGACGATTTACAAGTATATTAGCAATATAACTCTAGGATATTAAGTTGTCAGAAAAACAAGTTACAAGAAGAAATTTTCTTTACGTCACTACAGGTGCGTTTGCAGCTGCGGGAGCAGCTTCATTGGCATGGCCTTTCGTAGATCAAATGAATCCTGATGCATCAGTTAAAGCGTTAGCATCTACTGAAATTGATCTCAGACCTATAATACCTGGGCAGAGCATCACTGTAATGTGGAGGGGTAAACCCGTATTTATTCGAAGGCGAACACAGGCAGAAATTGATGAAGCAAAGAAAGTTAATTTAGCTGATTTGCCTCACCCAGAAGCAGATAGTGATCGAGCACAAAATCCTGAGTGGCTTGTTATGGTTGGTATTTGCACCCATCTTGGTTGTGTTCCACTTGGGCAGAAAGGTGATTACAATGGATGGTTCTGCCCATGTCATGGCTCTCATTATGATACATCAGGTAGGATAAGGAAGGGACCTGCACCTACAAATCTTGAGATTCCGGATTATGTATTCTTAAACGAAACTACTATAAAAATTGGATAAACAAAGTATGAGCGAAAATTATGCACCTAAATCAGCAGTTGGAAGATGGTTTAATGACCGTCTACCACTTTTAAACTTAATTTATGGACATTTACTTCCATACCCAACGCCGAAAAATTTAAATTATTGGTGGACATTTGGTGGAATTTTAACTTTTTGTCTTGTTACCCAGATAATTACAGGACTTGTCCTAGCAATGCACTATGTTGCTGACGCCGACTTAGCTTTTGCAAGTGTAGAGCATATTATGAGAGATGTTAATTATGGGTGGCTACTAAGATACATACATGCAAACGGTGCATCACTATTTTTTATGGCGGTATATATTCATATGGCAAGATCGCTATTTTACGGCTCATATAAAGAACCGAGAGAATTAATCTGGATTATTGGTGTTTTTATATTTTTACTCATGATTGCTACTGCCTTTATGGGGTATGTGCTTCCGTGGGGCCAAATGAGTTTCTGGGGAGCTACAGTTATAACAAATTTATTCAGTGCAATTCCTTTGGTAGGCGAGTCAGTAACTAACTGGTTGTGGGGAGGTTATGCTGTTGGTAGCCCACTTTTAACTAGGTTTTTCACACTACATTACCTGATGCCTTTCCTGATTTTTGCCCTCGTTATACTTCATGTTTGGGCACTACATGTACCTGGTAATAATAATCCTGAGGGTATTAATGTTGTTCAAGGTTCTCAAGATACAGTTCCTTTCCATCCTCATTACGTTGTAAAAGATATGTTTGCACTTGTTGTATTCTTAGTTGT
>CABZCR010000028.1 GCA_902524285.1 uncultured Pelagibacteraceae bacterium | reverse complement strand
CGTACGATTTGCAACAAATATGTCTCAAAAAATAAGTGAATTAATGACCAGTGAAAATTTGGTCACTGTCAAAGATGGTATTTCAACAGATGATGCACAAAAATTACTACATAAGCATAGAATTGAAAAATTATTAGTTGTTGATGATAAGGGAAAATGTATTGGTTTAATTACTGTTAAAGACATAGAAAAAAGTCAGCTTAATCCAAATGCTTCGAAAGATCAAAAAGGCAGGCTGATAGTTGGAGCAGCAATCGGAATTGGTGAAGAAGCAATTCATAGAGCAGAGCAACTAGTTGATGCCGGCGTAGATGTTCTTGTAATTGACACTGCACACGGTCATTCAGAAAAAGTTATCAGCACCTTAAAAGAAATAAAATCAAAATTCTCAACAGATGTGATTGTTGGAAATGTTGCTACAAACGAAGCCACCGAAGAACTTATTGATCATGGAGCTGATTGTGTGAAAGTTGGAATAGGTCCGGGATCAATATGTACCACTAGAGTTGTAGCTGGAATTGGTGTACCTCAATTTTCAGCAATCTTAGAATGTGCTGAAGCTGCAACAAAAAAAGGAGTACCAATAATTGCAGATGGTGGAATTAAATATTCTGGCGATATAGCAAAAGCCTTAGGCGCAGGAGCAAGCGGGGTTATGATTGGTTCACTCTTTGCTGGAACTGACGAGTCTCCAGGTGAGGTATATTTATTCAAGGGAAGAAGCTATAAATCATATAGAGGAATGGGATCACTTGGAGCTATGGCAAGGGGATCTGCAGATAGATATTTTCAAGAAGAAATAACTGAGAGCAATAAACATGTTCCTGAGGGAATCGAAGGAAGAGTTCCCTACAAAGGACCTATATCGCCAATTATATACCAGCTTGTTGGAGGCCTGAAAGCATCTATGGGATACACTGGTTCAAAAGATATAGTAGAATTTAAAAAGAATGTTAAGTTTGTAGAAATTACTGGAGCAGGTCTTAAAGAAAGCCATGTACATGATGTCGATATTACAAGAGAGTCACCAAATTATCCGACAAACATATAAAGGTGTAATGAAAATACTATTGGTAACAGTCATTTGTACTACGCCAACAAGTATATTTGCCTCAAATAGCTTTTATGCATCAGCACTAAGTGGATTCAATGAAGAAAATTTTGAAAAAGCAATAAAATATTTGGAAAAAGATATTGTTTTTAATCCTAAATCATCTGAGTCTTATATTTTGTTAGGCAAATCATATGAAGGCTTAGAAGATCAAAATAATGCTCTTAAATATTATGAAATTGCCTTTACACTTATTCCACATAATCTTGAGCTTAACTATTTAATAGGGAGAGTATCTTACGAATTAGGGCTAATTGAACAATACGCTGAGCAAATATCTAATCTTGAAATATTATGTGAAACTTCATGTGAAGAAATTGTCAAATTAAAAGATTTGGCGGAATAGATAGAATGATATTCATTGTTGATTTTGGATCTCAAGTAACACAATTAATAGCAAGAAGAGTGAGAGAAGCTGGAGTCTATTGTGAAATTGTATCAAGCAAATCAATTTATAAGCAAGTACTTAAAAGAGGTTGTTCAGGAATAGTTTTATCTGGGGGTCCAGCAAGCGTTCATAAATCAAATACTCCAAAAATTGACAAAAAAATATTCAATCTAAATATTCCAATATTAGGAATTTGCTATGGCATGCAATTATTATGTTATCAACTTGGTGGTAAAGTAAAAATTTCAAAAAAAAGAGAATTTGGTAAAACCCTCATAAAACCATCAAAAAAAAGTGTTTTATTTTCAGGATTAAGAAAAGGATTGAGCTCGAATTATGTTTGGATGAGTCATGGTGATAAGGTTATTAGCCTACCAAAGGATTTTAGAAGCATTGCATCAAGTTCAAATAGTAAGTATGCAGCAGTTGAAAATAAAAAACATTCTTATTACGGCTTGCAGTTTCATCCAGAAGTAGTCCATACACCCAATGGTCACAAGATAATCGAAAATTTTTTATTCAAAATTTGTAAGGTTAAAAAAAACTGGAGTATGAGAAATCATTTAAAAAATCAGATTACTGAGATCAAACATTCAGTTCATAAGGATCAGGTAATTTGTGGATTATCGGGTGGGGTGGATAGTACTGTTACTGCAGCTATAATTTCAAAAGCCGTAAATAAGCAACTAACATGCATTTATGTTGATACTGGTTTAATGAGACTGAATGAAACAAAAGAGGTAGTAAAAATGTTTAAAAAACATTTTAAATCTCGCTTAATAGTAAAAGACTCAAGAAAGACATTTATAAAAGCCCTCAAGAGCGCCACAGATCCAGAAAAAAAGAGAAAAATAATAGGTAATCTTTTCATTAAAATATTTAATCAAGAGGCAAATAAAATAAAACGTGCAAAATATTTAGCTCAAGGAACGATTTATCCCGATGTAATCGAAAGTCAGAGCTTTCATGGTGGCCCAACATCAGTCATTAAATCTCATCACAATGTTGGTGGGTTACCAAAAAGAATGAAACTTAAACTTGTCGAGCCATTAAGAGAACTTTTTAAAGATGAAGTTAGAAAATTAGGGTTAGAAATGAGATTGCCAAAAAAATTTATTAACAGACATCCATTCCCTGGCCCCGGCTTGGGAATAAGAATAATTGGAGAGGTAACAGAAGACAGAGTGAGAGTTTTACAAGAAGCAGATAATATCTATATCGAGGAAATCAAAGAAGCGGGCTTATATGATAAAATATGGCAGGCATTTGCAGTTTTAATGCCAGTTAAAACTGTTGGTGTTATGGGTGACCATAGATCATATGAACAAGTTTGTGGATTAAGGGCTGTTACGTCTGTTGATGGAATGACGGCGGATTTTTATCCTTTCAAAGGTGAATTTTTGAGCAAAGTTTCAACAAGAATAATTAATGAGGTCAAGGGTATAAATAGAGTTGTATATGATACAACATCTAAGCCACCAGGAACAATTGAGTGGGAATAAGAAAAATGCATATTAAAATAAAAAAAATTTAATTCTTTAATATTGGGAGATAGCAATGATTACAGTACTAGTTAAATTTAAAATATCTGACGAACTTAATTTAAAAACTCTTAAAGAAAAATTTATTGAAACTTCAGTTTTATATGTAGAGGTAGAAGGTCTATTAAGAAAAAATTACATAGCGGATATTGAAAAGGGCTTTGCTGGAGGAGTATACACTTTTTCAACAATAGAAAATGCTAAAGAATGGT
>CABZCR010000027.1 GCA_902524285.1 uncultured Pelagibacteraceae bacterium | reverse complement strand
TATCACCTGGCGGATCAAGCGGAGGAGCGTCAGCAGCTGTAGCCAGCTGCCTCGTGCCATTTTCTGATGGTACGGACATGATGGGCTCTTGCAGAAACCCTGCGGCTTTCACAAATCTATATGGTTTTAGACCATCTCCTGGGCTGATATCTGATAAAAGAGAAACCAGTAAATTTCCAGTATTAACGACTCCAGGTGGAATTGCCAGAACACCTGATGACTTAAGTATTTTTTTAGATGCCGTCGTTGGAAACGATATGGAAGATCCCTACTCGTTTAACTTTGAGGGTTCATTTCAGTCAATTAATAAAAATTTTTCTAGTGAAATAAAAATTGGTTGGATTAACAACTTTGTTGACCACTATTCTTTTGAAGAAGGAATTGTTGAATTATGCGAAGCTTCTTTAAACAAACTCGTTGAAACAGACAAAAAAATATTTGTAGAAAACTGCAAAGTTAATATTAATCCAGATAAACTATGGGAGACGTGGTGCACTCTCAGATCAAAAATTACATTTAATGATATTTCCTCAATGCAAATTAAGGATTTTGATGAAATAAGCTTTCCAGCTAAATGGGAATACGAAGAAGGAAGTAAAGTTACAGATGATCAAGTTTCTAATTCAATTGATTGGTATCATAATTATAAAAAGTATGTCGATAGTATATTTGAAAAATATGATTTTATTGCTTTACCATCAGCACAATTGTTTCCATTTAACAAAGAAATAGATTTTCCAAAAAGTATTTCAAAAACCCAGATGGACACATACCATCGCTGGATGGAAGTCACGGTATTTGCAAGCATGTTTCAATTGCCTACCCTCTCAGTACCAGTTGGCTTTAATGCTGAGGGACTACCAATGGGTATGCAATTAATCGGAAAAAATAAATCAGATGAAAAAGTGATACAAATTGGAAAATATTATGAAGAAATCTTTAATCATTCAAAAATAAAACCTAATATAATTAATGGTTAATAAGTTAGTCGATACTCCAAACCCAACTCTTGTTACATTACGCGACAATAAAGCTAGATGGAACCTTCCGGAATATAGAAGAACTGGCTATAGGAATCTTCATAAAATAAACAGATATGGTCTTTTGTTAAGATCAGATTACGTTCTTTTGCTTAATGAAAACAGTAAAGATGAAATAGATAAAATAAACTCAGTAAGAGAAATGACGAGCCATAAATCTTTTTGCTCTTTAGTAGTTGGGAGAGAACAAGAAATATTTTTTGAGAAATATGCAAAAGATTTCTCTCCAGAAACACCGCATACAATAATGTCAATTTCAAAGATGTTTTTAAATCTATTTGTCGGTGAATTAGTTGAGAAAGGCAAATTGCAACTAGAAAAACCTATTTCTTATTATTTGCCAGATATTGGAGAAGGATATTCAAAAGCGACGGTTCAAAACGTATTAAATATGAACATTATTAATGCTTTTACCGAAGATTATACTGACCCGTATTCATCATCATTTATGCATGAAACTGTTGGTGGCTGGCGAATACCAGATGAAGATAAAGATGAAAAGTTTCAAGAAGATTTCTTGAACAGTATTCAAACAGATGGATCTAATTCTGTAATAAACAATTCTGATAAAGCATTTTATAAGTCAGCAAACAGCGACGTAATTGCTCTACTGATTGAAAAATTAAGTGGGAGAGAGCTGCGAGAGTGGCTTCTCTCGTCAGTAGAAGCAATGGGTCTTGAAGATGGTTTGTATATGGCAACGGATAGAAGTGGGATGCCATGGCTGTCCGGTGGTGGTTGTCTTGTTGCAAGAGATTTGCTACGCATGGGACTGCTTTTCTCAAGAAAAGGTCTTGGGATCAGAAATAGAATAGCTGGCTCTAGTAAATTTATTGATGATACAGTTTCTGAAAAAGGTCCAAAATATATGCACTTAAAAGATGAAAAATATGTTTATTATGCAAATCAAACTATGAAATCTAATAATTGGATTGGGCATTCTGGATATGGTGGGCAATTTTTAATGATTAACTTAGAAACAAATATTGTTGCAAGTTTTTTTTCTGTTTTAGAAACCGACTCAGCAACTGATGAAGACTATAAAGCAAAAATGATTCTGATGCTTGAGGAAGTAACATCAAAGCAATATTCATAGAAAGGATAGATGATGAGAGGATACGTAATGGTTGGGTCGAGTAATTTAAAAGAATCTAAATCTTTCTACGATGCTGTCCTTGCAGTAATTGGAATAATCTCAATTTATGAGGATGAGGTGTGTGTAGGCTATGCACATGAGGGAAATAGTGATGTTGAGTTCTATATAACCAAACCGGCAAATGGAGAGCCTGTTACATATGGAAATGGTACTCAAATATCCTTCTTAACTAAGTCAACACAGGAGGTTGATAAGTTTCATAAAACTGCTCTCGAACTAGGTGCAAAAAATGAGGGTGATCCCGGATTTAGACCGAGCGATAGTAAAGTATACTATGCATACATCAGAGATCCAGATGGAAATAAAATTTGTACTTACTCAAATTAATAAATAAATGGATAAATTCTAGTAAATGATTAGAAATTTTTTACATGATTAGGAGTATCATGATTTATTTTTTCTCATTTATTGCCTTTTTTATTTTTTTCTTAATTGTTTTTATATTACCTCAACTTTTCATTAAAATGAAAATTACATTTCCTAATATTCAGATCAATAATGAAGTTGTTGATTATATTAATGATAAAGAAGAAAAAATTGACTCACTTGAACAAAATGCAAAGAAACAAATTATTTGGAATTCAATTTCAAATAAAAAAACAGAGTACGCTATAGTTTATATACATGGAAGTTTTGCCACTGGCTTCCAACAAAAAGAATCCTTAATAAAAATAGCAGACAAACTCAAAGCTAATCTTTTCATATCTAGACTTTCAGGGCACGGTGTTGGTTTTGAGGGGACCAAAGGTGTATCTGCGTATGATTTTATAGAGGACACCGCTGAAGCAATTGCTGTAGGAAACAAAATTGGCGATAAAGTAATACTAATCGGTTTTTCAGCTGGAAGTGGATTAGCAATGCTCGCTTCTCAGGATCAAAAATTAAAAAGTAAGATACACAGCCTTGTTTTAATAGCTCCTCCGACTCTTACTGTTAGACCAATTTTCGTTTTGGCATCGATAGGCCTTCTTTTTAAAAGAACTCACGAATTCAATTTTCCAAAATTCAATGGACTTTCATATGAAGAATGGGGCCCATATTGGGTTAATAAATTTGAAAGCTCGCTTCCAAGAGCAT
>CABZCR010000026.1 GCA_902524285.1 uncultured Pelagibacteraceae bacterium | reverse complement strand
TATGACGATGTAAACAAATTAATCAATGATCTCAAAGATGACACATTTAAAAAATATGAAGATTTATCGATATTTTTAATATAAAAAGATAATATGCATTTACTGAGAATAGTAATTTTTTACCTAATATTTATTCCAATTTCCTTTGTACAGGCGTCATTTATAGATACTGAAGCTGAAACAGCAGTAATCATTGATGCCACTACAGGTAAAGTTCTTTTTGAAAAAGAAATGAATAAAAAAACATATCCAGCCTCAATGACAAAAATCATGACAACATTAATAGTATTTGAGAAATTATCTAACGGAACTCTATCTTTAGATGATAAATTCCTTGTTTCAGAAAAAGCTTGGAGAGAGCGAGAAGGCTCATCTATGTTTGTAGAAGTGGATAAAGAAATAAGAGTTGAAGACTTATTAAGAGGAATTATTGTTCAATCTGGAAATGATGCTTGCATAGTTATTGCTGAAAATATTGCAGGATCCGAGGAAGCTTTTGCTTTCATTATGACATCCAAAGCTAAAGAAATTGGTATGTTAAATACAAATTTTACTAACTCAACAGGTATGCACAGCAACGACAATTATTCGACTGCATACGACATAGCAATTTTATCTCAATATTTAATCAATGAGTTTCCAGAGTATTATCATTTATTTGCCGAAACTGAATTTGAATGGTCTGGAATAAAACAAAAAAATAGAAATCCATTATTATACAAAAAGATGGGTGTAGATGGTCTTAAAACAGGTCATTTATCAATTTCAGGTTATGGACTTGCAGCATCTGCCGTTGAAGGAAATCGAAGAGTAATTTCTGTAACAAACGGTTTTAGTTCACAGCAAAAAAGGTCTCAGGGCTCATCAAGACTTATTACTTGGGCATTTAGAGAATATGAAAATATTGAGCTATTTAAAAAGTCTCAAGAAATTGACTTAATCAAGGTTCCTGGTTCAAATGAATCGTTGTCATCAGTTAGCGCTTCGTCAGATATAATTTTAACAGTTCCTAAAACAAAAAATAAGAGTTTAGATTTTAGTATTGAGCTGGATAGTCAAATAAGTTTCCCAGTTATCGCTGGGACAAAAATTGGACAATTAAAAGTAAACATACCTAATGAGTCATCTGAGTATTTTGATATTTATTCTACAAATGAACTAAAAAGGACAAATATTCTTTCTAGGTTTTTTAGCTACATTTATCAATCTATTGTTAATTTATTTGTCTGATAGGTGATTAATTCACGATTCATATCTTTTGAGGGCGGAGAAGGGTCTGGCAAATCAACTCAAATAAAACTTCTTGCTAAAAAATTATCAAAAAAAAGAAAGGTTATAATTACTAGAGAGCCAGGCGGGACTAAAGAAGCTGAAAAAATAAGAAATTTAATTGTAAAAGATAAAAATCAGAAATGGTCTGGTACAGTTGAAACAATGCTACTTTTTGCTGCGCGAAAAGACCACATAGATAAGGTCATTATGCCTAATTTAAAAAAAGGATACTGGGTATTATGTGACAGATACATTGACTCAACCATGGCATACCAGGGATACGGTAAAAAAGTTGACCTTAAACTCATAAATTCACTAAATAAAATTTTAATTAACAACCTAGTGCCAAGTATAACATTTCTGCTAGATATTGATCCTAAGACAGGTCTAGCTAGATCAAAAAGAAAAGGTAACAATGATTTAAGGTATGAGAATATGCATATAAGCTTTCATAGAAAAGTAAGAACCTCATTTTTGAAAATTGCCAAGACAAACAGAAGTAGAATTAAAATTATTGATGCTGGTCAGGATAAAAATAAAATTGCAGAGAATATATGGAAAATATTAGGGAAAAGTAAAAGAATATGAGCGGTTTAGATCAAATTTATATTAAACAAAAGAAAAAGCTTTTCAGTCTATACAAAAATAATTTACCACAATCTATTATTTTATCAGGTGGGGAAATCGAACTTTTATCAGATATAGCGATATCGTTTTCAGAATTAATTGTTAAAAATAATATTGATCATACATTTGAAGATTTCCTTAACATTTGCTCGAATAAAAATCATAAAAATTCACCATTTGTTTATATGATTACGAAAATTTATTTAGAAGATAAAAAAAGATTTAAAAACCAAATCTATAGAGATGATATATCTAATGTTCATACATTTTTTAAAACAAAAGATGATATTGGTCAAAAGAGAGTATGTATAATTAATACAATTGACGATCTTTCAATAGAGGCCGGTAATTCACTTCTTAAATTAATAGAAGAACCAAATAAAAATTCTCATTTCATCGTAATAAATCACAATAAAGCTCGAGTTTTAAAGACTATTAAATCGAGATCATATTTCTTAAATTTTAATAAATTAAGTGAAGAAACATTTTTTAAAAATTTAGACAGTGATATTTCCATTAATAAGAAGGACCTTTTCAATCTAACTAACGGATCTTTAAGTCTTTCAAAAAAATTTATAAACTATGATTTACATGAAATTCAAGATCATTTTAAAGAATTATTAAATAATCGTAAATTAATAAAATCAAATACAGCATCTCATTATTTTAATTTTATTTCAAAAATATTTGCTAAAGATGAGGATATTTCTATTTTTTTTGATTATATCTACTTAATAACGTCTTACGAAGCAAAGTCTATGGCTAGACAAGGAAAAGAAAGAGAGGTTCTTAATTTGCTTAAAATCTCAGAAATTGTTAAAACTTATAGAAATTATTTTAAAACTTTAAATCTAGATTATACCGCTCTTATAGTTTCTCTTTTTTATAAAATTAAACATGTCTAACAAGTACTATATAACAACACCAATTTATTATGTAAATGACAAGCCGCATATAGGGCATGCATATACTTCTGTAGCTACAGATTTTATTGCAAGGTTTATGACTCTTATAGGATATGATGTGAGATTCCAAACTGGAACAGATGAACACGGACTTAAGATACAAAAAGCAGCTGAAACAAAAAAAATAGATCCTATAGAGCTTTGTAATCAAAATTCACAAATTTTCAGAGATCTTACTTTTTCATTAAATTTATCAAATGATGATTTTATAAGAACTACTGAGGCAAGACATATTGATGGGGCCTCATATTTATGGAAACGACTTTATGATAGAGGTCAAATTTATTTAGGGGAGTATACTGGATGGTATTCAATAAGTGATGAAACATTTTATAATGAAAAAGATTTAGTAAAACAGAGTGATGGCTCTTTTAAAACTATCACTGGTGGTCCCGTTGAATGGATTACAGAAAAATCATATTTTTTTAAGCTTTCAGAATGGTCTGATAAATTGCTAGATCTATATAAAAATGATCCAAATTTTATTAATCCTGCTTCAAAGAGAAATGAAGTTATCAAATTTGTAGAATCAGGCTTAAATGATTTGTCTGTGTCAAGAACATCTTTTAAATGGGGAATAAAAACACCAACAGATGAAAACCATATCATGTACGTATGGTTGGATGCATTAACATGCTACGCGAATGGAATTAATTATCTAAATGAAAATGAAAATGTCATGAAGGAATACTGGAATAATGTAGTTCATATCGTCGGTAAAGATATTTTAAGACATCATGCAGTATATTGGCCTGCATTTTTATTGGCAGCAGAGTTAGATCTACCAAAAAAAATATTTGCTCATGGATGGTGGACAAACGAAGGTAGCAAAATTTCAAAATCTTT
>CABZCR010000025.1 GCA_902524285.1 uncultured Pelagibacteraceae bacterium | reverse complement strand
CGGACTATCAACTGTGAAAATAATATCAGGATTAAGTTCAATAATTTGATTAACCACTGATTTTATTATGCGATTTATTTTAAATATCTTAGGAATAACTTCAATTAATCCCATCACGTTAATTTTTGATATATCAAAAAATTTTTGAATACCCACTTTTTCAAGAGCTCTACCACCAATACCGAAAATTTTAAGAGGCTCATTTGAAATTTTTTTTAGTTCTTTTATGGCTGATGCGGCTAATTTATCGCCAGACTCTTCACCAGTTATTACTACAATCTTCATTTTACTATTTGATCTAATTGTTTATATTTATACCATTATATATGTCTAAAAACGTAACATTTTGCTTTGATTTTGGAAGTCCTTACTCCTACCTAGCGTACAATAATCTTAAAGTAATTAAAGACGAGGGAGCAGAAATTGAAATTATGCCTGTTCTGTTGGGAGGCATATTCAAGGCTACAGGAAATCAACCGCCTGCAACTGTCCAAAAAAAGGGGGAATATATGTTTAAAGATATTACTCGTTGGACAAAAACACTCAATATTCCATTTAAGATGAATCCCTATTTTCCAATATTAACAGTGCCTCACATGCGAGGGGCGGTCTTAGCCCAAAAAAATGATATTTTAGAAAATTACATGCAAGTTATGTTTGAGTCTATTTGGACAAAAGCAATGAATCTTAATGATCAGGAACTTCTGACCCAAGTCGCTACTGAATCTGGAATGGATGCAAATAATTTTGCTGAAGAAATTTCAAGTGATGAAATTAAAAATAAATTAAGAGAGAATACTGAATTTGCTATTAATAAAGGGGCGTTTGGAGTACCAACATTTTACATCGATGATGAAATGTATTGGGGCATTGACAGTATGAAATTTCTTGTTGAATATTTAAAGAATCAATAATCAGCCGTTATCCTCTTCATTATAATTACGAGCAATAATAGCTCCTAAACCAGGGAAATATCTTGATATATATAATGCTATTTTTGGAAAGCTTATTTTAGGAACAATATAAGCCTCTCTTTTATTTGCCTCTATTGATTTAATAATCATTTCTGAGGCTTTATCCAAATCCATGCCTTGACTTTCATGGCCTCTATCATTAGCGCCATAAGGAGTGCCGTCTCCAGTTAAGGCTTTCATGCCTATCTCAGTGTTAACAAATCCTGGAGCGACAGTGTTAACTTTAATATTATGTTCATGAACTTCAGCTCGAAGCGAGTCCATAAAACCGTGCAATGCATGTTTTGATGAAGCATAAACAGTTCTTTTTTTTGATCCAAATTTTCCAGACAAACTGGTGTTCGTTACTATCTGACCTTTTTTATTTAATATCATTTGTGGGAGCAAACACTTAGTTAATTTAACAACGGAGAGAAAATTTAGATTCATAACTTGTGTATACACATTAAAATCTGTTTCATTCGCTGCAGAATATGCAGATACTCCAGCATTATTAAATAGTATATCTATTGAACCAACTTCACGAGTAACTCTATCAACTAAATCGTCAATGGACTCCAAATTTGAGAGATCGTGATCAAAAATATGCGCCTTTGCATTTCCACATTCTTTTTTTACTTCCTCTAATTTGTCTCTATTTCGCGCAGTTAATATTACTTCTGCACCTAATTTTGATAGCTTAATTGCAACTGATCGACCAATACCGGATGAAGCGCCCGTAACCCAAATTCTTTTATTATGAAAATAGCTCATAGAATTATATAATCTAACATTATGAAACTAAGACTAGCAAGAAATAAAGACGGAAATCAAATAATCAACTTAATCAAAAGATGCTTTAAAGATTATAAAAATTGCTACCTTGATGTAGATAACGATTCTCCAGAGTTAAGAGATGTTTATTCTTACTTTAAAAATAAAAAAGGAAAGTTCTGGGTATATGTTGATAAAAATAAAATTATCGGATGCATGGGCTATATACCACATGAAAAAAATAACTTAGAAATACATAAGCTATATATAGATAAAAATTATCGAATGAAGGGTTTGGCAAAAAAACTAATGTTAAGGATTGAGAGTATTGCAAAGAAATATAAAAAAAGAAAGATAGTGCTATGGACTGATACTAGATTCAAGGAAGCTCACAAAATGTATAAAAAATTAAATTATAAAAAAATGTCGAAAACAAGAAAGTTAAATGACATAAGCAATACAACTGAATATGCCTTCCAAAAAGTAATTAATTAGCTCTCACTGTTCCTAATTTTCTCTCCGCTAACCCAACAGCTAAAACTATAATGAAGTTGATAATTAAATATATTGATCCCGCTACTAAAAATATTTCAACAGGTGCATAGGTTTTTGAGATTATAGTTCGAGCTATTCCAGTAATTTCCATAAGCGTGATAATTGAAATCAATGAACTGGCTTTAACCATTAATATCAACTCATTACCATAAGCTGGTAATGCTTGTCGTACGGTAATTGGAAGTGTAATCAGCAGGAATGTCTTAAATTTATTCAGTCCTAATGCTCCTGATGCTTCTATTAAATTTTTAGACACAGAAAGGATACCTCCTCGAATTATTTCAGAGGAATAAGCACCAGTGCTGATAGTCAGTGTAATGATACCACACCAATATGGCTCTTTTAAAATTGGCCACAATATACTTTCTCGAATAAATGAAAATTGACCAAGACCATAATAAACAAAATATAACTGCAGTAACAGAGGTGTCCCCCTAATTAAATAGACAAAATAATATGCAGGAATTGTCATTGATTTTTTGCCAGAAATTCTCATCAATGCCACGATTATTGCTAATGCTAGTCCGAGTACTGTTGAAATAGAAACCACTTGTAATGTAAGAGGAATACCCTCAATTATTTTGAAAAATGACTCATACATTAATTCAAATCTCATAGCGCCCCTTAGATACAAAACCTTTAGAGTAAGTATTTTCAGCCTTATCAAATAAAATGTTAGAAAGCCTGGTAATTACCAAATACAGAATAATTGCAGCCGTATAAAATATAAATGGTTCATGTGTCGAGCCTGCGGCAATACGCGACTGTCGCATAATTTCAACTAACCCTGTAACACTAATGAGCGCGGTATCTTTAAGTGTGATTTGCCACACATTACCGATACCTGGCAGTGCAATTCTTGCAACTTGTGGGAATATTACTCTTCCATAAAGACCATATCCATTTAATCCTAGTGTTTTACCTGCCTCAAACTGCCCTTTATGAACGGAGTTAACCGCACCTCGAATGACTTCTGTAGAATAAGCCCCTGAAATTGCACCAACAGCAAATGTGCCAATTGTAAATGCATTCAGTTCAATATAACCATTATAACCAAAAATTTTAGCAATATACATAACTGCGCCGCTGCCACCAAAAAAAAGAAGATATATGACTAAAAGCTCAGGTATGCCTCTTATTATTGTTGTGTAAGTATTTGCTACTATTTTTAGAATAAAAATATTTGATAGTTTACATGCAGCAAAAATAATTCCTATCAGAATGCCTAAAAGTAAAGATGACGCACTTACAAGAACTGTCATCAGTGCACCCATAAGCATCTCATCTCCCCATCCAGATGAACCAAAGGAAAATACTTCAAACATATTTATTTATATAAAAAAAAACGGCTGAGTATTAGTCAGCCGTTTTTTTACGTTATTAATTTCAAAATTACGGTGCTAGGTCTTTACCAAACCATTGCATTGATATTTTAGAAATTGTTCCATCTGCAGCCGCATCAGCTATTGCTTTATCAAACATTGCTTTAAGATCAGCGTCTCCTTGTCTGATACC
>CABZCR010000024.1 GCA_902524285.1 uncultured Pelagibacteraceae bacterium | reverse complement strand
GAGTCCTTAAATTTAAATGCGAGTTATTACCAAATGGATACAAAAAATGAAATACAGTACAATCAATCAGTCAATACAAACCTTGATCCTATTGAGCGTGAAGGAATGAATATTGATTTAAATTACATTATTAATCAGAAACAGAAAGTATCGGCATCAATAAATGTTACAGAAGCAGAATTCACAGGCGGTTCGCTATCAATGGGTACAGGCACCACTGAATTTGGAGGGGTCGTCTATTATAGCGGCAATGAAACTTACGGATATGGGACAAATACTGCAATAAACTATCTAGGTTCCGATGGTACTGCAAATCAATCAGTAAACTTAGCAGGGCGTAATGTACCCTTAGTTCCTCCACTTACTTTTAGTATTGATTATGACAGACAGATAGACAACAGTACATCTTTCAATTTTGGAATTAAATATGTCGATGAGAAATATGTTTCAAACGATCAAGAAAATATTGAGCCAAAAATACCTGACTATTACCTAATTAATACGTCTCTTAGTAAAAGCAGTGGTGACTACAATTATAAGATAGGAATAAACAACCTAACTAATGAAAAATTTTATGACTTTGCCATATCAAGCACGTTTCATGACGATGCCCATTATGGACTGTCAAATGTATATCCTTTGCCAGAAAGAAATTACTTTGTTGACTTTAAATATACATTTTAATTTATTAGATATATAAGGACGAAAATGAAAATAAACAAAAATTTACTATTTGGTATTTCAATTATTTTAATTTTAGCTTTAAGCAGGTTGTTACCCCATCCACCAAACTTTACACCAATTCTTGCTATGGGATTTTTTGCAGGAGCTGTATTAGACAAAAAGATTTTCGCATATATTATTACATTATCTGCAATGATACTGAGTGATTTATTTATTGGGTTTCATTCAAGCATATTTGTTGTTTATTTTGCTCTCAGTATTTGTGTATTATTTGGAACATTTATTCAAAATAAGCTGAGTATTTTGAATGGTGTTATTGGAATAAGTGGAGGCGTCCTATCTTTCTACTTGATAACTAATTTTGCGGTATGGTATGGCTCTGGCATGTACGCGTTAGATTTTAACGGTTTAATAACATGCTATATAATGGCCCTGCCATTTTTGCAGAATACCATATTATCAAGTGCAATTTATGGAATAGCTGCATTTGGAGCCTATAGTTTGGCTGAAAAATATATAAATTTTAGGCCAAAAAGCGCCTAAAAGTTTGTTGAAAACTCAATTTTTAGACATTATATGTTTTATAAATATTTTTAGGAGATTCTTATGGACACCGCGTTTTCAAATGAAGATTTAAAGTTTCAAAGTGAAATAAGGGATTTTATTAAAACAAATTACCCACAAGAGCTTAGAGACTCAATCAATTCAAAAAGGAAACTAGGTAAAGAACTCTCGAGAGAAGATCTTACGGCTTGGCATAAGATTTTAGGAAAGCACAACGGTTGGTCAGCACCAAGTTGGCCTAAACAATATGGGGGTGCAGAATTTACCCCTACACAAAAATATATTTTCGAGCAAGAATGCGCAAAAGCTGAGTGTCAATATATTATGCCATTTGGAATAAATATGGTCGGTCCTGTAATTTATACTTTTGGAAATGAAGAGCAAAAAGCGCAACACTTACCTGGAATTTTAAGTGGTGAAGTTTTTTGGTGTCAGGGATATTCTGAACCTGGTTCAGGTTCTGATCTAGCTTCACTCAAGACTAGCGCAGTAAAAGAGGGGGGCTATTATATTGTAAATGGTCAAAAAACTTGGACTACTATGGCGCAGTATGCAGATTGGATATTCTGTTTAGTAAGAACAAATCCCGAAGCTGAAAAACCTCAACAAGGCATTTCATTTCTTTTGATTGATATGAAAACTCCTGGTGTAACAGTTAGACCAATCAAGCTTATGGATGGATCTCATGAGGTGAATGAAACTTGGTTTGATAATGTTAAAGTTCCAGTAGAAAATTTAATTGGTCAAGAAAATATGGGTTGGACATATGCAAAATTTTTATTGGCTCATGAAAGATCAGGTATTGCCGGTGTTGCAAGATCAAAGAAAGCTATTGAAAGAATTAAGCAAATTGCAAGCTCTGAAATGTCATACGGCGAACCTTTAATTCAAGATCCAGCATTTAAGGCCAAAATAGCAGCTGCAGAGTTAGAGTTATCAGCACTTGAATACACTGAATTAAGAACGCTTGCAAAGGACTCTGCTGGCAAAGGTCCAGGGCCGGAGTCATCTCTTTTAAAGATCAAGGGAACAGACATTCAGCAAGCTGTTACTGAGTTGGCTATGGAAGCCGTTGGATATTATGCAAATCCTCACCTAGGTACAACTTTGAGTAATGAATATGTCGGTCCAGACTATGCTACGAACCTATCAGGTACATATTTTAACTTTCGTAAGGCGTCCATTTATGGAGGATCTAACGAAATTCAAAGAAATATCATAGCTAAAATGGTCTTAGGACTTTAGTACCTTTTGACATATTTACTGTCATAACTTATAACGCTCTTTTATGAATTTTGATTTCACCGAGGAACAGACCTTGCTCGACAACATGGTTACTTCTTTTGTAAGAGATAATTATGATTGGGACACTCGTTGCAATATAGTCAAATCAGAAGAGGGATGGAAAGAAGAAAATTGGAAACAATTTGCTGAACTCGGTCTTCTAGGCGTTCCATTTGATGAGTCTTATGGAGGACTTGGTGGAAAATCTACAGATTTAATGATTGTTATGGAACAATTTGGAAAAGGACTGGTTGTTGAACCGTATTTACCAACTGTAATATTAGCTGGTGGATTGATATCAAAACTTGGTTCTGAGGAACAAAAGAATTCGATTATACCAGAAATAATTTCAGGCAATGTAAGATGTGCGTTTGCGTATGCCGAACCCCAAAGTAGATTTGATTTGAATGATGTGAAAACAAAAGCCGTACTCAACGGAGATGACTATGTATTAAATGGTTTTAAGTCAGTGGTATTTGGAGCGGGCATGGCTTCACACTTAATAATCTCTGCAAGAACTGATGGCGACCAAAGATCTGAGTCTGGAATTACATTATTTATTGTTGACACAAAGTCTAATGGATTAACACTCCAAAATTATCCAACAATTGATGAGTATAGAGCCTCTGAAGTCATTATAGAAAATTTAAAAGTTTCAAAAGATAATGTATTAGGAGAAGTTAATATGGCTTATGATGCCATCGAGGAAATTGTCGATATCAGCACTATAGCCGCATGCTCTGAAGCAGTTGGTATCTTGCAAGTTTTAAAAGATTCTACAACTGAGTATTGCAAAAATAGAAAACAATTCGGGCAGTCAATTGCAAAAAATCAAGTTATACAACATCGTCTTGTGGATATGATGATTGAGTATGAACAGGCTAAGTCAATTCTTTTCATGGCAGTGACAGCGGATTTAAGTAATCCAGATGAAAGAAGAAAAGCAGTCTCAGCCGCAAAAGCACGTATTGGTAAAGCCATAAAATTTGTAGGCGAAAGCGCTATTCAATTGCATGGCGGAATGGGCGTTGTTGATGAATATATGGTAAGTCACTATTTTAAAAGGGCGACAATGATCGGAGTATTATTTGGAAATACTGATTATCATATGAAAAGGTATATGACACTTACCCAATCAGGCATTTCATCATCTGATGAAGCAATTTCAGTTAGTGTCACTTAAATAAATTTTATTCAGCCAGTTTTTTAAATATGTGAGCTGTATGTTCTGCACCTGTTTTAAGTGCCTTGCCACCATCCATATTCGATGCTTCTGCCCACTTTTCAGCTAATATATCTGCATTAAGCTCATCGCCTTTTAGAG
>CABZCR010000023.1 GCA_902524285.1 uncultured Pelagibacteraceae bacterium | reverse complement strand
CTACTATAATGCCTGCAATTCCTTTGCAAAAGAAAAAGCTTTATATATTCGATCTTTATTTGATGTTTTTTGGTAATTATACACCAATGTTTGGTCTGATCTTAACTTTAAGTCATATTTATATTGAGACATAAATTCAACCAATTGGTCTGTTTTTTCAAAATGATTATTTTTAAATTTTATAGTTAAACCTTTATTTCCAATATCAAATTTTTCTATTTTCAACTGTTTACATATAATTCTAAGCTCGGTGATATTATACAAATGTACAACCTCTTTAGGAGCTTCACCAAATCGCTCACTCATTTCTTCCTTAATTTTGCTTAATTCCTCACTTGAACTTAAGTAAGCAAGCTGCCGGTAATAAAACAGTCTAGTGTTTAAATTTGGCATATATTTTTCAGGTATTAAGACACTTAAACCAAGATTTATTTGTGGAGACCACTCATTATCCACTGTCGATGTATCTGATTTTAATTCCAATATCTTATCTTTTAGCAATTTATGATAAAGTTCGAGACCAACTTCTCTAATATGTCCAGATTGAGCATCGCCTATAATGTTTCCTGATCCTCTCATATCTAAATCATGACTTGAAAGATTAAAACTTGAGCCTCTAGAGTTAAATTTTTTAAGAAGCATAAGTCTTTTGTAGGCGTTTTCAGTTATTCCATTGATGTCTTTAACTGTATAAAAACAAAATGCTTCAATATTAGATCTGCCAATACGCCCTCTTAACTGATAAAGTTGGGATAATCCAAATTTATCAGAATTATGAATAATCATTGTGTTGGTTTTCTGCAAATCCAGACCCGACTCGACAATTGTGGTACACAGCAATAATTGAAATTCATTATTATAAAAATCAATCATTGTATTTTTCAGGTTTTTGGACGGCATTTGACCGTGGGCAATTTGATACTTTACATTTGGAAGTTTACTTTTTAAAAAATCCTCAACTTCTTTTAATTCGTTAATTCTTGGACAGACATAATATACCTGGCCATTACGACTTAATTCATATTCAATTGCAGAGATTATTTTTTCATCATTAAAATCAATAACTTCAGTATTTATATTTTGCCTGTTTAATGGTGCTGTAGAAATAATTGACAAATCCCTAAGACCTACAAGTGACATTTGTAATGTGCGTGGTATTGGTGTCGCTGTTAAAGCGAGCACATGCACATTTGAACGCAATGACTTAATTTTTTCTTTTTGAGAAACTCCAAAGTGCTGCTCTTCATCAATAATAAGCATACCTAATTTTTTAAATTTAATTTTACTGTTAAGAAGCGCATGTGTCCCAACAACCACATCGCTTTCTCCATTATTGATTCTTTCAATAATTTTGTTGTTTTCAGATGTTGAGTTTAATCTTGATATTTGATCTACCTTCAATGGAAAGTTTTTGAATCTTTTTGTAAAATTTTCATAGTGTTGACTGCATAGTAGTGTTGTTGGAACAATAAATGCCACTTGAGCACCGCTCATAGCTACATTGAACGCTCCTCTTAATGCAACTTCTGTCTTACCAAAGCCAACATCGCCGCATATCAAACGGTCCATTGGAAGCCCGCTGTTCAAATCAAACAGTAATTCTGACGTCACATTTGCTTGATCTTCGGTATCCTGAAATTCAAATTCATTTATAAAATTTGAGTAATAAGGTTCTTGAACGGTATATTTTGTCGCTTCTTTTAGAGATCTTTCTGCCGCAACTTTTATTAAATCTTCAGCAATTTCATTTATTTTATTTTTTGCGCTGGCTTTTCTAAATTGCCAATTTGAACTTCCCAGTTTATCAATTTGTGCGAATTCACTTTTCCCACCGTACTTTGACAAAAGTTCAATATTCTCAACAGGCACATAAAGTTTATCATTATTTAAATATGTAATTTCAATGCAATCATGATCGTTTTCTAGGACAGTAACATTTTTTAATCCATTAAATTTTCCTATTCCATGATCAACATGAACAATTAGATCATCTTGTTCAAAAGTACTGAGATCAGTTAAAAAAGTATCTGCTTTAATTGTTCGTTTGCTTTGATTGAAAGAGAACTCATTAAAAGGTTTAATAATGAGTCTGAACAGACTTTGTATCGATTTTTGATTTTTAGGATTAAATTCCTCAAATTTTTCGATCTCATCACCAAAAATGTTAATACGAACTGGATTCTTGAAGTCTGTTGGAAAAATATCAATAACATCTCCTTTAACAGAGAATTCACCATTTTCACGAATTGAACTTACGCGTGCATAACCATTGGCAGATAAATAGTTAATTGTTCTTTCATAATCAAATTTTTCTTCAATGTTGATATTTAAATTCTCATTAATTTGAGTCTTTATGCGTGGTTTCGTCATTTTTTAAGCATAGTAAAATCTTTGAGTAATTGCATGACGCGATTGTCAATTTCTTTTGGAATTGTCACCTTATCTAGTGCATATCGATATATGTCATTATCATCAAGTTCTAATATAGCCTCTAACATTTGAAGCTCACCTTCATTAAATAGTTTGATGTATTTCTCAACAAAAGATCCCAAGAGAATATCCATTTCCTTTGATCCCCGATGGGAGGATTTGAATTGAAGCTTTTTTTGAAGTGTATGTAAATCGTTCATATTTTTTTTATCGATCTTTGATACAATACATATATGAGGCCAAAGATCTTATACAAGCTTTTTTCAAATATAATGACGATAAAAGGGATTGGACCAAAGAACGCTAAAATAATCGAGAGATTATGCGGTAAATATATTGTTGATTTATTATTTCATAAACCAGCCGCATACATAGACAGAAGAAACAGTCCTAAAATTATTGATTTGGAAGAAGGAAGCATTGCAACTGTCGTTGTTAAAATTGATAGTCACACTCCTGCTTTCAATAGAAGAATGCCATATCGAGTTAATGTCTCAGATGACAGCGGACAAATGTCAATCGTCTATTTTAATCTACGAGGTCCGTACATAAAAAAAATCTTACCGATCGGTAGCACTAGGGTTATAAGTGGTAAAATTGAAAAATTTAACGATTTGTATCAAATTACACATCCTCATCATGTAGTTGATATTAAAAACTTAGATTCTGTTAAAAAGATTGAGTGCGTCTACCCTTTAACAGCAGGAATGACATCTAAAATTATACAAAAATCAATTAATTCTGCATTAAGTATGGTTGATGAATTGCCTGAATGGATACCTGAGAAGGTTTTAGAAAGAAATAAATGGCCATCATGGAAAGACTCTATTTATCAAATGCATAATCCAAAAGATGTGCAGGAAAATGATGATAATAAATATATAGAACGACTTGTTTTTGATGAGCTGTTCTCTCAACAGTTAACAATTAGATTAATTAAAAACAAAATTAGTCATAAAAATGGAATTTCACTTCCTAAAAAAAATAAATTATCAAAACAACTAAGAGATCAATTGAAATTTCAACTCACTGGTGATCAAGAAACAACTATTGAAGAAATTTCAATCGATCAAGAAGGTTCAAGTAAAATGTTAAGACTTCTGCAAGGAGATGTAGGTAGCGGGAAAACCATTGTTGCATTATTTGCAATGATGCAATGCATTGAAAATAATAAAAGATCAGTTTTAATGGCACCAACAGAAATTCTTGCTGAGCAGCATTTTAATACAATCAAAGAATTTATCAGTGATTTAAACCTAACATGTTCACTAATTACATCCTCAAATAAAAATAATCATAATTTTGAAGCTGACATAATTATTGGAACACATGCATTATTTCAGCAAAAAGTAACCTTTGAAAACATTGGCTTGGTTGTCATTGATGAACAACATAAGTTTGGAGTACACCAAAGGATTTTATTAAATGAAAAAGCAGGAAATAGTTGTGACATCTTATTGATGACCGCTACTCCTATACCTCGAACGATGGAATTGGCAGCGTATGGGGATATGGATATATCCAAAATTTCTGAAAAACCTAAAAACAGAAAGGAAATAATCACCAAATCAATTAATATCAGTAAAATTGACCAACTAAAAGAAAGCCTTACAAAAATATTAAATAAGAAACAAAAGATTTATTGGGTGTGCCCTTTAATTGATGAATCCGAAAAACTTCAATTGCAATCAGTCAACTCAAGAGTCAATGACTTAAAAAAATATTACTCATCAAACAATGTTGGTTTAGTTCACGGTCAAATGTCACAAGAAGAAAAAAACGATGTCATGTCAAAGTTTAAAGATAATAAAATAGATATTTTAGTCGCAACATCAGTAATTGAAGTAGGAATAGACGACCCTGATGCAACTGTGATGATTATTGAGAATTCTGAGAGGTATGGCCTTTCACAACTTCATCAACTTCGAGGAAGAGTTGGTAGAGGAAATGTACAGTCAACGTGCA
>CABZCR010000022.1 GCA_902524285.1 uncultured Pelagibacteraceae bacterium | reverse complement strand
TCACTGCCAACGAGCCCAAACCTTTAGGTGCCTATAAATTTTTTATCAAGGAATTGCTCGAACATTTCAGCTTCAAGCAAACGTTTGAATATTGCTTTCTTACCGTTTGAGGTAAACTGTGTTTTATTTCTAACTTCCTCTATTCTTTCTTGAACCCATTGCTTTTGATCAGCATCTTGAATATGAACAAATTCAACACCTATAGATCCGCAATAAGTTTCCTTAAGTATTTCAATAATATTTCTGAGTTTAGCAAAGTTTAGACCAAGACTTCCATCAATAAAAATTTCTTTATCAAGGTCATTTTCTTTGAAACCATAATTTCTATAATCAAGTTCAGAATATGTTTTAATTTCTTTTAAATTTAGTGGATCCAGATTTGATGCTAGATGACCATTAACTCTATAAGCTCTGATAAGTCTTATTGCCCTTATTGAGTCAAAAACCTGTTCTTTAAATACTTCACTCGTAACAATGTTATCTTTATTTAATATTTGGGACTCTATTTTGATTTCACTCTCATTAATATTTTCTAAAGTATCTTCTTCATTATTGGTTTCTACATTTTGAGATGCCCAACTAGCACGAAGAATATTTTGTTGATTTAAGTTATCTGTAATGCCAGAAAAAAAAGTTCTCCAATCATCTGGAATGTCATCGGGATTATTTTGAAATCTTTCGAACATTTGTTCGATATAAACTGCGTTTGCACCGTGCAGGAAAGATGTTTTATCAAAAATATCGTTTATGGATGACTTTGTCATTAAGCAGATTAATTTTAGTTTTGATTCTTTAATACCTCAAGTAAAGTTGATCCTAAAGCTGCTGGAGAATTTGAAATTTGAATCCCAGCACTCTTCATGGCTTCAATTTTATCTTCTGCTCCACCTTTCCCTCCAGATACAATTGCTCCAGCGTGTCCCATTCTTCTTCCTGGAGGGGCTGACGTTCCTGCAATAAATCCAACGGTTGGCTTTTTTACCTTTTCTTTTCTCAAAAATTCAGCTGCTTCTTCCTCAGCTGAACCACCAATTTCACCAATCATGATTATCGATTCAGTTTCCGGATCAGATAAGAAAAGTTCCAAACAATCAATAAAGTTTGTTCCATTCACTGGATCGCCCCCTATTCCAATACAGGTGGATTGTCCAAGACCTTCCACTGTTGTTTGATAAACTGCTTCATAAGTTAATGTTCCAGACCTAGATACAATTCCTACGTTTCCCTTTTGATGAATATGCGCTGGCATTATACCAATCTTACACTCATCAGGAGTTATGACTCCGGGACAATTGGGGCCAATGAGACGTGATTTGGAAGATCTTAACGTATCTTTGACCTCTAGCATATCCATAACAGGAATTCCCTCTGTTATACAAACTATTAGCTCCATCTCACTATCTATTGCTTCTAAAATTGCTTTTGCGGCAAATAGGGGAGGAACATAAATTACAGTGGCATTTGCTTCCGTTTTATCTTTAGCTTCTTTTACTGTATCAAATACTGGTAACCCTAAGTGCTCAGTTCCTCCTTTTTTTGGAGTAACTCCACCAACCATTTTAGTGCCATATTTAATTGCCTGTTCTGAATGAAAGGTACCTTGTGATCCGGTGAAACCCTGACAAATAACTTTTGTATCTTTGTTAACTATTACTGACATTAAACTAGCTTGACTATTTTTTTTGCTGCATCATCTAAATCATTGGCAGAAATAATTTCGATACTTGAATTATCAAGAATTCTTTTACCTTCATCAACATTTGTGCCTTCAAGTCTAACTACAAGCGGTACAGAGATTTCTAATTCTTTTGCAGCAGCAACAATTCCTTCAGCAATGATGTCACATCTCATGATTCCACCAAAGATATTAACTAAGATGCCTTTTACACCTTTATCAGAAAGAATAATTTTAAATGCACTCGAAACCTTTTCTTTAGAAGCTCCACCGCCAACATCTAGAAAGTTGGCGGGCTCACCACCATACATTTTAATAATATCTAAGCTAGCCATTGCCAAGCCTGCGCCATTGACCATACAGCCTATATTCCCATCCAATTTTATATATGCGAGATCATATTTTGATGCCTCTCTTTCATATTCATCCTCTTCATTCTCATCCCTTAATTCCTCAATTTCTGGATGGCGGTATAAAGCATTATCATCAAAATTAACTTTAGCATCGAGACACAATAGTTTGTCAGTCTCAGTTATAATCAAAGGATTAACTTCAACAAGACTAGCATCTTTTTCTAAAAAAAATTTATACATATTTTTTATAAGATCAGAAAGTTGGCCCTCAAGATCTTTTTTGAGTTCAAAAGCTTTGCTAATTGTATTTATATCATTTTCAGTAACACCTATTGAAGGCTCTATTTGAACTGTTGTTATATTTTCTGGGGTATCTTTTGCAACTGATTCAATGTCCATACCTCCCATCTTAGATACAATAAAGGCAACTTTGCTTGTCGCTCTGTCTAATAAACAAGAAAGGTATAATTCTTTTTTAATATCCGACCCATTTTCAATGTAGATACGTTTTACTTCTTTTCCTGCTGGGCCTGTTTGAGGCGTTATTAAATTCATACCAAACATTTTTTCAGCCTCATTTACAGCTTCTTCTTTTGAAGAAACTACTTTAACGCCTCCACCTTTACCTCTGCCACCTGCATGAATTTGCGCTTTAACAACCCAAATTGGACCCTTAACTTTTTCTACTGCTTCATTTATCTGACTTTTTTCATATGCAACGCTTCCTTTGGACACAGGTATATCATAACCGTCAAATAATTCCTTTGCTTGATGTTCATGTATATTCATTTATTTAAGTGAAGGATCAATATTTTTTGCAGCCTCAAATAGCTCACTGACTGCTTCGATTGAAGTTTTAAAATATTTTTTTTCTTCTTCGTCTAAATCAAGTTCAACAACTTTTTCAATTCCAGCTGAGCCAATAACAACAGGAACTCCAACATATAAATCTGAAACACCATATTCACCATTTAAATATGCAGCGCATGGTAACGTTTTTTTCTTATCATTTAGATATGAGTCGGCCATTTCAATTCCTGATGCTGCCGGCCCATAAAAAGCGGATCCGGTTTCCAATAACTTTACAACTTCGGCTCCACCTTTTCTCGTCCTATCAATAATCTCGTCAAGCCTAGCCTTTGAAATTTTTCCTTTATTCACTAAATCAGTCAGGTTTTCACCACTAACCATAGTTCTATTTGGAACTGGTACCATTGTATCACCATGGCCACCAAGAACAAATGAGTCTACTTCGCTAATTGGAACGTTCAATTCTTGTGATAAGAAATATTTAAAACGTGAAGTATCTAAAACTCCAGCCATACCAACAACTTTATTTTTTGGAAGTCCTGAATATTTTTGAAGAGCCATAACGATTACATCCAATGGATTTGTAATACAAATAACGAAGGCATTAGGAGAAGTTGATTTTATACCTTCAGCTACTTGCTTGATAATTTTTAAGTTTGTTCCCAAAAGGTCGTCTCTAGTCATTCCTGGTTTTCGAGGAACTCCAGCTGTTATAATTATAACATCAGAGTCACTTGTATCCTCATAATTATCAGTACCAGACAAGGAAACATTAAAACCATCTATGGCTGAGGACTGCGCTATATCAAGAGCTTTACCTTTTGCCAGTCCAGACATCAGATCAAAAAGAACTACATCTCCAAGCTCTTTCATGGCAGCTAAATGAGCAAGTGTACCTCCAATTTGTCCGGCTCCTATAAGTGATATTTTTTTACTTGTCATGATGAGTTTATAGCTCGGTAAACTAACTAGATAGCGATTAAAATCAAGATAAATTAAATATTTACTTCATTGTTGGAATGGTAAATTCAGCACCTTTTCTAATACCAGTTGGCCATCTCGAAGTAACAGTTTTGAGACGCGTAAAGAACCTTACTCCGTCCATACCATGCATTGCATGATCCCCAAATAAGGATCTTTTCCAACCACCAAAGCTATGAAAAGCCATGGGTACTGGTATGGGAACATTCACTCCAACCATTCCAATTTTGCATTGATTAGCAAAAGCTCTAGCTGTGTCACCATCACGAGTATAAATAGTGGTGCCGTTTCCGAATTCATGATCGTTAACCATTTTTAAAGCATCGTCAAAAGTAGGTTGACGTACAACAGATAATACAGGTCCAAATATTTCTTCTCTATATATCTTCATATCTTCCTTAACATGATCAAATAAACAGCCTCCGATGAAGTATCCATTTTCATAACCTTGAAGAGATATTGATCTTCCATCCACTATAAGATCAGCTCCTTCAGCAACTCCAGAGTCAACATAGCTTTTTACTTTTGATAAATGTACATCACTAATGAGTGGACCCATTTCAACTTCTGGATCTGTTCCGGGGCCAACTTTAAGTCCCTGAACGCGAGGGGTAAGCTTTTCAATTAATTTATCACCCACATCACCAACAGCTACAGCAACAGAGAGAGCCATGCATCGCTCTCCTGCAGATCCATACCCTGCGCCG
>CABZCR010000021.1 GCA_902524285.1 uncultured Pelagibacteraceae bacterium | reverse complement strand
ATAGTTTTATTGCTGACTTTACAATAATAAATTTTCCAAATTTAAAAATGGATCCTAAAATTCATGGAACCAATAGTGAAACAGCAATTATCGTAAATTTAAAAGAGAAGGTAATTCTAATTTCAGGAACTAAGTATGCCGGAGAGACAAAAAAATCGGTCTTCACTCTCCTTAACTTTTTATTACCAGAAAAAAAAGTTATGCCAATGCATTGTTCGGTTAATTCTGGGAATGATGGTGACTCAGCAATCTTTTTTGGTCTGTCTGGAACTGGTAAAACAACGTTAAGTGCTGATCCAAAGAGATCTTTACTAGGTGATGATGAGCATGGCTGGTCTGACGATGGTCTTTTTAATTTTGAGGGAGGATGCTATGCAAAACTTATTCGTTTATCAGAAGAAGCTGAACCTGAAATATATCAAACTACTCAAATGAAGGGAACAGTTATAGAAAATGTGATAATGAAAGAAAATGGCCTTTTAGATCTTGACGATAATTCTCTTACAGAAAATACAAGAGGCGCATATCCTTTAGATTACATTCCTGGTGTAATAAAATCAGGTAAAGCAAATCATCCGAAAAATATAATTATGTTAACGGCTGATGCTTTTGGTGTATTGCCTCCAATTGCAAAACTGTCACCTGATCAAGCTATGTATCATTTTCTATCAGGTTATACAGCTAAGGTTGCTGGAACAGAAATTGGACTATCAAATGAACCACAAGCAACATTTTCTACGTGTTTTGGGGCGCCTTTTATGCCGAGAAATCCAATAGAATATGGCAACTTGCTCAAAGAGAAGATATCTAAACATAATGTAGACTGTTGGCTAGTAAATACAGGTTGGTCTGGTGGTGTTTACGGTGTGGGTAAAAGAATATCTATAAAAAATACTAGAAGGTTATTGGACGCTGCATTATCTGGTGAGCTTTCTAACATAGAAATGAGAAAGGATGACAATTTCGGGTTTTTCGTGCCATTAGAAGTTAATGGAATTAATGGAAGCGTCTTAAACCCCAGAAGCACATGGGCTGATTCATCAGAATATGATTTACAAGCAAAAAAATTAGTAAACATGTTTATAGACAATTTTGTAAAGTTTGAGTCTGATGTTGAAGAGAAAATAATAAATTCAGGACCTTCTCAAATTTAATACTGCATAGCAAATTCTGCGTCTTTTTTATAATTAAAACTAGCAATATAAAAACAAAGTATTGATACAGTTCCTGTTGCTCCTACAGCAACTAAAGACCAAGTATATGGTGAGGCTGTATTATTAAACACATAATCAGCAAGATACCCTGTGACGAAGCTTCCAAATCCCATACCAATGATATTTACACCTAAGATAAATACTGCCAACATGGTGGACCTTACTTTGTATGGAGTAAGTGTTTGCATAGCTGCAAATATTGGCCCTACCCAAAATGTAACATTCACAGATATAAAAAATAACGTGAAATAAAAAAATAAACCACTTGGCTCAATAAATCTGTAACTTATAGTTAGCGGAGTTAATATTAAGTATGAAATCGTAAGAACAGTCATTGCACCGCCCTCAAATTTGGGGCCAAACTTATCTGTTATAACACCACCCACTACAGCACCAAACGTTCCACCTACAATAAAAAAGGTTCCAAATAGTAGATTATAAGATGAACTTGTAAAACCTCTCTCGTTGACTGCCCAAAGAAGTTCAAAATTGCCAGTACCAAGTGGTATATGCATAAAGATACCACCAACAATTAGAAATATGATTGATTTTGAATTTGAAAATGTCTCAAGAGTTTTTGAGATTATTTCTTTAGTAGATAAACTTTTTTCATTTTCATTTTGTATGTTTTCTTGTTCTCCTCTTTTAGGCACAGCAAGAAAATAGGTTATGATTGCCAGAACTATACCTATTAAACCTAATGTTATGAAAACTGTTCTCCATCCAAATATAGGTCCAAAGACCGAGGCTATAATTAAACCAGCTCCAACACCAAGTGGAATGCCTAGGTAATAAATAGCTGATGCTGTCGCTCTTTTATTTTGCGGGAATAAATCAGAAATCATTGAAACTGCATTTGGAGTTAGTGCTGACTCACCAATGCCAATTAAGGCCCTTGCAATTATCAAATGAATAAAGCTTTTTGCAATACCCGTGAATGCAGTCATTAAACTCCACAAGAAGACACCTACTGCAATAATTTTCATTCTATTAAATTTGTCCCCAAGAACTCCCATAAAAATTCCAAATATCGAGTAGAAAAAAAGAAAATAAACACCTGTTAAAAGACCCCATTCAACATTTGAAAGATTAAAATCACTTTTAATTTCATTGGCAAAAGCCATTAGTAAATTTCTATCTACAAAATTAAAGATATTAAGAAGTAGAAAGAAAGCCAAATACTTATTTGCAGGAAGCTTACTCATTTGTCTAATTTTCTATCATAATCGTCTTCATATCTGACAATATCGTCCTCACCAAAATATGTTCCTGTCTGAACTTCAATTATATTTAGTGGTGAGTCAGTATTGTTTTCCAATCGATGTTTGCTACCTACTGGAATAAAAATTGAATTATTTACTTTTAAATGATGCTCACTGTCATCAATTAATACAGTTGCATCACCCTTAATTACTGTCCATACTTCAGATCTTTTGGCATGTGACTGATAACTAAGTCTTGAATTTGGATTTACCTGTATTTCCTTTATTTTATGATCGTCACTATCATCAATTACTCTAAACCAGCCCCATGGTCTGTATTCAAGTGGTCCTTGCCAATTTTTTAATATCCAACTAGATGAATTCTTTTTAAAATCTCCTCCAACACCAAATTCAAATTCTACATTTTTATTATTTTTAAATTTTTCCATCTCAGGAATATTGTCTGAGGTTCTATCCCCTCCATTTGCAAAAATTATTTTATTATCTGGATATTGATCTATTACTTTTTGAATTGCACCTGAAGCTGAATTTAATTCATCATCAGTAAATTCAATAGCTTTATCCACTACAGATAAATTTGATACTATTTCAATTCTTTCCTCGATTGGAAGAAAAGGACTTCCTTTTTTTTGTACCAACCATTGATCGGAATTGACTCCTACAATAAGTTTATCCCCTAATTTTTTTGCATTCTTTAGATATGCGATGTGCCCACTGTGAATTGGATCAAAACCTCCAGTAACAAGAACGATTACCTCTGACATTAATGAGCATCACTCCAATTTAGAGCATAGTTATGGTCAACTACTAAAGGTACAGAAAAATCAAATTTGGGCATTAATGCATTTTCCATTTCTTCTATAATAATCTTTTTAAAGTGGTCTAATTTACTT
The DNA here is from genome assembly GCA_902524285.1 of uncultured Pelagibacteraceae bacterium. Taxonomy (GTDB): domain Bacteria; phylum Pseudomonadota; class Alphaproteobacteria; order Pelagibacterales; family AG-422-B15; genus CACNXQ01. The sequence continues at coordinate 1,629 of CABZCR010000021.1, read as the reverse complement.
TTTTTTATTTCAAAAATTAATTCATCATGAACTTGTAAAAGCATTTTACAATCATTTGAATTTTTAATTTTACCATTTATTTTAATCATAGCTAATTTAATAATATCAGCTGCAGTACCCTGAATTGGAGCATTTATCGCTGCTCTTTCCTGGAATGATCTGAGCGCAAAGTTTTTATCCTTTATTCTTGGGAAAAAACATTTTCTTCCACAAATCGTTTCAACATAACCTTTCTTCCTACAAAAATCTTTAGTGTGATCCATAAATTCTTTAATTCCTGAAAATTTCTGAAAATATCTTTTTATAAAATCTCCCGCTTCATAGTTTGAGATTGAAAGCTGCTTCGCAAGTCCATAAGCTGAAATACCATAAATTATACCAAAGTTAACTGCTTTTGCTTTTCTCCTTAATTCATTATCAACTTCTTTTAATTTTACATTGAAAATTTCTGAAGCTGTAATTTGGTGAATGTCTTCATTATTTATGAACGCTTCCTTTAGTTGTATAACATCAGCCATATGAGCGAGAACTCTCAGTTCAATTTGACTGTAATCAGCAGCTAGCATGACAAAGCCTTTATCCGGTATAAAAGCTTTTCTAATCGACTTTCCTTCTTCAGTTCTTATTGGAATATTTTGTAAGTTTGGATCTGAAGAAGCAAGTCTTCCTGTATTTGTTGAAGCCATGGCAAATGAAGTATGTATTCTACCTGTTTCTTTAACAATATGGTTTTGCAGTGCATCAGTATAAGTATTTTTGAGTTTTGAGAGTTGTCGCCACTGAATAATATTGTCAGCAACTTTATTTCCCTCATATGCAAGGTCCTCTAAAACTTGGATACCTGTTGATTTTTCACCAGTTTTGGTTTTTTTAGGTGGCTTAAGTTTTAATTTATCAAATAAGATTTCTGATAATTGTTTTGGAGAACCAATATTAAATTCTGAGCCTGTTTCTTTGTATATTTTTTTCTCAAGATTTTCTATTCTTTGAGAAAATTTAACTGACAAGTCACTCAGATATTTCTTGTCAACTTTAATTCCATTAATTTCCATTGATTGGATTGAATTGATTAGTTCTCTCTCAATATTAGTGTAAATGTAATTGCTCTTTTCCTGATTTACTCTTTTCTTTAAAAAAAGATACAATTTAAAAGTAACCTCTGCATCTTCAGCTGCATAATTTAATGCATCTTCAATTTTTACTTTGTCAAAAGTTATCTGGGACTTACCGCTACCAACTACATCTTTAAATTTAATTGTTTCTCTATTCAAATGGATACTAGCTAGTTCATCCATACTATGTCGATTGACACCTGCATCAAGCACATAAGACATTAACATAGTATCGTGAAAGCCTCTAACATTAACTCCGTATTTATTTAAAATGGAATTATCATATTTAATATTGTGGCCTATCTTTATGATGGATTCATCTTTCATTAGAGGAGAAATAATTGTTAGAAAGTTTTTTAGAGAAATTTGACATTCATCAGTATTTCCTTTTTGATCAACATGCTGAAGTGGAATGTAGTAAGCATTTATTTGGTTAAAACACAGAGAAACTCCAACTAAATTAGCTTCTATTATATTTAGTGAGTCAGTTTCTACATCATATACAAATTCTCCTGCA
>CABZCR010000020.1 GCA_902524285.1 uncultured Pelagibacteraceae bacterium | reverse complement strand
CAGCGCCCCCTTTGACACCAAAGCAAGGTCCTAAACTAGGTTCTCTCAAGCATACCAATGATTGTTTTCCAATTTTATTTAAGCCATCACTAAGACCGACGGATGTAGTAGTCTTTCCTTCACCCGCTGGGGTAGGCGAAATGGCAGTCACTAAAATGAGTTTTCCGTTTTTGTTATTACTTTCTATATTTTGAGTATCAATTTTAGCAATGTGGTGGCCAAATTTTTGGAGATTTTGATCATTTAAGTCTAATTTTGAAGCAATTTCTTCAATAGGAGCCATGCTATTTTCTCTAGCAATTTCAATATCTGAGAGTAAAGCCATAAATGATACTAATATTAAAAACCTAAACAACTTAAGAACTTTACAGATAGGAGTCTACAAAAATGTATTGCTATAGAACAAATTTTTACTTAAATTTTGTTTTAGGAGACTCAAATAGTGCTGCAAAATTAAGCCAAGCAGTGCAATTGAAAATTCGCGTGGCTTAAGCGGTACACTCATTTACAGCATTATGGGAAATGTAAATTTTTCATTGGAAGTTACTACAAGAACAAATCTGTCTGATTTGCCTAAACTCAATGACATTTATATTACCTTTTTGCCTGGCACAAGTTATCTTGACGTTATTGAACAAACCAAAGCGTTAGCTAGTGCAGGTTATAATCCCATTCCTCACTTTCCAGCTCGTTCAATTACTGATTCAGATATGTTAAAATCATATATAGAGCAAGTTAAAGAGGCTGGAGTTAAACAAGTTTTAATAATTGGTGGTGATCGAGATATTTTAGGAAAATATCATTGTTCACTGCAACTTATAGAAACTGGATTGTTTGATGGAATGAAAATAGGTATTGCTGGTCATCCTGAGGGATCTCCAAATATGAGTGATGCAGCTATTGAAGAAGCAATGAAATCAAAGGCCCCATTTGCTGACTATATTGTAACACAGTGGACACAAGATACAGACGCATTATCGTCTTTTATTTCTGGAGCACCACTTCCTGTTCATGTAGGCGTTGCGGGTCCGGCTTCTATGAAGACGTTAGTTAAATTCGCTGGATTTGTTGGATTAAAGAATACGCTTAATTTCGCAAAAAAAAATGCATCTAAAATTTTTGATTTATTGACTGTTCAGACACCTGATGATGTAATTCAAGAATTAAAAGAGAACGTTGAACATTTTCACATTTATGCGTTTGGTGGAATAAAAAAAGCAAACGAATGGTTAGAAAAGGAGAACTACTATGTCTAAAAAAATAGAACATAACACTACTGTTGATCAAAGCGACAGACATGTTCCTTACAATTTACGCCAAAGTGGACCAACAAAAGTTGAAATGTTGATTTCAACTCGAGTGAGAAAGTCACCATATTGGCATAAGTCAATGGAAGCAGGATGCTGGAGAGCAACAGTTTATAACCGTATTTATCATCCCAGAGGTTATGTAAAGCCTGAAGATGGTGGAGCAATGGTTGAATATGAAGCAATTAAAAATCATGTGACTATGTGGAATGTTGCAGTTGAGAGACAAATACGTGTAATTGGTCCAGATGCTGAAAAATTTACAGACTATGTAATTACAAGGGATGCCACAAAGATATCTCCATTACGAGCTAGGTACGTAATATTATGTAACTATAAAGGCGGAGTCTTAAATGATCCTATTCTCTTAAGAATCTCGAAAGATGAGTTTTGGTTTAGTTTGTCAGACTCAGATATTGGACTTTATTTGCAAGGCGTAAACGCTGATAAAAGATTTAATGTGGAAATTGATGAAATTGATGCGTGCCCTGTTCAAATTCAAGGACCAAAAGCCATTGCCTTGATGAAAGACCTAGTGGGTGATCAAGTTGATCTTGATAATATTCCTTTCTATGGTTTAGCAGAAGTTACAGTTGGTGGAAGAAGTTGCGTGATTTCTCAAACTGGTTTCTCTGGCGAGTCCGGTTATGAAATTTATTTACGAAATGCAACGCTCTATGCCGACGATATGTGGGATGCTGTTTTGGAAGCAGGCAAGAAACATAATCTAATGGTTATAGCACCTGCTCACCACAGAAGAATACAAGCAGGCATATTATCTTGGGGTCAGGACTTAGATCATGAACACAATCCTTTCCAATGTAATCTTGGCTATCAAGTTTCTTTATCTGGAAAAGGTGAGTGGGAGAAAAAAGGTGATTATATCGGTAAGCAAGCGCTTGAAAAGATGAAGACTGACTTGAAAGATGGTCATAAGCCGTACAAGTTACAATTGGTGGGATTTGAAATTGGTGGCAAACCAATTGATGAGTATGCGCCTGATTTTTGGCTTGTGTCTCCTGGTGACGGTGGAGACCCTTGTGGCTTTATTACTTCACCTTGGTATCATCCTGAAAAAGGAAAAAATATAGCTATGGGTTATATACCTTTTGATGGAACTCTTAATGCAAATGGCTTTCCAAAATGGGAACTAGGTAAAAAATTTAAAGTTCATTTACCTGATATTTATGCTGATGAGCCAGGAGTACCAGTAGACGCTGTAACAGTTGATGTACCGTTTACTGAGTCTTTCAACGCGAATACAAGAGAAGTTGTAAAGGGCTAGTTTATATTAATTGCTCAGCACAAATCAACGTGCTGAGCATTAATAATAATGCAATTTAGGATTTGTGTTGTACGTAAAGTTGGTGATAGCAAACTTTACCATTTTTTTCTATGAAGTCTTGGTGGTATTCTTCAGCGGGCCAAAATTTAGCATTCTCTCTTAATTCTGTAACTACTTCGTTTTGATGTTCGCCCGAGTTATTAATCTCATCAATTTTGCTTTCCGATATTCTTCTTTCTTCATCAGAATTAAAAAAAATAACTGACTTGTATTGTTCTCCAATGTCTGGACCTTGACGATTTATCTGAGTTGGATCATGAATAAAGAAAAACTTGTCTAACAATTCCTCAAACTTTACTTCACTATTATCATACTCAATCTCAACAACTTCAATGTGTCCTGACTTTCCTGTACAGACCTCTTCATATGTAGGGTTTTCTGTATGTCCGCCGGCATATCCTGAAATTACTTTTTTAACGCCAGACATTTCTTCAAAAAGAACTTCTACTCCCCAAAAACATCCTGCGCCTAGTATTAACTTTGAAATCATACCTTAACATAAGGTTTTTTTTATATATGTTAAAGATCAAATTAAATTATATTCCATCTAATATTAATACTGATAATGAATAATCAAGATATAAGCATTGGCAAACTCTCAAGGTTAAAGATCTGGATAACTGATAATCATCTTTCTGATGATCAATGGTCAAATACAAAAAAATTTATCATCATAAAAATAACTACTGAAGATGGAATTGAAGGTTGGGGAGAAGCGTTCTCTATTAATTTTAGAGAAAAAGGTATTGCGATTATTATAAAAGAGTTATTTAGAGAAATTTCGAATATTCCAAATCTATCAATAAAGTCATTTTATAATAAAATTTCATTGTTAAGTGACGGTCACAGGGGTTTAGATTTCAGCTCTGCTACAAGCGCCATTGAAATTGCATTATGGGACATATCAGGGAAGTGTAAAAATCTTCCTTTAAATTCTTTATTAACAAAAAGCCCCAAACCAAATGTTCCCATTTATGCTACGTGTTGGAGCAATTTAAAAAAAGACACAAATGATTATTTGAGACAAATAGAAAAATTTTATGGAAAGAAATATGGGGGGATTAAGATATATCCAATGCTAGATAACGTATCAATTTCAATTCAGTTTGTTGAAAAAGTTAGAGAAATAGTGGGAGATGAATTACCGCTAATGCTTGATTTAGCTGTGCCTAAAGATTTAGATCAGACAATATCTTTTTTAAAAGAAGTATCGTCATTTAATCCTTACTGGATAGAAGAGCCTGTTGATGGTGAGAATATTAGCTTACTCACTGAGATCAAAAATACTTTTAATATGAAAGTTGTAACTGGTGAAAAGCAATCAGGCTTGGTCCATTTCAGAGAATTAATAAAGAGAAATGCAGCAGATATATTTAATCCTGATATTTCAGGTATGGGCGGACTTATTGATATTATCAAAATATCAAATGAAGCATCAAATAATGGCATCTCTATTTCTCCGCATTGCTGGAATTCAATGTCCGTTTCAGCATCTGCGATGCTTCATGTTTGCTCAAGTATTTCTAATTCAGAAAAGGCTGAAATATTTCCAGATTATATAAACTTTTCAAAGAAATTTTGTGAGTTACCTTTTGATATTATTGATAATAAAGCACTTATAAATAAATCAGCTGGACTTGGCATAGTTATTCACGAAGATATTTTATCTCGGTTGAGCATTTATTCATTGGATGAAAATAGTAATGACTGAATCAAACTATCTATTTGATGAAATATTCAAATCTAACGAAACGAGTCCAAATATTTTTTTGATCAATGAAAATAAAGAGATAAGTTACTTAGAATTCAATGAAATTGTAAATCAAATTTCTAATTACTTAATAGATATTAATTTATTACCTGGTGACCGAGTGGCCATACAGGCAGAAAAGAATGTAATTCAACTTGCTATATACGTAGCAACCATTAAAGCTGGAGGTGTTTATCTGCCACTCAATACTGGCTATACCCTAAGTGAATTAGAATATTTCTTCAATGACGCCAAACCTAAGGTGATAATTGTCGATGACAAAATTCAAAATGAAGTAAAAAACTTATTGAGCTATTCTTCGTTTTCAATTTTATCATTAAATTTAGATGAAACTGGTTCATTGATTGAGCAGATAAAAAAATATCCAAAAAAATTTCAATCTATTAAAAGAAACAAAAATGACTTAGCTGCCATTTTATATACATCCGGTACTACTGGAAAATCAAAAGGAGCAATGCTATCGCATAGAAATTTGGTTTCAAATTCTGAAGTTTTAAGAGATTTTTGGAATTTTACAGAAGATGATGTGCTTTTACATATGCTACCTATTTACCATACGCACGGTCTTTTTGTTGCATGTAATCTTCTCGCAATTGTTGGAGGATCAATGATTTTCTTGGAAAAATTTGATGCTGAAAAAGCCTTGCTTTGGATGAAAAGAGCCACATCCATGATGGGCGTACCGACTTTTTATACAAGATTGCTGGCAAATGAAAAATTAAATAATGAGTCAGCAAAACACATGAGACTATTTATTTCTGGTTCAGCACCTTTACTATCAGAAACTCACATTGAATTTGAAGAAAGAACTGGTAAAAAAATTCTTGAGAGATATGGCATGACAGAAACAAATATGAATATTTCAAATCCATATGACGGATTACGAAAAGCAGGTACAGTGGGCATACCTCTTCCAGGCATTGAAATAAGAATAGTCAATGAAGAAGGTAAGGAAGTAGAAGTGGGTCAAATAGGAACTATTGAACTTAAGGGCGAAAATATTTTCAAGGGGTACTGGGGAATGGAAGAAAAGACCAAAGAATCATTTAAAGATGATGGTTTCTTCATAACAGGTGATCTCGCAAAGAAAGATGAAAATGGTTACTTTACTATTGTTGGTAGAGATAAAGATATGATTATAAGCGGTGGACTAAATGTTTATCCTAAGGAAATAGAAGATGTGATTAACCAAATACCCGATATATTAGAGTCAGCAGTAATTGGTATAAATCACTATGATTTTGGGGAAGCAGTTGTAGCATTAGTGATATCAGATAATAAAAAATTAGAAGAACGCAACGTACAAGATTTATTAAAAGATAAAATAGCGAAATATAAGCAGCCCAAAAAAATCATATTTTTGGAGGAATTGCCAAGAAATTCTATGGGTAAAGTACAAAAGAATATCTTAAGAGAAAAATATTCATATCTATTTAAGGGTTAGATGAAATCCATTTATGAATTTCATTTACAAAAACATCA
>CABZCR010000019.1 GCA_902524285.1 uncultured Pelagibacteraceae bacterium | reverse complement strand
TTTTCTCCACTTAAATTAGAATGTTTATTAAAAATTTCCTTAGTACTATTTTGAACATTTGGAAATACAATTAGAAAATGCTTATCCGAATTGATTTTTAACCTTTGATCAACATTCCCTTTTCCCGAAATCAGTGCAGATCCCTCATCAATAAAAAATTCAATGTCTGACCCAAGATCTCTTGCAATTTCAGTTGAGCTTGAATTATCTAGCAAATTGCATCTTATTAAATATTTAATTATTTCTGCGACATTTGATGAACCGCCACCTAAACCCGATCCCACTGGTATATTTTTTACAACTTGAATAGCAAATGATTTTTGCTTTAAATAATTCTTATCGATTAAATAATTAAATAATTTAGAAACATTATCATTGGATCCTACTTGGTCTCCAAAAGGGCCATTATATGAGATACTAAATGAGCTTTCATCTTTTATTCTAATCTCATCATAAAGATCAATCCTTGATAACACTGAGTTTAATTCGTGAAAACCAGTATCAAGTTTGTTTACTACATTTAAGAAAAGATTTATTTTTGCGTACGATTTTATGGTATTCAACAACGTACTTAGATTCCTTTAAGTAGTTTGATTTTAACTTTATCCTCAAAAATATTTTCCTGATCTAAATCTATTGCTTTCTGCCAATAAAAACGTGCTTCAAGTTCATTTCCTAGCTTCCAGAGCACATCGCCATAATGATCATTTACAGTTGGATCGTATGGCATCATATCCAATGAAAACTCCAACAAAGATAGGGCTTCATTATACTTACCAACTTTAAAATAATACCAAGCAAGGCTATCAACTATGTATGGATCGTTTGGTTTCAATTCCATTGCTTGTTCTATCATAACTCTAGCCTCGGATATATTTTGATCCATATCGATATATGAATATCCTAAATAATTGAGAACATCTGCTTGATCTTCAGATAGATTCAATGATTTTTTTAAATTCTTTTCAGCTAACTTCCAATTTTTAGAACGTTCATGAACAATTCCAATATTAAAGTAAACTTCCCAAATGTTTTCTTTATCAAATTTTTTACCAAGCTTTAATGCATGATCATAATTATCAATTGCATCAGACCAATTCTTTTCATAGCGGTGATAATTTCCAAGTGAAAGGTAAGCTTCAAAGCTATCATCAACCTCCACAAACGTATTTAAATTTTGAATTGCTTTGTCATTATTACCTTCGTAGCTATATGCATCTGAAATTTGAATTGCAGCAAAATTACCTAGGTAATGCTTTTTTGGGATATAACTCAGTACCTCTCTTGCCTTATCATGATTTTCTAACTGGTTAAGAAAAGAAGCAAATATATACTTGATCTCATGTAAATTAGGAGAGGTATCAATTGCTAGTTGATATAACATATGTGCAAGTTCTTCATTTAAATCCTCAATCAACAGTTGTGAATTAAATAAAACAACTCCTATTCCTTGAAGAGGGTTTTGAATAATCCTATTTTTATTTGAAGTTAGAAATTTACTTTTAAACTCTTCGTCGTACGAAGACAAAAACTCGTCTGCAAAAGTTTTTTTCTTCTCAGTCAAATTATTTCGATGCAGAAAATTATAATATAGACGTAAAACGTATAAATCTCTTTGTACTGATAAAGATTGATCATAAAAAACCTCCGCTAATTCAATCTCATTAGCATAGTCATAAATTAGAGCTTTATGCACAAGTGTTAGGTGTTGATGTTCACCTGTAGAAATTAAATCGATTAAGGCCATACTTTTGTCTATCGTATTACTGTCGGCCCATACCCATGCTCTGAGTAGTCTTACAAACGTGCTATCAGATAAATTCCCTCTCCAAATACTAGCAAAACTTTGATCAGCAAAACCGGGCTTATAAGAGTTTAAGTAAGAAATCCCATTAACAAGATGACCTTGTGGTGATTGATTATTCATGCAACATGAATTTACATTTTTATCACAGCCTGCTTTCGCGAGTTTAAAAGAGTAGTTATTTGCACTAAGCAAATCCCCATCCAGGATACTAAGCAACAACAATCTATCTAAAGCAAGTAAATCGTTTGGATTTGATCTGTGCAGCCTTTGATAATATCTCTTAGTTGTGCTGTAGTCATTTGAATCACCAGAAATTTTTGCAACCAAGTAATCGCCTACCTGAGGCGGAATAAATTGTGCTGCATAAAGATTAATACTTGAAATGTTAGATATTAGTAAAAATATGATTGTTCTTATAAGCATATACTTATGCTTTACATATTTGCATATTTTGGGCCGCCGCCACCCTCTGGTGTTACCCAGTTTATGTTTTGTGACGGTTCTTTAATATCGCATGTTTTGCAATGTATGCAGTTCTGACTATTTATTACAAATTTTGGATCGGAACCATCATCATTTCTATGAACTTCATATACACCTACTGGACAGTACCTTTGAGAGGGCTCATCAAACTTATCTAGCGTATAGCTAATTGGTAATTCTTTATCCTTCAATTGAAGGTGAACAGGTTGATTTTCTGTATGATAAGTTCCAGTAAGAAATACCGAACTGGCCCTATCAAAAGTTAAAACACCATCTGGTTTTGGATAATTTATTTTTTTTGCATCTTTTGCGTCTTCTAACGTCTCATGATCAGCGTGATTGTGTGATAGAGTAAAAGGAAGCTTTCCCATAAATAACCACTGATCAATGCCTGTAAGTAAAATACCAAGGATATTTCCAAACCTTGTAAAGAAAGGTTTAACATTCCTAGCAGATTTTAATTCGCTATAAACCCAACTCTTTTTGAATAATGTCTCGTAACAAGATAGATCATTCGACTTACCTGAAAGGAATTCATTAATAGCTTCAGCAGCAATCATTCCACTTTTCATGGCAGTATGAGTTCCTTTTATTTTTGGCATATTTAACGTACCGGCATCACAGCCTATTAATAATGCGCCCGGCATGTACATCTGAGGCAGACTTTGTATGCCGCCCTCAATCAATGCTCTGGCACCGTAGGATACTCTTTTCCCGCCACTTAACATTTTTTCTATTGCTGGATGTGTTTTAAACCTTTGAAATTCTTCAAAAGGTGACAAATAAGGATTCTTATAGTCAAGTCCAACTACATACCCCAAAAATATTTGATTATTTTCTGCATGGTAAACAAAACTTCCTCCATAGGTTTTATTGTCTAAGGGCCAACCGGTTGAATGAAAGACTAAGCCTTCATCATGATTTTCTTCAGGTACCTCCCATATTTCTTTCAAACCAATTCCGTACTGTTGTGGGTCTGAATTTTTTGCGAGTTCAAACTTCTCTATTAATTGCTTACCTAAATGACCTCTACACCCCTCAGCAAATACTGTTGTTTTTGCATGTAGCTCAATACCGGGCTCGTAGGAGTCTTTTTTATCATTATTTGCGTCCAGTCCCATGTCATTTGTGGCCACACCTCTTACTTTTCCATCTTCATCGTACAAAATTTCAGAAGCTGCAAAACCAGGATATATTTCAACTCCTAAGTTTTCAGCAATTTGTCCGAGCCATCTACACATATTCGCAAGGCTAGCAATGTAGTTTCCTTTATTGTGTTGAACGGGTGGTAATAAAAACGAGGGAACAGTAAAATGAGATTTTTCAAAAAGAAATAAAAACTTTTCTTTTGTGACTTTTGTTTTCAGAGGACAGCCGTCTATAGTTTTCCAATCTGGAAGTAGCTCATCAAGAGCTCTTGTTTCAAATACATTTCCACTTAATATATGAGCGCCAACCTCAGATGCTTTTTCTACAATGCAGACATTAATTTCTGGGTTTATTTGTTTGAGTTTTATCGCGGTTGAAAGGCCTGAAGGACCTGCACCCACGATTACAACATCGTACTCCATTGATTCTCTTTGCTGAATAGTATCCATAATTAACTATATATTTAGTTTATAGGTATTATAATTCAATTTGTTTATGACCGATGCAAAAGTTCAAAACACTCTGAAGCAGCTCAACCACCTAAAGATGAGTGGGGTGAATGAAAACATTGGAAATACGCCAAAAAATCGCTACGGAACTAAAAAATCATCGAAATCAAAAACTAGTGACAGCTCTATATCTGTTAATAACTCATCGATTGAGGATCAAAAAACTATCAACTCACTAGAATCATTAGATTCATTGAAAGAATTCATGGCAAATTATGACAAATGTAAGCTTCACGAAAGTGCAACGAATATGGTGTTTTCTGATGGAAACCCAAAATCAGAAATTATGCTTATTGGTGAAGCTCCTGGCCATGATGAGGATATTCAAGGAAAACCCTTTGTTGGTAGAAGCGGTAAACTCTTAGATAAAATGCTTGAGGCGATAAACCTTAATCGAGAAAAAGTATATATTGCAAATATCGTACCTTGGAGACCTCCTAGTAACAGACGCCCAACAGATGAAGAAATAGATATGTGTCTGCCAATGATTAAGAAACACATAGAGTTGATTAATCCGAAAGCAATATTGCTATTAGGATCAACAGCGACTTATGCATTTATTAGAAATACTGAAGGAATAACAAAGATTAGGGGTAAATGGGTAGATATTGAAATTAATAAAAAACAATATCCCGCCCTGCCCACTTTTCACCCTGCTTTTTTATTAAGGCAACCTGGACAAAAAAAATATTCGTGGGAAGACTTAAAAAGTCTTAAGAAAAAAGTTGAATCATAATTTTAACGATCAAATCAATTTGTTGGATTTTGAAAAAAATTTTAATTGTCCAATAGCTGGTGTTGATGAGGTAGGACGTGGTCCTTTAGCCGGACCAGTAGTGGCAGCAGCAGTGATTTTGGATAAAAACAACCTTCCTGCAGGTATTAGAGATTCAAAAAAAATATCAAAAAATAAAAGAGAAATAATTGCAGAGAAAATTAGATTAAACAGTCATTATGCATATGGAGAAGCGTCAGTAGAAGAAATTGATAATTTAAATATTTTACAAGCTTCGTTACTTGCAATGAAAAGAGCTATTGAGTCTCTAAAAATAGTACCATCAATGTCTCTTATTGATGGAATATATACGCCTAAAGTTGATTTAACATGCAAACCAATTGTTAAAGGTGACAGTAAATCAGTTTCAATTGCTGCAGCTTCAATTCTAGCCAAAGTCTACAGAGATAAGATTATGACTAAGCTTGCTGAAAGATATCCTGAATATTCATTTGAAAAAAATTCAGGATATGGAACAAAAGAGCACCTTTCGGCTCTGAAATCTCATGGAATTACCCCTATCCATCGAAAAAGTTTCAAACCCGTCTACAATATATTGAATTAAGAAAATAAATTAAGTTATTGATTCTAAATATTATTGACCTCGATTCTATTTTGAATCATATTACTGACCATGAAATCGGTCGATGAAAGTCTTGCGGCAAAGACTAATAAAATTTTATGCGGTGACACAGTCGAGGAGTTGAGAAATTTACCCGACAATTGTATAGATCTAATCTTTGCCGACCCTCCTTACAACTTGCAATTGGATCAAGAGTTGCTACGACCTAATAACTCCAAAGTATCAGCTGTTGACGATGAATGGGATCAGTTCGAAAGTTTTGAAGAGTACGATAATTTTTCTGATCTTTGGCTCAAAGAAGCCAAAAGAGTGCTCAAACCAACAGGAAGTATATGGGTGATAGGCTCATATCATAATATATTTAGAATTGGTTACATAATGCAAAATTTAGGTTTTTGGATTTTAAATGATGTTATCTGGCAAAAGGCAAATCCAATGCCAAATTTTAGAGGAAAAAGATTCACTAATGCTCATGAAACTATGATTTGGGCAAGTAAAGATAAAAACTCAAAAAAATATACATTTAATTACGAAGCAATGAAGTCACTAAATGAAAACATGCAGATGCGCTCAGACTGGTTCTTACCTATTTGCAGTGGTCATGAAAGATTAAAAAATAAATTAGGAAAGAAAGTACATCCTACGCAAAAACCCGAGGGATTATTGCACAGAATAATTGTTTCATCTTCAAATCAGGGTGAACTTATACTTGATCCTTTCTTTGGAACAGGGACAACTGGTGCTGTAGCAAAAAGGCTTGGAAGAAAATACATTGGT
>CABZCR010000018.1 GCA_902524285.1 uncultured Pelagibacteraceae bacterium | reverse complement strand
GCCTGTTTGCAATTATTAAATCTGAACTCGCAATAAAATCAGCTAAATCATTTATAACTTTAATACCATTAAAATCATTCTGCTTAATCAGAGGTTCATACAAAATAACCTTATTGTTTTTATTATTTACTTGATCAAGTACATCCAAAACTGCGCTCTCTCTATAATTATCTGAACCATCTTTCATAATAAGGCGATAAACTCCAATCGTATTGGGGGATTTTTTTGTAATTGAGTTCACTATGAATTCTTTTCTTGTTTTATTCGACTCAACTATGGCTCTTACGAGGTTGTTGGGTGTTTGATTAAAATTTTCTAAAAGTTGTTTGGTATCTTTAGGTAGACAATAGCCCCCATATCCAAACGATGGGTTGTTATAATGCATACCAATTCTAGGATCTAAGCATACACCTTTGATAATATTTTTTGTTGATAATTTTTTTAATTCGCTAAAGCTGTCGAGTTCGTTAAAAAATGCTATTCGCATGGCAAGATACGTATTCGCAAAGAGCTTTACAGCTTCAGCTTCAGTTGAGTCTATGTGCAATACAGAAATATCAGCTTTGGTTCTTTTAGAGCACTTTAAAAGTATCTCTCCAAACTTTACTGCCTCTACCGAGTTATCGCCGATAACAATTCTCGATGGATATAAATTATCATACAATGCTTTTGTTTCTCTTAGAAATTCAGGGGAAAAAAATATATTTCTACTTTTATATTTATTTCTAATGGAATTTGTAAAACCTAGGGGAACGGTAGATTTAATTACTATAGTTGCATTTTTATTATACTTCATACTCTCAGAAATTACCTGCTCAACAGAAGAAGTATCAAAAGAGCTTTTTACCATGTCATAGTTTGTTGGAGTTGCAACTATTATGTAGTCTGCATTTTTATATGAAATATCTTGTTTAGTTGATGCAGTTAACTTCAACGACGTATTCTCTAAATAGTGCTCAATTTCTTTATCTTTTATTGGTGACTTTTTTTTGTTTATTAGATCAGTTTTTAATTCATTTATATCTAATATACTCACTTCGTGCTTTTGAGATATCAGTACGGCCAAACTTAATCCAACATAACCGGAGCCAACTACGCAAAATTTCATATGTATTAAGAGATTAGATGTTAGCAAGTATTTGTAAAGTGACTTATTTTCACGTTTTGTAGACCTGGCAATGTCCTACTCTCCCATGCCTTAAGACAAAGTACCATCGGCGCTGGAGCCCTTAACGTTCGAGTTCGAAATGGGATCGTGTGTAACCTCTCCGCTAAAATCACCAGGTCAACAAAACGTGAAATCAATACTAATTAAATTTTCTCTATCTAGTGTCGCCTGTATCTTACTAGTTCACTTCTAGTACATAGAAAATCAAGCCGATCGAGTTATTAGTATCAGTTAGCTTCATGCATTGCTGCACTTCCACACCTGACCTATCAACGTGGTGGTCTACCACGACTCTCATGGAAGAATTCGTTTCGAGGGAGGCTTCCCGCTTAGATGCTTTCAGCGGTTATCCCGTCCGTACTTGGCTACCCAGCGATGCCGATGGCACGACAACTGGTACACCATTGGTACGTTCACTCCGGTCCTCTCGTACTAGGAGTAACTCCTCTCAATTCTTCAACACCCACGGCAGATAGGGACCGAACTGTCTCACGACGTTCTAAACCCAGCTCGCGTACCACTTTAATCGGCGAACAGCCGAACCCTTGGGACCTGCTCCAGCCCCAGGATGTGATGAGCCGACATCGAGGTGCCAAACACCGCCGTCGATATGAACTCTTGGGCGGTATCAGCCTGTTATCCCCGGCGTACCTTTTATCCGTTGAGCGATGGCCCTTCCACTCAGAACCACCGGATCACTATGACCGTCTTTCGACTCTGCTCGACTTGTCAGTCTTGCAGTCAGGCAGGCTTATGCCATTGCACTCAACAGCTGATTTCCGACCAGCTTGAGCCTACCTTCGCACGCCTCCGTTACTTTTTGGGAGGCGACCGCCCCAGTCAAACTACCCACCATACACTGTCTTGGATCCAGATAATGGACCTCAGTTAGATATCAAAAGTTACAAGAGTGGTATTTCAAGGATGACTCCATGGAAGCTGGCGCCTCCACTTCAAAGTCTACCACCTATCCTACACATGTAATTTCTAATACCAATGTAAAGCTATAGTAAAGGTGCACGGGGTCTTTCCGTCTAACCGCGGGTACTCCGCATCTTCACGGAGAATTCAATTTCGCTGAGTCTACGCTGGAGACAGCGGGGAAATCATTACGCCATTCGTGCAGGTCGGAACTTACCCGACAAGGAATTTCGCTACCTTAGGACCGTTATAGTTACGGCCGCCGTTCACCGGGACTTCAGGTCGTAGCTTGCACCACTCACTTTAATCTTCCGGCACCGGGCAGGCGTCAGACCCTATACTTCGCCTTACGGCTTTGCAGAGTCCTGTGTTTTTAATAAACAGTTGCTACCCCCATTTCTGTGCCACCCACATCTGGTTGCCCAAACATAGGTCCTCCTTCTTCCGAAGTTACAGAGGCAATTTGCCGAGTTCCTTCAGCATAGTTCTCTCAAGCGCCTTGGTATACTCTACCTATCCACCTGTGTCGGTTTCGGGTACGGTCTATGATGAGGCTATTTCCTGGAACAACTTCACTGCCTATTCAATCCATATAAGGATAGACAATTTACGTCATCCGTCACATCTCATCTGGTCAAGGAATATTAACCTTGTTCCCATCGACTACGACTTTCGTCCTCGCCTTAGGAGCCGACTCAACCTGCGCGGATTAGCCTTGCGCAGGAACCCTTGGATTTTCGGCGACAGAGTTTCTCACTCTGTTTGTCGCTACTCATGTCAGCATTCTCACTTCCGATATCTCCAGGAGCTCTCACGAATCTCCCTTCAACAACGTACGGAACGCTCCGCTACCACACAATAAATTGTGTCCAAAGCTTCGGTGTATTGTTTAGCCCCGTTACATCTTCGGCGCCGGATAACTTATTTAGACCAGTGAGCTGTTACGCTTTCTTTAAAGGATGGCTGCTTCTAAGCCAACCTCCTGGCTGTTTTGGTCGTCCGACATCCTTTCCCACTTAACAATAACTTGGGGACCTTAGCTGTTGGTCTGGACTGTTTTCCTTTTGACTACGGACCTTAGCACCCGTAGTCTGTCTGCCATACATTACTCATCGGTATTTGGAGTTTGGTTGGACTTAGTAAGGATCTCTCCCCCCTTGCCCATCCAGTGCTCTACCCCCGATGGTATTCATATGACGCACTACCTAAATAGTTTTCGCGGAGAACCAGCTATATCCGAGTTTGATTGGCCTTTCACCCCTAACCACAAGTCATCCAAAGACTTTTCAACGTCAACTGGTTCGGTCCTCCAATAAGTGTTACCTTATCTTCAACCTGCTCATGGCTAGATCACTCGGTTTCGGGTTTAATCCAAAGTACTGTCGCCCTATTAAGACTCGCTTTCGCTGCGCCTACACCTTATGGCTTAAGCTTGCACTTTAAACTAACTCGCTGACCCATTATACAAAAGGTACGCCGTCACCCTTACGGGCTTCGACAGCTTGTAAGCATTCAATTTCAGGATCTATTTCACTCCCCTCGTCGGGGTTCTTTTCACCTTTCCCTCACGGTACTAGTTCACTATCGGTCACACAAGAGTACTTAGGCTTGGAGGGTGGTCCCCCCATATTCAGACAAGATTTCACGTGTCCCGTCTTACTCGAGAACATTAACTGTCATTACCCATACAAGACTATCACTCTCTATGGTTTACCTTTCCAGGTAATTCTGGTTGTACAATTAATGCTACTGGCCTGGTCCGCTTTCGCTCGCCACTACTTACGGAGTATCGGTTGATATCCTTTCCTCCAGTTACTTAGATGTTTCAGTTCACTGGGTTCGCTTTACTAACCTATGTATTCAGTTAGCAATAACTCAAAAGAGTTGGGTTGTCCCATTCGGAAATCTTCGGATCAAAGTGTGTTCGTCACTCCCCGAAGCTTATCGCAACGTACTACGTCCTTCATCGCCTTTGTGTGCCAAGGCATCCATCAAATGCTCTTAAACGCTTGATTATTCTATGTACAAAAAACAAACTTGTTATTTTTTGTGACACTTAGATTTGAATTCTCAATAAAATTTTAATTTAGTATTGATGTCACTTCACGATGTAAATGGAAAAGCTTAAAACTTGGTGGAGCTGACCGGGATCGAACCGGTGACCCCCTGCTTGCAAAGCAGGTGCTCTCCCAGCTGAGCTACAGCCCCAGGAGATACCACGTCATGGTGGGCCTGGGTAGACTCGAACTACCGACCTCACCCTTATCAGGGGTGCGCTCTAACCAGACTGAGCTACAAGCCCAAACGTAAGGCTTTATAGTTTTAAACAATGAAAGAGAAACGAGGACGGTAAGCCACATATAATTACTAAGTTAAATATTTTTTAAATTCAAATGAACTCAAAAAATTACTCTTAGAAAGGAGGTGATCCAACCGCAGGTTCCCCTACGGTTACCTTGTTACGACTTCACCCCAGTCGCTAATCTTACCGTGGTTGGCTGCCTCCTTGCGGTTAGCGAACCAGCTTCAGGTAAAACCAACTCCCATGGTGTGACGGGCGGTGTGTACAAGACCCGGGAACGTATTCACCGTAGCGCGCTGATCTACGATTACTAGCGATTCCAACTTCATGCACTCGAGTTGCAGAGTGCAATCCGAACTGAGGTAACTTTTTGAGATTTGCTCCAGATCGCTCCTTCGCTGCCCTTTGTAGTTACCATTGTATCACGTGTGTAGCCCGGCCCGTAAGGGCCATGAGGACTTGACGTCATCCCCACCTTCCTCCGGCTTATCACCGGCAGTTCCTTCAAAGTTCCCACCATAATGTGCTGGCAATTGAAGGTAAGGGTTGCGCTCGTTGCGGGACTTAACCCAACATCTCACGACACGAGCTGACGACAGCCATGCAGCACCTGTATCCAATCCACCCGAAGTGAAAGACTTAATCTCTTAAGTCCGCGATTGGTATGTCAAGGGCCGGTAAGGTTCTTCGCGTATCTTCGAATTAAACCACATGATCCACCGCTTGTGCGGGTCCCCGTCAATTCATTTGAGTTTTAGCCTTGCGGCCGTACTTCCCAGGCGGAGTGCTTAACGCGTTAACTGCGATACTGGAAATTTAAATTCCCAACATCTAGCACTCATCGTTTACTGCATGGACTACCAGGGTATCTAATCCTGTTCGCTACCCATGCTTTCGAACCTCAGCGTCAGTATTGGCCCAGAGAGTCGCCTTCGCCACTGGTGTTCCTCCTAATATCTACGAATTTCACCTCTACACTAGGAATTCCACTCTCCTCTACCAAACTCAAGAAATGTAGTTTTGAAGGCAGTTCCAGAGTTAAGCTCTGGGATTTCACCTCCAACTTACAAATCCGCCTACGCTCGCTTTACGCCCAGTAATTCCGAATAACGCTAGACCCCTCCGTATTACCGCGGCTGCTGGCACGGAGTTAGCCGGATCTTCTTCTTCAGGTACCGTCATTATCTTCCCTGACGAAAGAGTTTTACAACCCTAGGGCCTTCATCACTCACGCGGCATCGCTGGATCAGGGTTGCCCCCATTGTCCAATATTCCCCACTGCTGCCTCCCGTAGGAGTCTGGGCCGTGTCTCAGTCCCAGTGTGGCTGATCATCCTCTCAGACCAGCTATAGATCGTCGCCTTGGTGAGCCATTACCTCACCAACAAACTAATCTAACGCGGGCCCATCCAATAGCGCATAAAGCTTTCTCCCGAAGGACGTATAAAGTATTAGCTTAAGTTTCCCCAAGTTATTCTCTACTACTGGGCAGGTTCCCACGCGTTACTCACCCGTCTGCCACTAGATCCGAAGATCTCGTTCGACTTGCATGTGTTAAGCGTGCCGCCAGCGTTCATTCTGAGCCATGATCAAACTCTCAAGTTTAAAAATGACGCACACAAACTTATTGGCGGAGTTGCATAAAATAAATTATGCAACCCAATAAACGTGTACGGTTATTCTGTACTGCGGAATTACCGCCCACGTTTCTCTTTCAATTTACTTTTCCAATAGCATAATCGCGCAAGCAAAAAACACTTACCCTTTAGATAAGGAATAAAATGCCAGATCGATTATATTAAGACTATAAATAGTCATATGCCGCAAGCTCAGAGCATCACCGAACAAGGGTGAGCGTTTTTTACTGTATAGAGCCAAAAAGTCAAGCAGCAAAGGACATAAAAGGCAGAAAACTAACATTTTTAAAGAATTATAATTATATAACGAATTCAATTACTTATTTGATTGTTTAGGAGTTTCGCATCAATCAAAAATAATATTTATGAAAAAACTCTAAAAATGTTTATACCAATATCCCAAAATGACCTTCATCAATAGAAATCAGATTATTCTGTTACTCAGCTTTATCTCGTTAATTGGTATTTCATATTTTTTGTCTATTTCGTTTGGAGAAAATTTAGCTAGAGAAAAAAAAGTTTCTAAGAAAATTATAACGGATAAAGACCCAATCCATATTGAGGAAAAATTAGAAATTGACT
>CABZCR010000017.1 GCA_902524285.1 uncultured Pelagibacteraceae bacterium | reverse complement strand
TCATTAATGTTCGTCTTCTTTGAGATTATTTTTGAATTTTTTCATATTTTCAACATAGTGAAAAGCACTAAGTTCAATTATCTTTTTTTCCATATCTGTCAATTCTCTTTTAACAGTTCCAGGAGATCCCACTATAAGGCTATTATCAGGAAATTCTTTCCCCTCAGTTATTAGCGAATTTGCGCCAACCAAACAATTATTTCCTATTTTTGCATTATTTAGAACAGTTGAACCCATTCCTATGAGAGAATTATTTCCTACTGAACAGCTATGTAAGATAACTTTATGACCTATTGTGACATTATCCCCTATCACTAATGGCATTCCATCATCCGTATGACAAACAGAATTATCTTGAATATTGGAATTTTCACCAACAATTATTGGATCATTGTCACCCCTTAAAACAGCTCCAAACCAGACACTTGCATTTTTTTTCAATGTGATGTCTCCTATCACAGAAGCGCTTGGCGCTACCCAGAAGTCTGCGTTATCTCGATTTATTTTTTTATCTCCGAGTGAATAGATCATATCTTGTTATTTCGTTAAGTAAGAAATATAGTAATGATAATTAGATATTTATACAATAGAAAGAAAATTATGGTTGCATTAGAAACACCGATTTGTGATTTTGGATGGAAGGCTCCAGAATTTAATCTTCTTGGCATCGATAACAAATTCTATTCATTTCAAGATATTAAAGGTACTAATGGAACATTAGTAATGTTCATATGCAATCATTGTCCATACGTTAAATCAGTGATACATCGAATTGTTGAAGATGTAACCACACTTAAAGAAAAAGGTATTGGTGTAATAGCAATAATGTCTAATGATGTAAATGATCCAAAATATGGTGAAGAGGACTCATTTGATAACATGAAGTTATTTTCTGAGAAGAATAATTTTGTATTTCCTTATGTTTATGATGAGACACAAAGTGTCGGTAGGGAATATAATGCTGTGTGTACTCCTGATTTTTTTGGATTTAATGCAAATAATGAACTTCAGTATAGAGGTAGACTTGAAGAGTCTAAAATGGAGATAATTCCAGATGCAAAAAAAGAGCTTTTAGAAGCAATGATTCAAGTTTCAGAGACAGGATCTGGTCCAAAGGATCAGATACCAAGCATTGGATGTTCAATAAAATGGAAAGAATAAAGAAGTACAAGTGATCATCATCACAACTCAATGCTTTGCGCCTAAAATTGGAGGCATTGAATCTTTGATGACTGGAATGGCAGAAGCCATGGCAAAGCGTGGAATTGAAGTTCTTGTGCTAGCTGACGGCAAAACTCAAGAAACTGATAATAAGCAAAAATATAAAATCAAACGATTTACAGGGTGGAAACCTCTTAGAAGATTGGCAAAAGCGAAGTACGTAGAAAAAATATGCGATAGTAAAAACGTAAAAGCAATTTATGCAGACTCTTGGAAAAGTATTGAATATTTGAAAAAATATAGGAAAAAGATTTTGGTACTTGCTCATGGTACTGAAATTCCAAAACAATATTGGACCATAATGCTTGATTTAATGAGATTTAAAAAAAATAGAATTATAAAATCTTATAGGGGTGTATGTAAGATTTTGGCAAATTCTTCATATACGAAAGATTTAATGCAAGCCTCACTAAAAATAGATACAAACCTTATACAAATCGTACATCCTGGTATTGATGTTTATGATGATTTTATAACAGAAGAGGATGAAAGAAATGTATCAGATATTATTAGAAAATATTCACCTGTGATAACAACTCTTGCTAGAGTTGAAAAGAGAAAAGGTCATGAGTTTGTTTTAAAAGCATTGGCTGAGATTAAAGAAAAGTTTCCAAACATATTGTATTTGATTGCAGGAAAGGGTCCATATCTGGAAGATATAAAAAAATTAACTATAGAAATGCATTTACAGAAAAATGTAAAGTTTCTTGGATGGATAACCGAACCAGAAAAATCATTAATTTTAAAAAAATCTGATTTATTTGTTATGACGCCTACTACTGTTGGTGAATCAGTTGAAGGTTTTGGCATGGCTTATATTGATGCTTCATTTCATGGAGTTGCATCTATTGGAAGTGATAGCGGTGGCGTAAGCGACGCAATTTTAGATAATAAGACAGGAATAATATGTGAGTCTGGTAATCAAAAAATGATCACAGAAAAAATATTGCTCTTACTTGAAAATAAAAAGCTGAGAGAAAGTATGGGAGCAAATGGAAAGTTAAGAGCTAATGAAAATTATGCATGGGATAAAAAGATTATTGAATACCTTGATGCATCTAAATAAGTTGTTTCAAGAAATTTAATGGTAGCGGGAGAGGGATTTGAACCCCCGACCTAAGGATTATGATTCCTCCGCTCTAACCAACTGAGCTACCCCGCCAAAGATGAGCCATAATATACAATATTACTAATTTGTCGAATGGATCCATCCACCTCCTAAGAGGCGTGTGCCTAATTCATCTTTACAATAAAAAACACAAGCCTGACCTGGTGATACAGCAGTTTCGGGAGATGCTAGATAAATTGTTGCTTCATGCTCTTCGTTAATTTCTATTTTTGCACTCAATAATTTGCCAGTTGACCTAACTCTTACATATAAATCGTTTGGTAAATTTTTTGAAATTAAGTTTACATCTTGAACACATATAGTTGAGGAGCTAATATTATCTTTTTTTGCTACAATTACTCTATTTTTATCTCTATCGATTTTTTTTACATAAAGAGGCTCATCTTGAGAGACTCCCAACCCTCTTCTTTGTCCAATTGTAAAGTTTTGAATGCCATCATGTGTGTTAAGTACATTTCCATCAACATCTACAACTTCGCCCTTACTGGTCTCAACATTCTTATTTATAAACTTTTTATAGTCCCCATCGGGTATAAAACAAATATCTTGACTATCACTTTTATCAAATACGTGTAAGTTTAGCTTTAAAGCTAAATCCCTGATCTCATCTTTTTTGAAATCACCCAGTGGGAATTCGATGAGATCCAGATCCTCTTTTTTCATTGTAAAAAGAAAATAGGACTGATCTCGGTCTTTATCTTGGGGAACATACAATCGCCACTCGTTATCAATCTTTATTTTTTTTATATAGTGACCTGTTACTAATGATTTTGCATTAATTTCTTTTGCAAAAGACAGTAAATCAAGAAACTTTACTTTTTCATTGCAATTTATACAAGGTATGGGGGTTCTCCCTGATTTATATTCGTTAATAAAAGGCTCAATAACATTTTTTCTAAAAATTTCCTCATAGTCAAAAACGTAATGAGGTATAGTTATGGTGTTAGCTATTTTTTTTGCATCCATTATATCCGCACCCGAACAACATGTTTTAGAGTTTGCTACTTTTTTTTCATCATATAGTCTTAGAGTAACACCTATTACATCTTCATTATCCTTATTCATGAGCGCAGCAGCTACTGAAGAGTCAACGCCACCTGACATAGCTACTACAATAGGATTATTTCCCTTTATGCTATTAATATTGTTTTTCATACAATTTTATAATTTTGCTCTGGTGTGTATAATATATTTGTCTTATTGTCTATTTTACAAGCTTTACTCCTGATATGAACATAACACCTGAAAAACTTGATGAATTAATTAGGATTGTTCATCTTGCTGGTGTTGAAATCATCAAAATCTATAAAAAAAAGGTAACCAAAAAATACAAGTCCGATAATACACCTGTTACAAATGCAGATATTAAGGCAAATGATATAATTTGTAGGGGCTTAAAAAGACATTTTCCCGATATTTCAATTGTTTCTGAAGAGCAAATTAAAAAAGGTAAAGCTGCTCAAAGATTTTGGTTAGTAGACCCATTAGATGGTACAAAAGAATTTTTAATAGGTAACGGTGAATTTACTGTAAATATTGGCCTGATTGAAAATAAAAGACCAGTTTTTGGTATTATTTATATGCCAACTAAAAATAAGCTGTATTTCACAAAAGATAAAAAATCTTATTTTTCAAAATTAAATAAAAAAGGACAGATTAATAATATAAAAAAAATTAAAGTTAAAAAAAGAAATAAAAACATAGTCATTTTAAGTAGATCTCATTCACTTGCTAAGAGTGAAGTAGAAAAAGCAAAAAAAATGATATTTAAGAGATTTAACGCTAATAAAATACTGCGTTCAGGAAGTTCAATAAAATTATGTTACATCGCACATGGCCTAGCTAATGTATACCCTCGGTTTGGAACTACAATGGAATGGGATACGGCCGCTGGAGATGCTATATTAAGATTTGCGGGTGGTAGAATAAGGACATTAGATCGCAAAATTTTGCGCTATGGCAAGCGTAATTTTAGAAATTCTTCGTTTATTGCTCGTAGCTAATTAAAACTTACTGGATTACCAAATACTGACTTGTTTATTTTATTTCTCCAAAAAACTGCTTTACCATTTATTATTGTACCTACAGGCCAACCTTTTAGTTTCATACCATTAAAAGGTGTCCATCCACACTTAGTTTTCATATTTTTATTCAAAACTTTTTTAGTTTTATTCATGTCAACTATTGTTAAATCAGCGTCATAACCAACTTTAATCAACCCCTTATTTTTAATCTTAAAAATTCGTTTAGGATTAAAGCTTGTTAGCTTTACTACTTCATTGAGTGAAATTGTCTTTTTCGTAACCTCATTTAATAGAATAGGAAGTAGAGTTTGAACTCCCGGCATTCCTGATGGACTATTTGGATAAGTTTTATTTTTTTCGGATTTTAAATGAGGAGCGTGATCTGATCCAATAATATCGATTTGACCTTTTTGTAAAGTATTTCTAAGAACATTTCTGTGTCTAGTTCCCCTAATAGGTGGATTCATTTGAGCGTACGTACCCAGTTTTTTATAACAATCTGGTGATGCCAATATTAGGTGCTGAGGTGTTACTTCAAATGAGACATATTTTCTATTTCTAAGAATCAATTTTATTTCTTCTGCTGTAGTTATATGAAGAATATGTATTTTTTTCTTACTTCTATTAGCTGATCTGATCAGCTTTCTTGTAGAACTTAGGGCTGTATCTACATTTCGCCATATTTGATGACTTAACGGCTTTCCTTTTTTAGCATACTTTTTTCTTGTAATAAGCATATCTTCATTTTCAGAATGAAATGAGATCATTTTCTTAGTAGATCTCATAATTTTCTCAATATCATTATGGTTTGAGACAAGCAATGTACCAGTTGAGGAACCAACAAAAACCTTTACGCCACAACAACCCTTTACTTTCTCAACTTTCTTAATTTCTTTAATGTTATCTTTCTCTGCTCCAAAATAAAATGCGTAATTGCAATGCATTCTCTTTTTTGCAGTCTGCAGTTTCTTCATAAAAAGCTTTTTTGTTGTTATGCTTGGTCTGTTATTAGGCATATCGAAAACTGAAGTAATCCCCCCTGCAACAGCAGCTAAGCTTCCCGTTTTGAGATTTTCTTTTTTTGTATTGCCCGGTTCTCTGAAATGTACTTGTGTATCAAAAGCGCCTGGCAGAACGTGTAAACCTCTTGCATCAATATTTTTTTTTGATTTCAGATTAGTTAGTTTACCAATTTTAAATATTTTTCCATTTTTAATGGCAATATCAGCTAACCTCTCATTGTTATGAGTTACAATCTTTCCGTTTCTTATTAATAGATCAATCACTATGTACTTCTTTTATGCTATTTATTACTTTTTCTACAGATAAATTTTCAAGTTCATGTTCTAACATTTCATTATTTGATTTAATCACAGTATGATTTCCCCACGGTCCATACACCAGGTCGTTTGTGGGTCCAAAAAGGGCAAAAGTTTTACACCCCGCTGACGCTGATAGGTGCATTAATCCACTATCACTACCAATAAAAAAATCACATTTTTCAAATATAGGTACCATATGTCTTAAATCGCCCCAGTCAAATAAGTTTATGATATTAAGTTTTGATGAATTTAAGAAATCATCAAATTCTTTTTTGTTTCGAATATCATTCGAAATACCTGTCAAAATTATTGTGTAGCTTTTAAAATATTCATTTTCAAGCAAGGATTTATATTTTTTTATTGACCAATCCTTTTTTGGCCAATTTGAATAAGGCGCGACAGCAATTATACGTTCATTGTTAGGAATTTTTAATAAGCTTTTTGAACTAACTTCAGAATCATACCAAACTTTTGGAATTAATTCTTCATCGGTATTCAAGAATTTTTTAAACTGAATGATTTTATGAAAATTGTTATTTCCTCTGAATATTTTTCTAGTCCTTGCGTTTAGTAAATAAGACGTAATTGATGATCTTAGATCGATAACAAGATCCCACTTTTTAAAAAAAGAGAATTTAATTATATCTAGCCAATGTAAACCGTATTTTTTTTTATTAACAACTAAAATTTTAGATAGTCTTGGCATATTGGTGTATATGTCTCTAGCAAATGGACTTGTGATAATAGAAAAACTACAATCATTGTATTTCTTTAAATAAAAATTTATTATGGATGTTGAGAGAATGGTATCCCCTACTCTTGTGGGTCCTATAAAAAGGATTTTCATCTTATTTTTTACCTATTACCATATGGTGCCGTCGGAGAGACTCGAACTCTCACGAACTATGTTCACTGATC
>CABZCR010000016.1 GCA_902524285.1 uncultured Pelagibacteraceae bacterium | reverse complement strand
CAGCAGATAACGTTATAAATAAAAAATGTATGAATGCGTTCTGTATTGTAAGGCCGCCAGGCCATCATGCATGTTATGACCGTTCAATGGGTTTTTGTGTATTTAATAATGTAGCTATATCTGCAAAGTACTTGATTAAAAGGTATGGTTTAGAAAATATTGCCATCATCGACTTTGATGTTCATCATGGAAACGGAACGCAAGATATATTCTATGAAAATTCTAAGGTACATTACTATTCAACTCATCAGTATCCATTGTATCCTGGAACAGGCGATACAAATGAAAAGGGAGTGGGCAATATTGTTAATGTACCTCTTCAAGCGGGTACAAATTCATCTCAATATCAATCGGCATTTGATGAGATGATCATAAAAAAATTACATGATCAAAAACCAGATTTTTTAATTTTATCAGCGGGTTTCGATGCTCACGAAAAAGACCCATTGGCATCGCTAGAACTTTTAGAAAATGATTTTAAATTGATCACACAAAAGTTGATGAGTATTGCAGATAAATATTGTGATAACCGAATTATTTCTATGCTTGAAGGTGGATATGATATACAAGCTTTAGAAAATTCAATGATTACCCATATAAGAGAGTTACAAAATAATGACTAAAATACCTGATGACATAAAAAAACTTTCGTTTGAAAAAGCTATGGAAGAACTATCTGAGATTGTAGAAAATTTAGAGAGTGGAAACATTGATCTTGAAAAGTCTATTGAGTATTACACGCGTGGATCGCAATTAAGAGCCCATTGCCAACAAAAATTAGACGATGCAGTTTTAAAACTTGAGGAAATCAAAGTGCTGCCAGACGGTAAAATATCTAAAAAAAAGTAAATGAAACATCAAATCATAAATAACGATTTGAAAAAATTTACCATTAAATTCAATAAATTTTTAAAAAAAAAACTAAGTAAAGATAAAAATCTATTAAATCAAGCTATCCTATATTCAATTAATACAGGAGGTAAAAGATTTAGACCATATCTAGTATATATTTTTGGCAAAGAATTGAATTTATCAAACAGTGTTATTTTTAATTTAGCTTCAGCAATTGAGATGTTGCATAATTATTCTCTTGTGCATGATGATTTACCTTCTATGGATGACGATCAATTTAGGAGAGGAAAAAAAACAACGCATTATAAATTCAATGAATATACTGCAATTCTCGCAGGATGTGCCTTATTGACTAAATCATATCAAATTTTATCTAGTAGTTCTTTTAAAATATCAGATAAGAAAAAAACAAAGCTAATTGAAGTGCTGAGCAAAGTTTCAGGTGAAAAAGGACTTCTTTTAGGGCAATACTATGATTTGAGTGTAAAGTCACCTACTGTAAGTGGGAGATTAGAATTAAACAAATTAAAAACTGCAAGATTAATGTCTTATTGCTGTCAAGCAGCTGCAATTTGTGCAAACAAAAATAAGAGTTTCGAAGTTTGTATGAAAAAAATTGGAGAGTACATCGGAGAAATCTTTCAAATCAATGATGATTTTGCAGATTTCCCAAGAATGTCAAAGGTAAATACTGGGTTTTTACTAAATTACAAAAAAAAACTAGCTGAAAAGACTATAAGGAATCTGAAGAAAATTAAATTAAAGAAAAAAAAGACTTTCTTGCTTATTGATTTTTTAGTTGATCTAAAAGTTTAGCCACATTGCGCTCTATTGCGCAATATATGATCTGCTAAAACACACGCCATCATAGCTTCAGCAATAGGGACAGCTCTCAAACCTACACATGGATCGTGACGACCTTTGGTTGAAATCGATGTGTTTTGAAATTTATTATTAATTGTTTTTTTTGCCTTCAAAATTGACGACGTAGGTTTAATTGTTATTGATAAATTTAAATCCTGGCCACTTGATATACCACCTAAAATTCCGCCAGAGTTATTAGAAGAAAAGATAATTTTTTTATTTTTATTAGCTCTTATTTCGTCGGAGTTTTCATCTCCTGATAATTCAACAGCCTCATTACCAGCTCCTATTTCTACACCTTTAACAGCGTTGATACTCATCATTGCACCTGCAAGGTCAGCATCTAATTTACCATATACAGGTTCTCCAAGTCCCGCAGGAATATTTCTTGCATTTATAAATAATTTTGCACCCAATGATGACCCTTTTTTTCTAGTTTCATCTAGGTACTCTTCCCAAACTTTAACTATTTTTTTATCAGGACAGAAAAATGAATTTTTCTTTACATCATTCCATTTAAAATTTCTTTGATTGATGGCAAGCTTGCCCACTTGAGTAACTGCACCTTGAATTAAAATATCTTTTTTTAATATATGTCCAATTACCTTTCTTGCGACAGCGCCAGCAGCTACTCTACTAGCAGTTTCTCTTGCGGAAGAACGACCTCCACCTCTATAATCTCTTACTCCATATTTCAAAAAATATGTTAAATCAGCATGGCCAGGTCTAAATTTATTTTTGATATCGCCGTAGTCTTTTGATTTCTGATCTTTGTTCCAAATTAACAACATTATCGGAGTTCCAGTAGTTTTTCCCTCAAAGACACCAGATAAAATTGAAACTTTATCGTCTTCTTTTCTTTGAGTAACAAATCGATTTTTTCCTGGCTTTCTCATATCCAAATATTTTTGAATATCTTTTTCCTTAAGCGGTATTAGAGGAGGACACCCATCAATTACACATCCAATAGCTTTCCCGTGAGATTCCCCCCATGTTGTAAATCGAAAATTTTTTCCAAAAGTGTTAAATGACATATCTAATTTTCTCTTATTATTAAATGATCCACTAGTTCATCAAGATACACTTTATATTTATTTCCTTCAAATTTATTAATATTGGTTTTAGCTTTTTCTGCGTATTTTCTTACAAATTCGATTGAACTCTTATAAGTATTTGTTTTCTTCATTAGATTCAGAATAAGTGCTAGATCTTTTTTACTTCTTTTTTTCTTAAAAAATAGCTTGGCTATAATTTTTTTTGACTTTTTATCAGATTTTTTGAAACAATGAATGACTGGATATGTTACTTTACCTTCAAAAAAATCTTTCCCAACACTTTTTCCCATTTGGTTCGAGTTACCAAAATAATCTAATACGTCATCAGATAATTGAAAGGCCATACCAAAATTAAAACCAAAATCATTAAATATTTTTTGAGTTTTTTTATTTTGGTTAGTAATAATGGTTGGCAAGAAACAAGATATCCTAAAAAGCTCAGCAGTTTTAGCATCTATGATAGATAAATACTTCTTTTCTGTTAAGTTGACATTTTGATTATTGCCTACGTCTTGTATTTGTCCTCTCGCTAAAATGAGAGATGTTTGGGATAATATCTCTAGTAACTTCACTGATTTATTTTTTACCATTAGCTTAAAAGCTCTACTTAAAAGGTAATCTCCAACTAAAACACTTACTTTATTTCCCCATATTTGATTTGCACTTAATTTTCCTCTTCTGATCTTTCCTGTATCAATTACATCATCATGCAACAAAGTAGCGTTATGAATAAACTCAATGCAGACAGCAAGTGTTACATCCGAGTTACCTTTGTAATTTAGCATTTTTGATACAAGTAATGTAAGAAGTGGCCTTATTTTTTTTCCTTTAGCTTTAATAAGATGGCCTGCTGTTAATGTAATTAATTTTTCTTCATCCTTGATGTTCTTACTGATTTCTCTTTCAACTCTCCTCAGAGAGCTTTTAAGTAAATTCGATAATGATTTTACTGGGGTATTCACTTATTAATTATGATTTTGTTTTATATTTAGATGTACTTATAATATAGTCTCATATAATTAAAAGTTATTGATTTCAGGCAAAAATTAAAAAAATGAGCTTTATATCCTCTAAAACAAGAATAAATATAGTTGGCTTGCGAGGCGTCATTGGAGATCTCGGTAGATTTCAAAAGGGACTTACACTTGAGAATTGTGCCTCTATTCTAGATAAAGCTTTTAGCTTTAAAAAGCCATCTGTAGTAGTCATTAAGATCAACTCACCAGGCGGGTCACCGGTTCAATCCGAGCTTATACACAACCGTATAAGAAATTTATCGAAGAAAAATAACGTGAAAGTGATTACAATCGCGGAGGATGTTGCTGCCTCAGGAGGTTATATGCTGATGTGTGCAGGAGATACTTTAATTGCCAATAAAAGTTCAATAGTCGGATCAATAGGTGTAATCAGTGCCTCTTTTGGATTCAAAAAATTAATAGATAAACTAGGCATTAAAAGGAGAGTTTTTACAAAAGGAGATAGAAAATCATTTCTAGATCCATTTGAGGAAGTTTCTAAAAAAGATATAGATAAGCTGATCAAAGTCCAGGATAGCATATTTGAAAATTTCAAAGATTTAGTCTCAAAAAATAGAAAAAAGAGAATAGACCCAAAAAAAGTTTTTAATGGAGAATTTTGGACAGGTGAACAGGCAAAAAAACTTGGTTTAGTAGATTCTAATGAAGAACTAAATTCGTACATTGAAAAACATTATGGAAAAAAATTAAAGATTAGGAACATAGAAGAAAAAAAATCATTCATTAAAAATATTTTAAATAATCAGATTTCAAATAACGATATTATTGATCGACTTATAGAAGCTCTAAGAGAAAATTCTTTCTGGAGTCGATATGGCCTCTAAAAACATGGAAGACCTCGTTTCATTATGTAAAAGACGGGGGTTTATTTTTCAATCAAGTGAAATTTATGGTGGCTTGCAAGGAATATATGACTATGGTCCACTCGGAGTAGAATTAAAAAATAACCTTAAATCCTCGTGGTGGAAATCAATGATCTATGATCGAGATGACGTTGAAGGACTTGATGCATCAATTTTAACAAGTAGGCATGTATTAAAGTATTCAGGCCATGAAGATACGTTCTCTGATCCTTTAGTCGACTGTAGAAATTGCAAAAATAGATTTAGATCTGACCAGGCCACAGATGGAAAATGTCCAGCATGTGGGTCTAGCGATCTAACTGAGCCTCGACCATTTAATCTGATGTTTAAAACCACAGTTGGTCCTATAGATGATGGCAGTAATTATGCCTATCTAAGACCTGAAACCGCACAGCAAATTTTTACAAATTTTAAAAATATATTGGACTCAACAAGTAAGACTATTCCTTTTGGAATCGCACAGATAGGTAAAGCTTTTAGAAATGAAGTCACTCCAGGTAAATTCATATTCAGAGTTAGAGAGTTTGAACAAATGGAATTAGAATTTTTTGTTGAACCAGGTAAAGATGACGAGTGGCATAAATATTGGGTAGAAAAGAGGTATTTATGGTGGATTGATCAAGGCATATCTGAAAAAAGATTAAAAAAACTAGATGTTGAAGAAGCTGACCTATCTCACTACTCAAAAGCTACTGTAGATCTTATGTATGAATTTCCACATGGACTTGAAGAATTAGAAGGAATAGCAAACAGAACTGATTTCGATCTTGGCTCTCACACTAAAAATCAAAATGACTTTAAAATATCCGCAGATGTAATGAAAAATGACCAATCAACAACAAAATTGAGTATTCAAAATTTAGAAAGTAAAGAATGGTACATCCCGTATGTTATAGAGCCCTCTGCTGGTGTTGATCGAGGTGTATTTGCACTACTCAATGAAGCTTACAAGGAGGAGGATTTAGAAAACGGAAATAAAAGAATTGTATTAAGTTTGAAACCACATTTGTCTCCAATAAAAGCAGCCGTAATACCTCTAAAAAGAAATAATGAGGATTTAGTTAGTAAAGCAAGCAAGATTAAGAATGATCTTCAAGCACTAGGTATGGGAAGGGTCATTTTAGAAAACTCTGGTAATATTGGAAAAGGTTATAGACGTCATGATGAGATTGGCACACCTATTTGTATAACAGTTGATTTTGAAACAATTGAAAATGATACAGTCACTATAAGAGATAGAGACACTATGTCACAAAAAAGAGTTTCATCTCAAGATTTAAAACACGAATATAAAAAAGTTTTTAATTAACTATATATTTCTTCTAGGAAATTCTATTTTGCCAAATGGCCAAGATTTTTCTAACCATTTCTTAAATATTTTGCCTAATTCATCCTCTAAGCCGCTATCAAGCAAATCTTGTCTTATCCAATAGTACGCTTGTACCTCATACTCAGGGTTATCGGAGGGATAAATATAGCAACAACCAATTACATCTCCCTCTTCTTTTGTTGATAGAACTGTGTAAGCGAAAGAATGTCTAAGAGAAAACTCCACTTCATGCCATCCTAGATCGGCAAGATTTTCATCTAATGTCATTTCTTTTGGCCATTCACTATCGTCAATTAGTTTATATAGATGGTCTACACTTTTCATTACTGCCTCATAGTCTTTATCGACATATTTTATTGTAAGTGGTCTTAAGATAAAATTTTCAGTTACTAATTCTGCAGGAACTATAAAGCTATTTTTAACTATTGGACGGCTGTACATCTAAATTTCAAGTCCAAAATCAACGTTTTCAATACTATGGGTAAGTTGTCCGATTGAAATTCTATCAACTTTTGTTTTCGCATAGGACTTAATATTTTTTAAATTAATATTTCCAGATGCCTCACAAAGAAACCTTTTTTTAACTATTTTTAAGCACTGAGAAATTTGTTTCTCAGACATATTATCAAGAAGTGCAATATCTATTTTTTGATTTAAAATTTTTTTTAGTTGTTTAATTGTATCAATTTCTACTGTAATTTTCTTTTTTAATCTCGATCTACTAATTTTTTTTATATTCTCAACCAGTCCTTCTTTATTTACAAGATGGTTATCTTTTATGAAATAAAAATCCGATAAAGAGGCCCTGTTTACATGCGCACCACCAATTGTAAGAGCATATTTTTGTATCTGTCTCATCCCGGCAATTGTTTTTCTCGTTGAATAAATTTTAACTCCATAAGGTGCTGCAATATCAACAAATTTTTTTGTTTTTGTAGCAATACCAGACATGAACCCTAAAAAGTTAAGAGCTGTTCTCTCTGCAATTAATATACTTTGTGCAT
The DNA here is from genome assembly GCA_902524285.1 of uncultured Pelagibacteraceae bacterium. GTDB lineage: Bacteria > Pseudomonadota > Alphaproteobacteria > Pelagibacterales > AG-422-B15 > CACNXQ01. The sequence continues at coordinate 1,478 of CABZCR010000016.1, read as the reverse complement.
CACCATTTACGTCAATAATTTTATTTCCTTTAACTACTTTACTTCCATCTTTCTTTAGAACTTTTATTTTAATTTTACTATTAAGCGCTTTAAATGTCTGAACAGCAAACTCAGTTCCACAGACAATCGCATTCTCTTTTGCGACTATAGATCCTTTAAGTTTTGTTTTTTTAGAAACTAAAACTTTTGAGGTTATATCACCATATTTACCAAAATCTTCATTCAAAGCAATTTTGATTTTTTTCTTAATATCTTTTTTAGCTAACAAGTTTTTCATCAACTTCTGATATAGTAGATTCCAAGATAATTTTGATATAACCCTCTATTTCTGAATATTTAATATCAAAATGCTTAATAAAATCTTTATCAGTATCTTGGTAATCAGATCTTAAATGACAACCTCGACTTTCTCTTCTTAAATAAGCGCCTATGATAATAAATTTGCTAACCAAAATCATATCATTAAGTTTAGCTGAAAGGCCTTTTGACTCTCTCTCAATTTTTAGCACATCATTTAGACCTCTAATAATAGAATCTTTATTTCTAACAATTCCTAAATTTCTCATCATTGAAGACCTTAATTGCCATATATATTTTTTTGCTCTTATTTTATTTTTAGTTTTCTCTTTAAAAATTTTAATAAATTTAGAGCTAATATGAATATCCCTTTTTATATTCTTTTTATTTATATCGTTTGCAACAATCTTAGCAAAAACAAGAGACTCTAATAGTGAATTTGATGCAAGGCGGTTTGCTCCGTGAATACCAGTTGCAGCAACCTCTCCGCAGCACCAGAGCCCTTCAACAGAAGTCTGTCCTTTAAGATCAGTTTTTACTCCACCTATATGATAATGAGCGACAGGAATTATTGGCAGTAGGTCTCTTTCAGGATCTAAGTCTGCATTTTCACAATAGGATGAAACTTGAGGAAAACGAGTATTAAAATCACTACCCATATGCCTACAATCTAAAAATACTGAATTCCCTTTTTCAATTTGTTTAAATATATTTTGCGCAATAAGATCTCGTGGTGCCAACTCATTATCAGGATGAATACCAAACATAAACCTTTCTTCATCTTGATTTACAAGGTAAGCCCCTTCTCCTCTAATCGCCTCAGTAGCCAAAGGAGTAGGGTCTAGGCCAAAATCAAGACCTGTCGGGTGAAATTGTACGAACTCCATGTCAGTAAGTGTTGCACCAGCATGAGATGCCAACGCCACGCCCTCTCCATAAGAACTTCGTGGGTTGGTCGTATTTGCAAAAATACCTCCTAAACCACCTGTCGCTAAAACTACATGAGAACTTTGGATAACTACATTACTGTCAGGAACATTATCGTCAGTAAATCTTCCAATTACTCCATAAATAGTATTTTTTTCTGTCATAATTCGATCAATTGAAACATTTTCTAAAACTGTGATGTGATCACTTTTTTTTACTTTTTCAATTAAGCCGCGCATAATTTCAAGACCAGA
>CABZCR010000015.1 GCA_902524285.1 uncultured Pelagibacteraceae bacterium | reverse complement strand
CCTGATTTAACAGAGTCACCAATATTCACAAATTTATTAGCGCCTGGCTCTGGTTGAAGGTAAACAGTTCCAACCATTGGAGATTTGATTACCCTTGGATCGTTTTTGTAATCATTTTCACTTACTTGTATTTCTGAATTATCTTGGATTGAAGTATCTTTATCAGCAGACTGTAAGCGGGCACCTTTCGCAACTGTTACTGAAAAATCCCCTTCTGAATATGAAACTTCAGTTAAATTTAATTCTTCAAGAATTTTTGCTAAATCTTTTATAGGTTTTGGGTCAATATTTTTTTTAGACTTATCACTCATAAGATTACCCTTTTTATATTAATTTAACCATTCCTTCAACTGCGAGTACATAGCTATTTGGTCCAAATCCGCATATAACTCCGTGTACTCCTTTACTTATATATGAGTGATGTCTAAAATCTTCTCTTCTAAATAAATTGGATAAATGGATTTCAATTTTTGGGATTTCTATTGTTAAAAGTGCATCTAATATTGCTACTGAGGTATGCGAAAATCCGCCTCCATTGATTATCAGTCCAGATGCAGTATTTTTTGATTTTTGTATATAATCTACAATATCACCCTCAGAATTAGATTGAAAAAAACTCACATCAATTTCTTTATAGTTTTGAGCGACGTAATTCCTTACTGTCTCATGAACTTGATCCAAAGTCATAGATCCATAAATTTCTGGCTCTCTTTCACCTAACATATTTAAATTTGGACCATCAATGAATTGTATAATTTTTTTATTCATATTTTTTATTTTTTTTACCTATTTGAAGTACCTTGACTTAGAATTTCTATTAAATCATTAGTTCGATACCATTCTGGCGTATTTTCTTCAATATATTTTAATGCCTTTGAAGCGAATTCATACGATAATTTACGTTCATTTGTTAAAAAATATCTTTCTGCTGTAGCGTAATTTGCAAGTGGTATTAATCCAATTTGCCCATAAGCTCTTGAAAGCAGGTACCATGCATAAGCATTTTTTTGGTTTAAACTAATAGATTTTTTAAGATATGTTATTGCCTCATTTGCATGATCAAAACTCTCAAAATTTAGTAAATAGTTTCCCAATATCATAAAATATAAATCATTAACTTTACTAATCTGATTTATAGCTTCTTTTTGATATTTTGTTGCATTCTTATAATCACCATTCGCAAAAAGTATTTCACCAATTAGTTCTTTATAAAAAGGATTTGTAGGATTTCTTTTTATAAGTTCCTCCATATTAGAAATTGATTTTGAGTGATTTCCTCTAAAATAATTCGAAACAGCTGTGGCATATAAATCTATATCTTTAGAAGATCCGTAGACTGCTTCTGTTTCATTGTAAGGTTGAGTAAAACCATGAAGTTTTGCTTTTAATAGTTCAAAACGAACCTCTAAACTTCGATCAGCTTCAAATTCACAGTTTTTGTTGTTTTCTAATGATGAACTTATCCAAGTAATTCTATTTTTAGTCGACGGATGTGTTGATCTATAATTTTGCCTATTATTAGTGTTTGATATTTCTAATTTTTCAAGTTTATTTAAAAATTTTATAAGAAATATTCCATCAATTCCATTTTTGCATAATATGCTTACCGCAGCTTGATCCGCAGAAGCTTCTTGCGTTCTTGAGTAAAACGCGAAACCATCATTTACACTTGCCTGCCCAACCATTACGCCTACTAAACCAGTATCTGTAGATCCAGTCATTAATCCAATAATGCCAAGAAGATATACTGGTAAGGCTTTATCAGAAAGATTTGAAATTTCTAATGATGTATTAAATATATGTCCCCCAACTATATGAGCTAACTCGTGTCCAATTACAGCGGCAAACTCTCTGTAATCGTCAGCTTGAATCAGTGTTTCTGTGTTTATAAAAATATTTTTTCCACCTGTTACAAAGGCATTAATTTGATTGCTTTTAACAAAGTATATATTGAATTCTTCAGCCTCAAGATTTTCTGATTTCAGCAAATTAGATACAATATCATAAGTAAATTGTTCTAATTCAGTATCTCTAATAATTTCTAGAGCAGATACCTGTGAAAAAAAGAGATTTAACAAAAATAATATTTTCAGAAGAAATGTGCTACATTTCATTATTTTTGCCACCAGCCTTTTTTCTTGTTTTTAATTTCTTTTAATTGAGTTTTTTGATTTTTTGAATTTATTTTATTAGTTTTTATTTCAACAATTTTATCATTTTCTTTCAATGACTTTTTTGTGTTTTTCTTTGAGATTATTTTATTTTTCTTTTTTAATATTTTCTTTTTTGCCTTTGTCTTGACTTTATTATCACTTATATTTTCAAATACTATTTCAGTGTTTACTAAACTATTATCCTCCATTAAATGAATTTTCACTTTTCTTGATTTTTCTATATTAAGCAATTCCTTTTGAAAATCATTTTCTATAAAGGTTTTTATAAATGGATTAATTTTTAAACTTATAGAATTTAATTTTGATTTATTCAGTTCCTCATTAATTTGGTACATGATTTTTTGAACAATTGAAGAATGACTTAACTCGGTTTTCCATTCTATAAAGCTCTGCCTCAATCTTTGTCTTGACATTTCCAATAGTCCAAACTGACTAATTCTGGAGATTTGTGTTCTAGCTCTATCTTTTTTTATTAATTCTTTCATTTTTCTTTCAACTTGACGGTTGTTACGTATTTCATACATATCAATAAAGTCGATCACAATTAAACCAGATAGATCGCGAATTTTAATTTGCTTGATTATCTCATCTGCTGCTTCTAAATTTGTCTTTAAGGCAGTTTTTTCAATATTTCTCTCTTTTGTTGCCCCACCAGAATTTACATCAATGGCAACTAATGCCTCAGTAGGATTTATTACCAAGTATCCACCTGATTTTAATTTAACTTCAGTGTCAAACATCTTAATAATTTCTTTTTCTACTCTATGCTTTGTAAATAATGGTTCTTTATTTTTATAAAGCTTAACAAATTTTGAACAACCAGGTAAAACTTGGGTCATATACTTTTTTGTCTCTTTATACGCTTCTTTACCTTGAACTAAAATTTCTTTCATTTCTTTTGAGTAAATATCTCGTACCACTCTTCTAAGCAGGTTTCCTTCTTCATGTATCAATGCAGGAGCAATAGCTTTTTTTGTCTCATTAACTATCTGAGCCCAAAGCTTATTAAGAGTTGAATAGTCTTTTTTAATTTCATTTTTTGTTTTATTAAGACCAGCAGTTCTAATAATTAGTCCCATTTCAGCAGGTACTTTGAGGTCATTAATAATTTGTTTTAATTTTTTTCTGTCATCTGAAATTGAAATTTTACGAGAGATACCTTTTGTTTTGGTTGAATTGGGCATAAGGACTGAATACTTTCCTGCTAGTGAGATGTATGAAGTAAGAGCAGCGCCTTTATTACCTCTTTCTTCTTTAACTACCTGGACAAGTATTAGTTGTCCTGTCTTAATTACTTCCTGAATTTTATAGGATCGATAAAGTTTTCTTCTTAGGTTGTAGCTATTATTTCTTATGTAGGGTTTTTTTTCGCTTTCGTTATCTACTTGCTCAATATTTTCATTAGTAATAAGATTTTTAGTACTATTTACTTCCGAGTCATTTAGATCGTTCTTATCTTCATTAGCTAATTGGCTTTCACTATTTTTTTCTAAATTTTCTTCGTTATGATGCTCTTCAATTTCAGCCTCTGCTTGAATTAGTGCTTCTCTATCCGCTACGGGTATTTGAAAATAATTTGGGTGTATTTCACCAAAAGCTAAAAAACCGTTTTTTTCAGAACCAATATCAACAAATGCTGCTTGTAAAGATGCTTCAATTCTTGATACCTTGGCCAGGTATATATTTCCTTTTAGATTTTTTTTAGTAATTGATTCAAATTCAAAATCTTCCAATCCATTATCGGATAATAATGCAAATTGAGTTTGAGTCTCATTCGAGCCATCGATGAGTATTTTTTGTGACATTTAAGAAAACCTTTCAAAGTAAAAACCACATTAAGTGGCATAGAATATTTGTATGTGAATATGTTTGTTTTGATCATAATAATTATCTAACTATATGATTGTATTGATATATTTAGAATTTACAAAAATCAATGATTTATTATTTTTGTTTTTTCTGGCAAAAATTGAGTATTTTAAGTCAAATCAACGCCATATTATTATTTAATTATTCGAAATGCGAATGATTCAAACAATTAAAATATTTGCCTACTTAGGAATCATATTATTTTTTCTAATATTTGGAATAATTTTATATTTTATATTTCAATTGCCAGACGACTCAAGTTTGCAGAATTACAAACCAAATGTAATGAGTAGAATTCATGCGTCAAACGGTGATCTTGTAAAAGAATTTTCAAAAGAATATCGTATCTTTATTCCAATAAAAGACATTCCCGATGATTTAAAAAATGCTTTTATTTCTGCTGAAGATAAAAATTTTTACAGACATTTTGGAGTTGACCCAATGGGAATTATGCGTGCTTTGGTTAAAAATATTTTAAATCTCTTTAATGAGAAAAGGCCAGAGGGCGCGTCAACAATTACTCAACAAGTTGCTAAAAATTTTCTTTTATCTGATGAATTGAGTATAAATCGCAAAATTAAAGAGGGACTTCTTGCGTTAAAAATTGAACAAACATTAACAAAAGAACGAATTTTAGAACTCTATTTAAATCAGATTTATCTTGGATCTGGAACTTACGGCATTGCTGCAGCATCAAATAGATATTTTAAAAAATCTCTGAGTGAACTTAATATCCATGAAATGGCTTTTTTGGCGGCACTTCCCAAAGCACCGAGCAGATATAATCCTCTAAGAAATTATGATATGGCATTTGAAAGAAGAAACTGGGTGCTCGATAGAATGTTTATGAATGGGTACATTGATAAGTATGAATTAAATTCGTATAAAAAAATCCCAATTAATACTTATTTAAAAGAAAATAACAGAATCTTTGCAAATGATTACTATCTAGAGGAAATAAGAAAAAAAATAATTTCAATTTTTGGTGAAGATTATTTATATAATGGGGGATTGTCAGTCAGATCATCACTTAATACTGAAATTCAGATCATTGCTGATAATGCTTTGAAGAAAGGGCTGCTTCAATACGATAAGAGGCATGGCTTTCGTGGGCCAATAGCTAATGATGTAAGCAATAATTGGCACTTAAAATATAAAAAAAATAATCCTCCTCATAATTTTTTAATTGCAAAAATAATTAAATTTAATGAAAAAAATAATAATGCTCAAATTGAAGTTATTTTAAACGATAAAAAAATTCACGCAGAACTTGTTAACTTTAAATGGGCAAGAACCAGTCTCTCAGGTGGTTATTTGGGGCCTAAAATTAACAACGTAAGTGATATTCTACAATTGAACGATATTATTTACGTTTCAAGTGATAATCAACAAAGTTACAGCTTAGAGCAAATTCCAAAAATTAACGGAGGTATTATTGTTATGGACCCTTATACAGGAAGAGTTTTTGGGTTATCGGGCGGATTTGATTTCAATAAATCTAATTTTAATAGAGTCATACAAGCCAAGCGACAACCTGGTTCATCATTTAAACCATTTGTTTATATGTCTGCTTTAGAAAACGGATTACAGCCCAATAGTTTGATTTTGGACGCTCCCTTTGTTGTTGATCAGGGTTCAGAATTAGGTAAATGGAAGCCTGAAAATTATGGTAAGAAATTTTATGGGCCTTCAACTTTAAGGAAAGGAATAGAAAATTCTCGGAATTTAATGACGATAAGAATAGCTCAATATTTGGGAATGGAAAAGGTTGCAGAAATTGCAAACAGGACAGGGGTAATGGAGAATATGCCTAACGTTCTTTCGATGGCTCTTGGTGCAGGAGAAACATCCCTTATTGATCTTACTGCGGCCTATGCTTCTTTTGTAAATGGAGGAAAGAAAGTAGAACCAAGTCTTATTGATAGAATTCAAGACAGAAGAGGTAAGAATATTTTTTTAGAAAATTTTGCAGCATGTACTAATTGTGACGAGCCGTACATCGAGGAAAATCCGATGCCAAAACTTGTTAATTCATCCGAAAGCATATTTGATGAAGCTAAATCCTATCAAATGGTTTCTATTTTAAAAGGAGCTGTTGATAGGGGCACTGGAAGAAAAACAAAAATTGATGGAATAGAAATAGCCGGTAAAACTGGGACAACAAATAATAATACAGATGCTTGGTTTATTGGATTTACTTCAGATTTAATTATCGGTGTATATGCAGGGTTTGATAAACCTAAATCACTTGGCAAAAGAGAAACAGGATCATCAGTTGCCGTACCAATTTTTCGTGATTTTGTAAAAAATTATTATCAAGAAAAGCCAATTTTACCTTTCACTATTCCTAATGGAATTGAGTTAATTAAAATCAATTATGATACAGGAGAAATAGCGAGTAATTTTAATAGCATTGAAAGTGTCTATGAAGCATTCAGTAAAAATGATAACCTTGTAAGCAGTGGTGAAATTCTTGTTGGTTCTGAGGGCTTCCAAATAATTGAGGTTGCAGATGAAGTTATGGAGGAGTATGTAATTTATTAGTTATGGAAAATGATTTCTTAAATTTATTAGCTAAAGCAAATAAAAAACTTGATTTTGTACGGAGTCATCTTTGACTTAGAAAATTTACAAAAGCAATCATTTAAATTAAAAGCTCTAAGTGAAGAAGAAAATTTTTGGTCAGACAATGAAAAGGCCAAAAAAATAATGGTCGAAATAAGTGAATTAGACCAAAACATCAAACTAATCTCTGATTTTGAAAAGAAAATAACTGAAGTTAGGGATTATTTTAATCTTGCAACTGAGGAAAGTGATCAATTGATGATCAACGAGTGTAATAACACGCTGAAAGAACTTTTAAGCGACTTAGAGAAGTCTGAGTTTCAAATGCAATTTAACGGTGAAGCTGATTCGAATAGTTGTTATTTGGAAATACATGCTGGAGCCGGAGGAACTGAAAGTCAAGATTGGGCGCAAATGTTACAAAGAATGTACATGCGCTGGTCAGAAAGAAAAAAATTTCAATTCAAAATAGTGTATGAGGCATTTGGTGAAGAGGCAGGTATCAAATCATGTACAGTTTTAGTAGAGGGCAAATATGCATTTGGATATTTAAAAAGAGAGTCCGGTATCCATCGTTTGGTAAGAATTTCACCATTTGATTCAAATTCAAGAAGGCACACTAGTTTTTCATCAGTATGGATATCACCGTATGTTGATGAAACTATTGAAATTAATCTTCAAGAAAAAGATATGAGAATAGATACTTTCAGGGCATCAGGAGCGGGAGGTCAACATGTAAATACGACCGATAGCGCGATAAGAATAACACACATCCCAACAGGTATTGTTGTTCAATGTCAAAACGAAAGATCTCAACATAAAAATAAGGCAACAGCAATCAATCTTCTTAAATCAAAATTATATGAAATGGAAATGCAAAAAATTGAGTCTGAAAAAAAAGCTTCTGAGGATAAAAAATCTGATATTGGCTGGGGTAATCAAATAAGGTCTTATGTTTTGCATCCATATAGGATGGTGAAGGATCTAAGAAGTGAATATGAAGACAGTGATCCAGATGCAGTCTTAGACGGTGAAATTGATAAATTAATTTTCTCAAACATAAAATAAAGTATGAGTAAGAATATAAAAATATCTATTTATATAATTATATCAATATTTGTATTGATCTTTCTTCTTATTTCATTTGTTTCAATCAAAGCTTCATTTGGAGGATTAAACCTTAATATCTTTGGAGAAAGAATATCAGATGAACTGAAACTAAATTATTCTTTTGATACAGATGTGGAAAATATTGTTCTTAAAAGATCCAGTGAAAAGGGGTTTTATTTAGAAATAGAAAAAATTCAAATTAGTGACGCAAATGGTTTGGTATTAGAGACAAGTTTAACTAGTTGGGACTTTAATTTATTCAATCTTATTACATTTTCGATAGATGAAAAAAATAAAATTACATCTGAAAAAATCAATATATCTAGTAATGATTATCAAATATTCATCAATAACTTTAATATGGAATATGATGAGCTTGATAGAGTAGTTGTTTCTTTCAAAGAAATTGATTTTAAGTCAAAGCAGTATGCTCTCAATTTTGAGTCATTCGATAACAACATATTAATTCATACAAATTCTATTCTTAAAATTTTTGACTCTAAGAGTTTAATGTCATCAAATCTCTCAATAAATAAAGAAAATTTTCAAACAAATTTTGAATTTATTCCAGCTAATCAGCAAATAAATATTTTAAAATTTAGTGGAGACTATTTTTACATTAATGAAAAAAGTTTTATACAATACAACCCTAAGTACAAAAATATTAAAACAAAACTTGATATTAATTCAAAAAAAGATTCATTAATAAATATTCTTAATTTAAATAATGAAAGTCAAATATATCCATTTATAAATAGTTTTAAAGGCTGGCAATCTATTTTACTTGAGACAAACTTTGATTATGAGGAAAGAAATATAATAAATTCTGCTATCAGAAATTTATATCTTAATATATCAGGGATCTATGAATTAAATACATTAATGCCCAATGATAAATTTTATCAAAACTTTGGTGATGTAACAAATTATGATTTAGATTTTTATAATGATAAAGAGAAATATGTAATCGATATAAATCATTTTAAAAATGATCAATTAATTCTTAAAAAGGGTAGTTTTTTTAAGTTAAACTACGACTTAAACAATGCAAATATTAATTTGGTGACGAGCATTCATAAAGATGCTGCAATAAACTATTTGCAAAATAGTATTCTATCACGAGAGACTAGAACTGACCGTGTAAGCAGTTTTCTTCAACAAAATTTAAATGAGAATAATGATATAACGCTTAATTTTAATATTGATCCGACTTCAAATAACATAATCGAGTCTCTTAAAAATTTATATGTTGCCTCATCTGGAAAATTAAACACAAACTTTATTTTTGATGATAATGAAAATCCTAATTTTATATCAGGACCTGTAAATTATTATATTGAAATTGAAAATTTAGAAACTCCAAACCCCTTATTTAAGGGACTAATAAATTTATCAGATACAACAGCCTTTATAAGACAAATTAATTTAAACAAAAATAATGAAACAAGTTTGAAAATTCAATTTCAAGGCGACACAAATGCACTCAATGATAGTTTAATAACATTTGACTCGCTCGATAGTGAAATTGATTTTAATGGTAGAATAAAAATAACTAAAACTAATCATATTTTTTTAGAAGATTTTTCAATTAATAATAATTCAAATGTTAAGTTAAATCTCTCAGGGGATTTATCAGAGCGAGTCTTAAATCTAAAAATTAGAGGCGATATCATTGATCTGTCTGCGAATAAAGTCGAAACGAAGAAAAAAGACAGAGTTTATTATTTAAATAGGGAAAATTATTCAATTAATACTAATGAAGTAATTTTTGCTGGATCAGTAAGAGTAAATGATTTTAAAGCGGATATTGAGAAACAAGGCTCAATTTTAACCGTAAACAGCCATGCGTCTTTCATGGGGCACGATTTAAACTATTCAAGAGAAAAAAACGATAATATTGATGTTAATATTATTAATTCAAGTGATATCACACATTTTGTAAACAATAGCCACCCTGCGAAAAAGCTATTAAGTGACGGAGAGTTTGAAATGACTTCAATAAGAAATTTAAATACGCAAGCAGCGGATGTAAAAATTAATTTAAATGATTTTGTATTAACAAATACACCGGCATCTCTCAAATTGTTATCTCTACCTTCAATCTCTGGTTTAGTTAGCATCGCTGAGGGTGAAGAGGGAATTCGCTTTGGCTATGGAGAAATTAACTATATAGAAACAGAAAATAAATTTGATCAAATTGAAGCTTTTGCTGTTAGTGATAGCTTGGGTCTAATAATGGATGGCAATATTGATAGAAAAGAAAAAGTTATTAATATGAAGGGAGAAATAAGTCCTATGCATCTTGTAAACGCAATTATTCAGAAATTACCTATTTTGGGACCAATAATTGTAGGAGGTGAAGGTGAAGGAATGTTTTCAATTGATTTTTTAATGACAGGCTCGTCTGATTATCCCGAAGTAGAGTCTAATCCATTAACTATAATTAAGCCTAGAATAATAGAAAGAGCAATAGAAGCTATTGAAAACAGCTCTACTATCCAATAATCACTTTAAAGTATTTTTTCTTACCAACACTTATTACATTCTCAAACTGTGTAATTTGATCAAAGTTTAGCAATTGAAGCTCGTTTTCAACTATTTCTCCGTTTAATTTCACACCTTTTCCACGTATCAATTTTCTACTTTCAGACTTCGAGTTAGCATATTTCATTTGAACGATAAGATCTGATAATAGCACACCATTTTGTGCATCTTTATTGCTTAAATTAAGAGTAGGCATATCTTCAGATAGGCTTTTGTTTTCAAATATTTGTTTTGCTACTTGTTCAGCTTTTTTTGATTTTTCAATTCCATGCAGCATAGCAGTTACCTCATTTGCTAGTATTATCTTTAAATCATTTATATTTTTTGATGAGTTTTGTTCATGACTGTCTATTTGTTCTTTGCTCAAATCTGTGAAAAGTTTCATGAAACGAATTACGTCTCTGTCGTCTACGTTTCTCCAAAACTGCCAGTAATCGTAAGCTGATAGAAGGTCATCATTAAGCCATATTGCTCCATCAGCTGTTTTACCCATTTTATCACCGTTAGAATTAGTGAGAAGTGGAGTTGTGAGTCCAAAAACTTCTTTGCCATTTACTCTTCTTATAAGCTCCACTCCATTTACAATATTCCCCCATTGATCAGAGCCTCCAATCTGTAAGGTGCACGAATTTCGATTATTAAGCTCATAGAAGTCATAAGCTTGAAATATCATATAATTAAACTCTACAAAACTGAGAGACTGTTCTCTTTCAAGACGTATTTTTACACTATCAAATGTTAACATTTTATTTATTGTAAAATGCTTCCCAAATTTTCTTAAAAAATCTACATAACTAAGCTTATCTAACCAATCTGCATTATCCATTACTAACGCTTTATTTTCTTCATTATTAAAAGATAAATATTTATCAAAAACAGTTTTAAGATTGTTTGCATTATTTTTTATTTCATCGTCAGTAAGTATTTTTCTAGTTTCATCTTTACCAGAAGGATCACCAATGCGGGTAGTTCCTGTACCAATTAATATTATTGGGGTATGACCGTATTTTTGAAATAGGCGCATTATCATTATCTGTATTAAGCTGCCTATATGCAATGATTTAGCCGTACAATCGAAACCTATGTAAAATGTAATATTTTCAGATTTTAATTTTTTGTTTAGAGACTCCTCATCAGTACATTGATGTAAGAAACCGCGGTATTTGAGTTCTTCAATAAGTGTCATTTTCTATATTCAGTAATGTATAAATTATTTAGACTAATTATACAAAATATATGAGCAATAATAAACTTCACGCAATTGGCATTATGAGCGGTACTTCATTAGATGGAATCGATGTTTCATACGTAAGTTCTGACGGAAAAAGCATATTTACTCATAATTGCTCATCTTTATTTAAGTTTAGGGACTCAACAAGAGAGTCCCTCTATTTTCTTGTGAACAACTTTACAAAAAATAAAAATAGCATGGCAAATATAAGTGAGTGTGAAAATTTAGTCAGTGAAGATTATGTAAATGCCATAAGAAAATTCATAAAATCTAATAAAATCAGAAAAGTTGATCTTATTGCATTGCATGGTCAAACTATTTTTCATTCATCTAAAAATAAATCATCGATTCAGTTGTGTAATAGTTCGTATATAGCAGAAAAGACCAACAAGACTGTTGTAACTGATTTCAGGCAAGATGATCTTTTGAACGGTGGAGAGGGAGCTCCATTAGTACCAATATTTCATAAGCTTTTAATTAATAAACTAAAAATTAAAAAACCTTGTTCCTTTATTAATATTGGAGGCATATCTAATATTTCCATATTGAACAATAGAGGCAAGTTAACAGCTTATGATATTGGACCAGGAATGTGCCTTTTAGACCAATTTGTACATTTAAAAAAGAACAAACCTTATGATAATAATGGAGCTTATTCTTCTCGAGGTAAAATTAATAAAAGCATTTTAAGTCAACTTCTAAATGACAAATTTTTTATAAAAAATCCCCCCAAATCTCTTGATCGAAATTATTTTTCATTTAACTCAGTATTAAAAATAAACTTTTATGATGCATGCGCTACTTTATCTGCATTTACTGCTTATGCGATAATTGATAATTTAAAAAAAATAGATAATCAAAAAATTTTTCTTTCTGGTGTCGGTAAAAGTGAAGGAAAATTTGATAATGGTTTAGGTGAACTTGCTGATGCCGCTGCAGGACTAGATTGGATCCAAAGGCAAAATCCAAATACAAACCAATGTTGGGTTGCAGGCTTCTCTTTTGGCGCATTACTTTGCATGCAGTTGTTGATGAGAAGACCAGAGATAACAAGATTTATAAGTATCTCACCTCAACCAAATTTATATGATTTTAATTTTTTAGCACCATGTCCTGCGTCAGGCTTAATAGTTCAAGGTAAAAAAGATGACTTGGTGCCACCTGAAGAGACTTCAAGACTTGCAGAAAAGCTTAAATCTCAAAAAAATATAACTGTCGATTATGAAGAGATCACTGGAGCTAATCATTTTTATGATAATGAAACTGATAAGCTTGAGAAGACAATACGAAATTATATCGAAAGAGAGCTTAATTCAAAATATAGATAGCTTGGTAATTTTTCCTCCAGTAATAGGTTTTTTAAC
>CABZCR010000014.1 GCA_902524285.1 uncultured Pelagibacteraceae bacterium | reverse complement strand
AATTTTATGTGTTGGAAATATAAACGTAGGAGGTACTGGAAAGACCTCAACTCTTTTAGAGATTATCAAGCATTTCAAAAATAAAGAAAAAAATATTTGTGTATTATTAAAAGGATATGGTGGTAAAAAACATAAATTTAAAAAAGTATCCCCAAATGACTTGGCAACTTTGGTGGGCGATGAGGCAATTCTTTTTTCAAATCATGTACCTACTTATATTTCAACAAATCGAATGTTAGCTGTAACTAAAATTTTAAATGATATCAATCCTGATTTTATTTTACTTGATGATGGTTTCCAAGATAAGTCTCTTTTTAAAGATAAAAATATTTTGATGGTCAATGGGGAGCGTGGTTTTGGAAACAAATTATGTTTACCGGCCGGACCATTAAGAGAATTGATTAAGCCTGCATTAAAAAGAGCTCAATTTTTAATCATTGTTGGTAATGATAAAACAAAAATAAAAAGTATATATAATGATATAGAAATTGATACTCTCACCGCTTCAATTGAACCATTATATATCGATAAAAATAAAAAATATTTAGCCTTTAGTGGTATTGGCAACAATCAAAGCTTCTTTGATACTCTTATCAATAATAATTGTAATGTACCTAAAACATTTGAATTTGCTGATCATCATTTTTATACAGAAGGTGAACTAAATAATCTTAAAAAAATAGCTTCAGAAAATAACCTTTCCCTCATTACTACTGAAAAAGATTTCGTTAGAATTCCTGAAGAAAAAAGAAAAGGAATTGAATGTTTAAAAGTGGAGATAAAATTACCTAACATAGACAAATTCATGCATAAGCTGGTTAATTGATACGTATGAAGATTTTTATAAAAAGATATATTAGATATCCATCTGAATTTATTCTATTTGCTATATTCTATTATATATTCAAATTACTACCTCTTTCTGTTGCGAGAAAACTAGGCGTAAGCGTAACAACAAGCTTAGGCCCTTTATTTTCAATTAATAAATTAGTTAAAAAAAATTTAAGAATTGCTTTTAAAGATCAAGATGAAAAATGGATTAATACTAAAGCAAAAAAAGTATGGGAGAATTTGGGCTATACTATTGCTGAATATTCACATCTCAAACAAATATTAAAAGATAAAATTAATATAATTGAAAATGATCTTTACAGAGAAGCCTTCTCGGGTAGCGAAAGATCAATCATCATATCTGCTCATAATTCAAATTGGGAAATACCAGGAATGTCTATAAGAAAAACGATGCATCGAACATCTGCGATTGTTAGAGAACCTAACAATCCTCTAATTAATTTTGTTTTAAAGAATCTTAGAGACAAATATAGTCTTAGATGTTTAAGTAAAAACAGAATAGGTACAAAACAATTACTTAATAATTTTAAAAATGGTGAGTCAATTGCTCTGTTAGCTGATCTTCGATTATCGTCAGGTATTAACCTTAATTTCTTTGGAAAGAGAATGAAGTTTTCATCTTTACCTGCGCAACTTGCCCTAAAATCTGGATGTAAAATATTCTTAGGATGGCCTATACGAAAAAATGATGGAAAATTTGAATTTGAAATTCATCAATCAATACATGCCAGCGATTATAAAAATACTTCAGATAACGTAGAGAAAATATCAGAGATAATTATTGCTTATTATGAAAGCATGATTAAGAAATACCCGGAACAATATTTTTGGTTTCATAATAGGTGGAAACTAGACTGATTTTATTTAATTTTCTAATAACAAAAGTGGATCAACATAAGTATTAAAAACCATCACACCCCAATGTAGATGTGGTCCCGTCGACCTGCCTGTTGATCCTACTTTGCCTATTATATCTTTTTTGCTAACTTTTTGATTCACTGCAACATTTACAGAAGACAAGTGGGCATAAATAGATTTTACTCCATGACCATGATCAATGATTATTGTGCCTCCGGTATAATATAAATCGCTCTCAGCGTGAATGACTATTCCTTCATTACAAGACATTACGGGTGTTCCTTCATCAGCAGCAATATCAATACCCCTATGTGGGCTTTTTGCTTTACCATTAAGAATTCTCTGGCTGCCGAAAACTCCACTGATAATGCCGGTTGTTGGTTGAATAAATTCTTCCTTAAAATATGTCAAATCCTTGTCTAATTTCTTCGCTTCTTTTATTACTTCATTTTCAGCAATAATTCGCTTTATGATATTATCATCAAGAGGCGTAACCATCTGTTCAGGTAAGCCATCAATTCTTTGAATATCATAATCTTTTTTTTCGATAGATATTTGATGGATTAAGAAAATACCATCACTGTTGCTGTACGTAACATTTATTGGTTCTATCTGCTCTCGAGATATTGGGAAAACATAGTATCCATCATGACTGATTTTAATCGGCTCTCCATCAACAAAGATCTCATTTGCTTCTTTGTTTTGACCTATAACAAGACTTCCTTGTGGAAAATTTTTAGAAAGTTCAGATGAAAACGCGCATACGTTAAAACAAAATAAAAGAATAAAAACTCTATTAATTAAGACCATTCAGCTCTTTATATCTGTTAAGTGCAACTTCAGGTGATGCATAGACTTCTTGAAGCTCTACGTTCCAATACTTAAGATTTTCAAGTGTAATTTTTTCTCCCGTTATTGAACATTCCACAAAATCACCGGGTGTCTTAACTTGAAAATGACCATGATTAAGAACAATTTCAGCTTTTGTCCCAAAATTATTCATCTTTAACTTCCTTCACTTCAGCAGAAATTTTTGCAAAGCTTGTTTCAATAATTATGTTTGTATCGTTTTCTATATCTTTTTTAGATTTTATAACTCTATTTTTTAAGTTTTTTGTAACAGAGTACCCTCGATTTAAGACTGACTTATAACTCATACTTTCTAATAACTTTTCATTATAATTAATTTGATTGCGCATATTTTCTAAAAATAAGTTTGTAGAACTATTTAATTTATCAAATTTTGAAATTAGTTTTTGTTGAAAATTATTTACTTGTTCCTCTAAAATACGATAGTTAAGTGACTGAGTAATTTCTTTAAATTCTGATAACAGGCTTTTAATAAATAATTTCAAAGAGACTGGCAACTTATCACTAAGATTTATAAATGAACTTAATTTATTTTCTAAATTAATATTAATTGAGTCACGAAGGTCTTTTTGAAGGTCTTTTAAATTGATTAAAAGCTCATCTTTATTAGGTGTACACAACTCTGCTGCTGCGGTTGGAGTTGGTGCTCTGAGATCAGACACAAAATCAATAAGTGTCGTATCTGTTTCATGTCCAACAGCTGATAAAACAGGTATTTCACTTGCGAATACAGCTCTTACAACAATTTCCTCATTAAATGCCCAGAGATCTTCTATGCTCCCTCCACCTCGGGCTACAATAATTAAATCTGGAACTTTAAATTCGCCGCCTTTTAGAAAATTATTAAACCCGTTTAAAGCATCTGCTATTAAATGTGCAGCATCATCTCCTTGAACAGGAACTGGCCAAAGAATAACATCACACGGAAATCTATCGTCAAGTCTATGAATAATATCTTTTATAACTGCTCCTGTTGGTGAAGTAATAATACCAATTGTTTCAGGATACAATGGAAGAGGCTTTTTGTGATCTTGATCAAAAATACCCTCAGACATTAATTTTTTCTTTCTTTGTTCAAGCAATGCCATTAGTGCACCCTCTCCCGCTGGAACAATTGAGTCTATAATAATAGAATAATCCGATCTTCCAGGGTATCTATCAGAATACCCAGTTGTAAGTCTCCCTGAGCAAATTACTTCAAGGCCTTCATCTGGCATAAAGCTTAGTTTTGCCAAAGTGCTTCTCCATGCAATCGCTTTTATAATTGCATTTTCATCTTTAAGGTTAAGATATACATGGCCTGATGCTGGCTTGCTTAAACCAGATACTTCTCCACGAACTTTCACATAGCCAAAGTTATCCTCAAGGGTCTCTTTAATTGAGGCTGAAATTTCAGTAACTGTATATTCTTTGATGTTCTCTCTTACCATTTAATTTAAATATTTATGTGCTAATATAACAAGAAAATCAAAAATATACTTTATGAAAATTTTAGTGATTGGCAGTGGGGCTCGTGAGCATGCGTTATGTTACTTGATATCTAAGAGCTCTCTGGTTTCATCTATTTATGCAATACCTGGAAACTACGGAATAAGTCAACTTGCTGAATGTGAACAAATTGATCAAACAGATTTTAAGAAAATATACGACTTCTGTAAAAGTAAAATGATAGAATTAGTCATTGTCGGCCCTGAAGTGCCATTAGTCGCAGGGATTGTTGATTTTTTTAGAGAGACAGAAATAAAAATCTTTGGACCTGATAAGTATGCATCGCAGTTAGAAGGATCTAAAGGCTTTATGAAAGATCTTTGCAAACAAAATACAATACCAACAGCTGATTTTGCTCGATTTGATAATAGAAAAGAAGCTATAGACTATTTAAATGTACAGCCTTTACCTATTGTAATTAAAGCTGATGGTCTAGCGGCTGGAAAAGGCGTTACCGTTGCGGACACGAAGAAAATTGCAGAACAAGCAATAAATGACATTTTTGATGAGAAGTTTGGGGCAAATATGGATGTAGTTATTGAAGAATTTATGGATGGTGAAGAAGCGAGTTATTTTGTTTGTTGTGATGGTGAAGATTTTGTTTCATTAGAAAGTGCCCAAGATCATAAAAGAATAGGTGAAAATGATACAGGGCCTAACACTGGCGGAATGGGAGCATATTCACCTGCGCCAATTTTTACACCTAAAATAAAAGAACAAGTAGATAGGGAAATTATTACACCCACTCTAAAAGCTCTTAAAAAAAATGGACATCCTTATAAAGGTATTCTCTATGCTGGATTAATGATTAAGGATGGTTATGCCCGATTGGTTGAATATAATATTAGATTTGGTGATCCAGAGTGTCAGGTATTAATGCTTAGAATGAAAAATGATTTAATTAAATTAATTCTTAATTGCTTGGAAGGCAGTCTAAGTAAAGCTAAATTGGAATGGGAAGATGATAATTGTGCTACAGTGGTTGTAGCAGCAAAAGGTTATCCAGGCAACTATAAAAAAAATACAAAAATTATTGGCTATGAAAATTTTGAGAGTAATGATCTATTTCAAGTATTCCACGCAGGAACAAAACATGATGGAAATAACCTTTTAGCGAACGGAGGTAGAGTTCTTTCCGTAACAGCAAAAAATAAAAATCTAAGAGATGCTCTTAATATGATTTATGCTTACATCGGTCAGCTGGATTGGCCAGATGGTTATTACAGAAGAGATATAGGAAAAAAGGCAATTAAATGACTACTCGTGACAAAATATTTTCTGGTACTAAGGAGGTTGATGAAAAGTTAGTTTTTAATAGTGATAATCTCAATGATTACTTAAAAAAAATAATTGGAAGTGAGTTTGATATTGTAAGTATAAAGCAATTTAAAGGCGGGCAATCCAATCCTACTTATTTGATTGGGGATAAAACAAAAAACTATGTCTTAAGGCGTAAACCTCCTGGAAAATTACTAAAATCTGCACATGCTGTAGACAGAGAATATAAAGTTATCACTGCACTTGGCAAGACTGATGTACCGGTTCCTGAAACTTATTGTTTTTGTGAAGATGAAAACGTCATTGGAACACAATTTTTTTTAATGGATCATGTTGATGGAAACATATATTGGGAACTTTTATTGCCAGATTCAGATAATAACCAACGCCGTGAAATTTACCTATCGATGAATGATACGATTGCGAAACTTCACAACGTTGATTTTCAAAAAATTGGGCTAGGTGAATATGGAAAACACGAAAATTACATGGCAAGACAAATTCATCGTTGGACCAAACAGTATAAAGACTCTGAAACACAAAAAATCAATGAAATGGATAATTTAATTGAATGGTTGCCAATAAATATTCCTGAAGATAATGAAACTACAATTGTACATGGAGACTTTCGTCTTGATAATATGATATTTGATAAACAAAATAATAAAGTTATGGCTATACTTGATTGGGAGCTATCTACACTCGGCAATCCTATAGCGGATTTTACTTATCACATGATGTCATGGCGACTGCCTGCTGCAGCAAAGGGTCTTGGAATGATGGGATCAAACTTAGAAGAGCTTAATATTCCCTCTGAACATGAGTACGCTGAAATGTATTACAAAAAAACAGGCAGAAGTAAAATTGAAAACTGGGATTTTTATATGGCATATAACATTTTCCGCTTGGCTGGCATTGCGCAAGGAATTGTTGGTAGAGTTAGAGATGGGACAGCCTCAAGTTCAGAGGCCAAAAACTATGAGAGCTTTGTTCCAATATTAGGAAAATTAGGCTGGAATATTGTGGAAGAGGCAGCAAAATAATTAATATGACAGAGCTGGATATAGATTTTGTAAGAGAACAATTCCCTGTTTTTCAAAACCCTAAAACTTCGAACTTTGCATTTTTTGAGAATGCTGGTGGTACGTATGTGCCAAAACAGGTTATTGAAAAATTAAATGATTTTATGACGACTAAAAAAGTACAGCCGTATGGCGACTTCGGTCCGTCGATTGAAGCAGGTAACGAAATGGATAATAGCATAAGCAAAATTGCTGAACTCCTTAATATCAATAATGATGAATTTATAATTGGACCATCTACAACGATGAATATGTTTTTACTATCTAATGCTGTGAGATCGTGGCTTAACGATGGGGATGAAATCATAGTCACAAATCAAGATCATGAAGCAAATATTGGTGCGTGGAGAAAATTATCAGAACACGGCATCAAAATAAATGAATGGAAGTTTAACCCTGACTCAGCTGAACTAGAATTGAATGAATTAAAAAATCTTATATCAGAAAAAACAAAATTTATCTGTGTCTGTCATACATCTAATGTTGTTGCATCAATTAATAATCTAAAAGATATCATTACATTGGCGCATCAGAATAATATCAAAGTTGTTGGAGACGGTGTAGCTTACATGGCACATGATATTGCAGATTTAAAAGATCTCGATATAGATTTCTATGGTTTTAGCCTATACAAAACATATGGACCACATTTAGCACTATTATATGGCAAGAGAGATTTATTACTTGAAACAAAAAATCTTAATCATGAATTCTTAGAAGGAAGTGTTCCATATACTCTTAATCCAGGTGGTCCTAATCATGAGGAACTTGGATGTTTGTCAGGTATAACTGACTACTACGAAACTTTATATGATCATCATTTTGGCGAAAATAATTTAGATCTTAATCACAAAGGTAAAAAAGTTTTTGAATTGATATCCAAACATGAAGAGGTATTAATGAAAGAACTGATTGAATTCCTCAAATCAAAAAAAAATATTCGAATGATTGGCAAACAAACACATGCTAGATCTGATCGTATGCCAACTGTATCATTCACTGTTAAAGATAAAAGCTCATTGCATGTAGCCCAAGAGGCTGGAAGAAATAATATTGGCATTAGAAATGGTGAATTTTATGCCTGGAGATGTTTGCAGGGTTTGGGCATTGAGCCAAATGATGGGGTAGTTAGAGTCTCTATGGTTCATTACAATAGCATAGAAGAGGTAAGAAAATTAATAGGGTTTTTGGATAAAACTATTTAGAGTTTTTTATATTTTTTTCTCGCTCTTTCCTCTGTCTTATTGACTCTTTCATCGAAATATCTTCCAGATTGTGGTACTCATCCCAATAGTGGTCAAATTCGTGTGACTTAACGTATCTACCGTAATTATCTTTCTGGTAGGTTTTCTTCTTTTTTATCACAATTATAAGTATTTTTTTAATTCATTTCTTGCAATTGAGAGTCTATGCACTTCATCTGGCCCGTCTGCTAATCGCAGAGTTCTCATTCCTGCATAAGCTTGTGCTAAGTGTGGGTCTGTTGTAACTCCAGCTCCTCCAAACGCTTGAATTGCATCATCAATAATTTTTAATGCCATATTTGGTGCAGCTACTTTAATCATGGCTATCTCATTTTTTGCAACTTTGTTTCCTACTTCATCCATCATAGTTGCAGCTTTTAATGTTAGTAGTCTAGTCATCTCAATATTAATTCTAGCATCAGCAATTCTCTCTTGCCAGACAGAGTGCCTTACCACTTCTTTGCCAAAGGCCTTTCTGCTCATTAATCTTTTACACATTGCTTCAAGTGCAACTTCAGCAAGACCAATGGTTCTCATACAATGGTGAATTCGTCCAGGTCCCAACCTACCCTGTGCAATTTCAAATCCTCTGCCTTCGCCTAAAAGCATATTTTCTGGAGGAACTTTGACGTCTTTAAATTCAACTTCAGCATGTCCGTGAGGAGCATCGTCAAAACCAAAGACAGGCAAATGTCTCTTTATTTTGATACCTGGCGTGTCCTTATCAACCAGTATCATAGATTGTTGCTTATGCCTGTCAGGATTATCTGGATCTGTTTTTCCCATAAAGATAAAAAATTGGCACCTTGGATCCATTGCACCAGAAGTCCACCATTTTGTTCCATTAAGGACATATTGATTTCCTTCTTTTTTTATTTCACTTTCAATATTTGTTGCGTCTGATGAAGCGACTGCAGGCTCTGTCATGGCAAAAGCAGAGCGTATCTCACCTTCTAACAATGGCTTTAAGTACTTTTCTTTTTGTTCATCTGTTCCATATCGAACTAATACTTCCATATTACCGGTATCAGGAGCAGAACAATTGAAAACTTCCGCAGACCACATAGCTCTCCCCATGATTTCACACATTGGCGCATACTCTGCGTTTGTAAGGCCATGCCCATAGTCACTTTCAGGTAAAAATAAATTCCAAAGGTCTTCTTTTTTTGCTTCCTTTTTAAGATCTTCAATCACCGGCACCACCTGCCATCTGTCAGCTCCAAAATTTTCGATCTGACTATGATATGTTTCGTTGTTTGGATAAACGTGCTTATCCATAAAATTATTCAATCTATCCGTAGTTTCTTTTGCTTTTGGAGATATGTTCATTATCTTTTACCTTTAAAAAAATTATTTATTAAGTTTTCACAGTCAGTTTTTGAAATATTATCATAAATTTCTGGCAAATGATTACAATTTTTTGATATAAAAAAATTTAAGTTACCATTTATCGAGCCATATTTTAAATCATCTGCACCATAATACAACCTCTTAAGCTTAGCTTTTGATATAGCGCTAGCACACATAATACATGGCTCTAAAGTCACGTAAATATTACAATCAACCAATCTATCAGAGTTAACCATTTCACACGCCTCTCTTATAGCGTTTAGTTCAGCATGGCCTACTGGGTCTTTTCTGCTAACCACTGAATTATGGGACCGGGCTAAAACTTTATCTTCCTTGTTAGTGATAACGCATCCAATTGGTATTTCACCAATTTTTAAGCCTTTTTTTGCCTCCTCAATTGCCATTGCCATGAATTTATTTTGTGTCATAAATATTTAATTAATATAAGCAATCCTAAATCATGCCTACTTTGAGACAACAAAAATTAGTAAGAATTAATAAATTATTAGCACAGTCAACTAACTTTTCGAGAAGAGAAATAGATAAACTCATCGATGAGCAAAGAGTTGTAGTTGATAACGAATTGGTGACAAAGCAAGGAGTTCAAATAAGTATCAACAGTATTGTAAAAATAGACAATAAACATATTAACTTAAAATCTGATCAGCAATTAAATGATATATATATTTTCAACAAACCAAGAGGATGCTTGGTAACAAAATCAGATCCAAAAAATCGCAAAACTATCTATGAATATATACCTAAAAAAAATCATAATTTAATTTCAATTGGACGACTTGATTACAATTCAGAGGGACTATTACTATTGACTAACAGCGGTAGCTTCAAAAGAAAGATGGAATTACCCAAAAATAATTTTGAAAGGGTTTATAAGGTAAAAATACAAGGTTTTATTGATAATAAATTTATTAATACTTTATTAAGGGGTTATACGTATAAAAAAATTAAATATAAACCTATAAAAGCATCATTCATTAGCAAAACAAATACTTACTCATGGATAAAAATGACACTTACTGAAGGTAAAAATAAAGAAATTAGAAATATTTTTGATTCTTTAAATATTACAGTCACAAGATTAATTAGAATAACTTATGGGGAATTTAAGCTTGGAAGTTTGAAAAAAGGGGAAATAAAAAAAGTTACTCAAAATGAGAATTATTAGCGGAGAAAGAAAAGGTCATTCAATATTTAGCTTTAAAAGTAAAGATGTAAGACCACTTTCAGACAAAAATAGGGAAACCATTTTTAATCTTTTAACGCATGGAAAAGAATTGGTAAAAATTAATTTTAGTCTTGAAGAAGCAAAAGTAATTGATCTTTTCGCTGGCACTGGTTCATTTAGCTTTGAAGCTTTGTCACGTGGTGCTAAACACGCAACCATGGTAGAGAACAATCAACAAATGATAGATATAATTTATAAAAGCGCAAATAAGCTAGGGTATTTAGAAAAGATAGCTGTTATATCTGAAAATGCTTGTTCATTTGAAGAGTATTCTGAAACTACAAAGTTCAATCTTGCTTATATAGATCCACCGTATGGGAAAAATCTTGGACTCAGAGCAATTAAAAATATTATTAAAAAAAACTTATTAGAAAAAGACAGTATAATAATCTTAGAGGAAGAAAAAAAATCTAAACACATCGAACTCTCAGAAATAATACTTTTACGTGAAAAAGAATTAGGTAATTCTAAATTTAGTTTTTTTAAATTAATTTAAATAACCCTTTTGAATATCAACTGCATCTTGAGTAAATGGGTCAACTTCTAATAATTCAGCAAGATAGATAACCCTTAACATTTCTGATCCAAAAAAATGGCCGATCTTACTTATATCTTTATCTTTAAAAATATATTTATTAGTATTCTCATTTATCTTTGATAACGCTTTACTCATAGCATCAAGGTGATTTGAAAGTGTGATATTAATCAAATTCATTTTTGAGTATTCCATTCCCATAATTTCAAAAAAAATATTTTTGGGTCCATCTAGATATAATTGTAAAAGACTGTGCTGGTCTTTTGGCATTTCAGATACTACAGGTAAAACACCTTTGGCCTTTTTACCCAATGACTCCGCATATAATTGTTTTCGCCAATTACCAATTTCAATAAGCTCATCACCATAAATCAAATTAGTAAATATATTCTTTCCATTTTTTATTCTTTTAAAATCTTCGTCAGCCATATTCTTTATTTGGTCTTTATCTTCTAATGCTTTTCTTCCTCCATTTAAAAACTCAGTGCAAAGATCTTTATTAAAGTAAAAACTGGGGATAAGGCTATTATTACTAAAAATTGAAAATCTGCCTCCAATTTCGTTGCTTAGTTCAATAGTTTTTATTGATTTTTGTATGGACAAGTCTCTTAGTGGAGAAGACACATTTTCTGTAAAGGAATAGAAATTTTTTGAAAAATCAATATTTCCATCTAGTTTTTTGATCATATATTCAAAGATGGTTAACGTTTCCGATGTTTGTCCAGATTTTGATACAAAAATGAAACCGGTCTCATCTAGTTGAGTATTGTTTAACAACTCATTAATCTTAACAGAATTTAAATGATCAACATATTGAACACGTTTTTCATTTAAAAAATGATTAATTGCTTTTGATCCCTGAGAAGAGCCACCTATACCGACTACAAAAATTTTATTAAAATTTTTATTTAGTACCCCTAACGATTCGGAATATGAGTTTTCAAGCTTATCAAAATCAAGAAATGGATAACTCATCATCTCACTTCCTGACCAGCTGTTACAGTTGCTTGATCTATTTGTCTTTCAAACTCTCTCAATCTTTTATAAACACTTGCAAGTTCAATAATTGTTGGCCAGGCTTTAAGAAGATATTGCATTGACCCCTCAACTCTACCAAATGCCCTGATTATTTGCTGCATTACACCAAGAGTAACTACCCCGGCAACAATTGCAGGGGCTAAAAATACATAAGCTGATAAAACATTTGCCTGTAAAAATGCGATACGACCAATATCGAAATATAGATACCTTATATAACTTAAAAAATGAATTTGCCTAACATCATCAAATAATTCCTCAAGGGTTTTTGGTCTTACTGTTTCATCATCTTCAGCAATTACTAACATTTTTCTATATGCCGCTTCTTGTTTTTGTAAATCGTATTCAATACCAACAAGCCTTAAAATTAAACCAAGTCCAATTAAAAATAATGTTCCTCCTATAGACCATAATAATGCGCCAACGACTAAACCATACTCCCATTCACCAAAGAAAAATATTGGAATTCCAATACTCAAGCCAAACAGTATTGGCATAAATTCTACCAAGATCATTAAAGCTTCAATCAAACTTGTACCAAGAGACTCCATAATTCTTGAAAACTTTATGGTATCCTCTTGAACTCTTTGTGACGCGCCCTCAATCTTACGCGCCTTATCATAGACAGAGTGATACCACTCAACCATGGCAGTTCTCCATCTAAATAAAAAGTGATTAGTAAAATAACTTACAAGGACTGCAACTGCTACATACATTCCCGCTAGCGTTATAAAGGATAATAAACTTGCCCAATATTCTTCAATTGTAATGGCGTTAGGAGCAGACAATGCTTCCTGTATCATGTCGTAAAACTCACCAAACCATTCATTAATTTTTACATCAATTTGAACCTGAACCCACAGAGATGATAAGATAATAGCTGAACCGATGTATGCCCATAAAAACCATTTTGGATCTCTAAAAAACTTGAACATTTATAGAATAATTAATTTGAATATGAATTAAGTAAGTCATCCACCCTGTTAAGAAGATCATCTAAATTCTTGTTTTCATCAAAACTAGGAGCATCATCATACATTGTTTCATCAATTATTTCTGGTTTAAGCTGATCTTCTTCAGGAAGTGTTGTAATTTCATCTGTATTTGATATTCCTTCCAAAAACTCTTCATCGCTTAAACCAATATTATCACTTGTATCTAAAATGCTATCGTCATTTGTTACAACGTCTAATTCATTACTTTCAATAACTGAATCTGCAATTACCTCATTAACAGGATCCTCAGGTAAAGTTGAATTATTTATATTTTGATCCTCGTTTCCAAAATTATTATCAATAAATTCGTCTAACGAAGATGTATCAGCATTACCGGGCACGCTGCTGGATGAGTCTTGTGTAATGATATCTTGAATATCTTCGGCTGACTCACCTGTAGGCGCTGACTCCTCTACTTCCTCTTCACCAACAACTGGCGGGGTTAGTTCAAAATCAGGAGGTATCTCTAGTGCTTTTTGCTTTAATGATGTGTAATCTCTGACTGTATTGTTAGTACAAGCAGCAAAAATTAATAAAAAAAATATAATTAAATAGTTACGTATCATTTTTAACGGTTTTATCATTTTCTTTTTTTGAGAACAACTCAAGTAAAATAATCAAAATACAGCCGAGCGTGATACTTATATCAGCTATATTGAATACATACCAATGATAATTGTTATAATGTAAATCTATAAAGTCTAGTACGGCAGAATATTGATATCTGTCAAGCAAGTTACCAAGCGCTCCTCCTATAATTAAACTAAACCCATAATAATAAATTTTTTTATTAATACTTATTGCATAAAAAAATACTGCTATAGCAATTATCACCATAACAAACATATAAATATAATTAACCATCGAAATTTCATTTTGAAATATTCCAAATGCAAAG
The DNA here is from genome assembly GCA_902524285.1 of uncultured Pelagibacteraceae bacterium. Classification (GTDB taxonomy): domain Bacteria; phylum Pseudomonadota; class Alphaproteobacteria; order Pelagibacterales; family AG-422-B15; genus CACNXQ01. Next base: position 314 of record CABZCR010000014.1, on the reverse strand, counting down.
CCCTTATTCCATATCAAATGAAAATTAAGATATTTATTTATTGATGTTAAGTATTGTGAACTAAGGTTTGATACATCAATGTTATAAACATTGATTACATAAAACTTTGAGAGTTGATCGGCTGCAAAAATAACCAGTATTAAAAATATAAATCTTGCAATGGTTTGTATCATTTACAAAGCACTTCTTGACATCTATCGCAAACATTATCTTTTAAATTAGAAAAATATTTCCAACACCGCTCACATTTTTCACCATCAGTTTTACTTACATGCACTCCGATATTTTTATCTACTTCAGATATAAAGCTGTCA
>CABZCR010000013.1 GCA_902524285.1 uncultured Pelagibacteraceae bacterium | reverse complement strand
GATCAAAATCTGATAAATTACCTAAAATAAAACGAATTGTATTGCGGAGTCTTCTATAGCTATCAATGTTGCTTTTTATGATTTCAGACCCGATCTTTAAATCCTCAGAGTAATCACTGCTTGCTACCCAGAGCCTTAGTATGTCAGCGCCTGATTTTTCAATGATCTCTGCTGGCGAGACAGTATTGGATGACGATTTACTCATCTTTAGGCCATCTTCATGAAGTATGAATCCATGAGTTAAAACGGACTCATAAGGCGCAACTCCTCTTGTGCCACATGATTCTAACAGTGATGAATGAAACCAACCTCTGTGTTGATCTGTTCCTTCAAGATAAATAGATGCTGGCCAGATTTGATCATTTTTTCCATCTAAAACAAATGCATGTGTACAGCCTGAGTCAAACCATACATCTAAAATATCATTAACTTTTTTATATTCTTCCGGATTATAATTTGAACCTAATAATTCTTCTTTTGAATATTTAAACCACGCATCTGAGCCTTCTTTTTCATAAAGTTTAATAATTTTTTCATTTATTTCTTTATCAACCAGCGGCTTTCCTGTTTTAATATTGTAAAAGATAGATAAAGGTACGCCCCATGCCCGTTGTCTTGACACTACCCAATCAGGTCTTTCTTCAATCATTGAATAAATTCTTTTTTTTCCCTGTTTTGGATACCATTTAACCTTTTCAATTTCGTTCAAAGCTTTTTCTCTCAATTGATTTTTTTCCATACTGATGAACCATTGTGGAGTATTTCTAAAGATGACAGGAGCTTTTGATCTCCATGAATGAGGGTAGCTATGACGCAATGAACCCTTGCCTGCTAAATTTTCATGCTTTTTTAGCTCAATGATAACTGCAACGTTTGCATCAGCATCTGATCCATCTTCATTAAAAATCTTTTTACCATTAAATAATGGTACGTGGGGAAAGTATTCACCATTTTCGTCTACTGTATCAGGTACTTCGATACCATTTGTAATACCCAAATTATAATCATCAGCTCCATGGCCAGGTGCTATGTGAACAAAACCCGTGCCTTGCTCCAATGTAACAAAATCAGCATCAAAAATTCTTACCTCAAAATCATAACCAGATTTTTTAAAAGGGTGATTACAAATAATTTTGTCTAAGTTTTTTACTTCTGATATTTTTTTTAATTCTCTAATTTTGCATTGAACTTTTACATTATCTAAAAGTTCATCTGCAATTATAAATTTATCTCCAACTTGTAAAGTACTATGTTCTTCTAAACTTACTACTTCAAATATTGAATACGTTATTGATTTACTGTAAGCAATTGCTCGGTTTCCTGGAATTGTCCATGGAGTTGTAGTCCATATAATTACGGATGCATCTTGACAATTTGCATCTGAACTCTCTTTTACTGGGAACTTTACGCAGATAGTTGTTGATTTATGTTCTTTATATTCAATCTCAGCTTCAGCTAATGCAGTCTTTTCAACAGTTGACCACATAACAGGCTTTGACCCACGATATAAACTTTCGTTCTCAAGAAACTTAAAAAATTCTCTTACAATTATAGACTCTGCCTCATATGACATTGTAGTATAGGAAGAGTACCAATCTCCATTTATTCCTAAGCGAATAAATTCTTCTCTTTGTATATCAATCCATTTTTCAGCAAATTCTCTGCATTCTTTTCTGAATTTTATAATATCAACATCATCTTTATTCTTTCCCTGTTCTCTATATTGCTCTTCTATTTTCCACTCAATTGGCAAGCCATGACAATCCCAGCCAGGAATGTAAGAACTATCATTTCCAAGCATTTGTTGTGATCTTACAACAAAGTCTTTTAATATTTTATTCAGGGCGTGCCCCATGTGTAAATGGCCGTTGGCGTAAGGGGGGCCATCATGTAATACGAATTTTTTTCTACTTTTTGATTTTTCCCTTAATTTTTCATAAATATTATCCTTTGACCAGCCATCTAGAATTTTTGGCTCTTGCTCGGGCAGGCCAGCACGCATCGCAAAGGATGTCTTTGGTAAAAATAGAGTTTCACTAAAGTCTATTTTATCATTTTTAGTGTTCATTTTTCTTAATTTAGAATTTTTTGTGCTTTAGATATATCTGATTTTAGTTGTTTTTTTAAGGCCTCTACTCCTGAAAATTTCTTTTCATGCCTTATAAATTCAACAAAGTCGACTTTTAGCAAAGAATTATAAATATTCAATTTAAATCTAAATAGATGAACTTCCAAAATTTCAGTGTTCTTATGAAATGTTGGTCTGATACCAAAATTCGCAATTCCTTTAAGAGTTCTTTTCTTTGAATTTTTCAGGAATGAGGCTTCAATAGCATATACTCCATATTTTGGTGCCACGTATTCATTTATATTTAGATTAGCAGTTGGAACGCCAATTTTTCGGCCTCGTTGATCTCCTTTTATAACTTTTGACGTTATACTAAAATTGTTTCCCAAAAAATTTTTTGCCAATCTAACATTACCGTTTGAAATAAGTTTTCTAATATTTGTAGACGAATATATTTTCATCTTTGTTTTATTAAAAAGATGATTTGAAGTTTTTAATAATTTCACTGGGTTTACGTAAAATTGATTTTCTTTACCAAAATTCAGAAGAAACTTATAGTCGCCTGATCGTTTATTACCAAATTTAAAATTTTTACCAACTAAAATGTATTTCATTGATATTCCTCTAAGTAATATTTTTTTACAAAAGTCATTAGGTGTCATAGAGGATATTCTTTTATTAAATTTTGTTATTATTGCATAATCGATACCGTAAGATTTTAAGATTTCGAGACGTTCGTTTAACTCTGTTAATAAGAAACTTTTAATATTTTTGTTAAAATATTTCCGTGGATGCGGATCAAAAAGTAACACACCAATTTTTGTTTTTTGTTTATTTGCAATTTTTTTTGCTGAATTAATTATTGATTGGTGCCCTTTATGAACTCCATCAAGATTTCCAATAATTAATACAGAATTCTTTGTATAATTTAATGATCTTCTATTTAAACTTTTAAAAACTTTCATTTTTTAATTAATTTAAAATTTCAGTATACATTAGAGTTTTGCAAGTTTCAGGTAAATTAGCTTTTGATATTCTCACTAAATCATCATCATTTGCAATTTCAGTTTTATGAATACCATTTTTTATAAATAAAAAATCTAAATCCGAGTTGTGTGCCCCTAAGCAATCTGTTTTTAGGCTATCGCCTATAGCTAATATTTCGTTTTTTTTTGTTGTATCTTTAGACAATAAATCAGTCATTACAAAATCATATATTTCTGGATAAGGTTTTCCGTAGTAAGTTACTTTACCTCCTAGTTTTTCGTAATATTTTCCAAGAGCACCTGCACAATATATGCGTGCCTGACCCCGGTAGACTATTTCATCTGGATTAACACATACTATTTCTAAATTTTGTTTAAGAAAATCCTCAAAAATATTTTTATAGTCCTCTGGGTGTTCATCGTTGTCATTATATAAGCCTGTGCAGACAACAAATTCTGAGGTCTCTATGTCATTAGTTTTTTGAATATTTATATTTTCTAACAAATCATAATCTTTTTCTGGTCCCAAATGATAATATGATTGTCCATGAACTTTAGAATTTATGTACTGTGTGCCTGTATCGCCTGAGGTATAAATTTTTTTAAATAATTCGGGATTGAGATTAAGTTTATTTATTAATCCATTTCTTACTACTGCTTCAGGTCTCGGGGCATTAGAAATCAAATAAACATCGATGTTATTTTCCTTCATTGCCTCAAGATAGGATTTTGCATTAGAGAATACTTCAACACCATTATGAATAACGCCCCAAAGATCACAAAGTATGATTCTATAAGAAAGTGAAAATTCAGTAGCGCTTATAATTTTTTTAATTTCCATAATTATATTGAAATTATCCTATAAATTTATAATCTTCTTATAAATTATTATGATATTTTATTAAATGACACTTTTTAACTTAAAAGATAAAAATGCTATAATCACAGGATCTTCGAGAGGAATAGGCAAAGCTATAGCCTACAGAATGGCAGAGCATGGTGCAAAAGTCATTATCACAAGTCGAAAGCTTGATGCATGTGAAGCAGTCGCTAAAGAGATAAATGATACATTTGGAGAGGGACATGCAACGGCAATTTCATGTAATATTTCGGACAAAGAACAATTAAAAAATCTTTACAAAAAATCGTTAGACTTCTGTGGCAATATTTCCACTCTTGTATGTAATGCTGCAATCAATCCATATTTTGGACCATCAAATAATATACCTGACGAGGCGTTTGAAAAAATAATGAAGTCAAACGTGCAAAGTAATTTTTGGCTCTGTAATGAGGTGCTCCCAGATATGATCAAAATGAAAAATGGTTCAATTATAATTATTTCCTCGATCGCAGGTTTGCGCGGCAACAGCATGTTGGGTGCTTATGCTATATCAAAAGCTGCAGATTCCCAGTTGGCAAGAAATATATCAGTGGAATATGGAAGAGATAATATTCGTGCAAATTGTATCTCACCTGGTTTAATAAAAACTGATTTTGCCAGAGCTTTATGGGAGAACGAGAGTATTTTAAAATCTATGACTGCCAAAGCAGCCTTAAAAAGGATAGGAATGCCTGACGAAATTGCAGGCGCTGCAGTATATTTGGCTTCTGAAGCTGGATCTTTTATGACTGGTCAAAACATCGTAATTGATGGCGGTGAATCAGAACAATAGCAAATTATTGAAAATACTCGTTTTTTTGCTAATTCCAATAAAATCAAAATTTTTTCCACCCCTTGACACACTTGCCCTAGATCACTATATGCCTAGGTAATTAAGCTTTGTGCAAACATATTTAGGAGATTAAGACATGAATTTTAGACCTTTACACGATCGTGTACTCGTTAGAAGACTGGATACTGAAGAGAAAACAGCAGGCGGTATTATCATACCAGACACTGCTCAGGAAAAACCTCAAGAAGGCCAAATTGTAGCCGTCGGAAATGGAACTAAAAGTGAAGATGGTAAAGTAACACCGCTTGATCTAAAGGTTGGCGATATCGTTCTTTTTGGTAAATGGTCTGGAACAGAAGTAAAGGTTGATGGTGAAGAACTCTGTATTATGAAAGAGTCAGACATCATGGGCGTTATAGATACAAAATCTAAATCAAAAAAGAAAAAATAAATATTAACTAAGGAGAAAAAAAATGGCGGGTAAAGATATTCATTTTGGCACAGAAGCTAGAAATAAAATGCTCAAAGGTGTCAATGTATTAGCAGATGCAGTGGCTGTTACTTTAGGCCCAAAAGGTAGAAACGTTGTTATGGACAAATCTTTTGGTGCACCAAAAAGTACAAAGGACGGTGTTTCTGTTGCTAAAGAAGTTGAGCTCAAAGACAAATTTGAAAATATGGGTGCTCAAATGGTACGAGAAGCTGCAAGTAAAACCAATGATGTTGCAGGTGATGGTACGACAACAGCAACCGTACTTACAAGAGCAATTGTTACTGAAGGTTTAAAATTTGTTGCTGCTGGTATGAATCCTATGGATTTAAGAAGAGGTGTTGATTCTGCAATTGAAGCTGCAAGCGATGCAATTAAAGACTCTTCTAAAAAAGTTAAAACAAGCGCGGAAGTTGCTCAGGTTGGCTCTATTTCAGCAAATGGCGAAGCAGAGGTCGGAGATATGATTGCTAAAGCAATGGACAAAGTTGGTAACGAAGGCGTCATTACTGTTGAAGAAGCAAAAGGTTTAGAAACTGAATTAGATGTCGTTGAAGGTATGCAGTTTGATAGAGGTTATCTATCTCCATACTTTGTAACTAATGCGGAAAAAATGACTGCTGATTTAGAAAATGCGTATATTCTTTTGCATGAGAAAAAACTAACAAATTTACAGCCAATGCTTCCTCTTCTAGAAGCGGTAGTGCAAGCAGGAAGACCACTTTTAATTATTGCAGAGGATGTAGAGGGCGAAGCTCTAGCTACATTAGTTGTTAATAAATTAAGAGGCGGCTTGAAGATTGCTGCTGTGAAAGCACCTGGTTTCGGTGATAGAAGAAAAGCGATGATGGAAGACATTTCAATTTTAACTGGCGGTCAAGTCATCTCTGAAGACCTTGGAATTAAATTAGAAAATGTAACTGTTAATGACCTTGGCACTGCAAAAAGAATTAGCATTGACAAGGAAAATACAACAATTGTTAACGGTGCTGGTACAAAAGCTGACATTCAAGGCAGATGTTCTCAGATCAGAAAACAAATTGAAGAGACTACTTCTGATTATGACAGAGAAAAACTTCAAGAGCGTCTAGCTAAACTTGCTGGCGGTGTAGCTGTCATCAAAGTTGGCGGTGCGACTGAGGTTGAAGTTAAAGAGAGAAAAGACAGAGTTGACGATGCATTAAATGCAACCAGAGCTGCTGTTGAAGAAGGTATCGTAGCCGGTGGTGGACTTGCATTGATAAAAGCCGCAAGTGCTCTTGATAAAGTTAAAACAGCAAATGCCGACCAAAAAGCAGGCGTTGATATTGTGCGTCGAGCTTTAGAAACACCAATTAGAACTATTGCAAATAACGCTGGTGTTGATGGTTCGGTAATTGTTGGAAAAATTAAAGAAGGTAAATCTGCTTCAGAAGGTTATGATGCGCAAACCGATAAGTTTGTGGACATGTTTAAAGCAGGAATTATCGACCCTACTAAAGTTGTAAGAACTAGCTTACAAAATGCAGCATCGATAGCTGGTGTTTTAATCACTACGGAAGCAATGGTAGCTGATGCACCTGAAGACAAAGCTGCAGCGGCTCCTGCAATGCCTGACATGGGTGGAATGGGTGGAATGGGCGGCATGATGTAAGTTGAGCTCATTAAAGCTAATCTAAAAAAACCCGGCCTAGCCGGGTTTTTTTATGAAATTCTATCTATATAAGAATTTAGTGTATTTTCTAAATTTTTATTCCACTCAGCTACATTTGAAGTAAAAATGTTTGCAGACGACTCTAGTATAAGTCCATCATCGAGCACTCTTAGATTATTAGCTCTTAATGTTTCACCTGATGATGTAATGTCAGTAATTATTTCTGCAAAGCCATTGAATGGAGCACTCTCGGTTGATCCATCACTTTCTACAGTCCTATAATCAACAACCCCACAATTTGAAAAATATTCATTTGTCAAATTCTTATACTTTGTTGCAACTCTAAGTCTCTTAGAGAATTTAGTTCTGTGCAAATGACAGATTTCTTCTAAGTCGGCCATTGTCATTACGTCAATCCATATTTCTGGTATAGCAACAACTAAATTCGCTTTACCAAAATTTAACTTAAGTTTTTTTGAAACCTTCTGGTTATAATTAATTATTTTTTCTTGTACTAAATCGTCACCAGTTAAACCAACATGAATGGACCCTTCATCAAGTCGATTTGTAATTTCTTTAGCACTTAAGAAATAAACAATTGCATTATCAAGACCCTCTATTGCTGCAATATACTCTCTATCATTTTCAAGATTACTAAAAATTATTTTTTTTTCTTCAAACAAAGACTCCATGTCAGTTCTCAATCTACCTTTACTTGGCAATGCAATCCGAAGTTTATTTTGTATATTCATTCCTAAATCAGCTCAATTATGTTGTTATTATTAGTTGCAAACCCAACTGCTGATAAGTTCGATTTAGAACCTAAATCAATAAGCAATTTATCGTACCGCCCTCCACTAATTAATTCACTTTGATTATCAGGATTATAAATTTCAAACATCATGCCGTCATAGAATTCAATTGAATGACCAAAGTCATTATCAAAATAATATTTTTCTATGTTACTTTTTTCTGACACAGCATTCACAAAATTCTCCATTTCCTCTACTTCACTCTCTAATGAAGAAACATTATTTGATTTAGTAAATTCGCGAAGTAGTGATGGAAATTCCGAAAGGTTACAACTTAATTTTAAAAAATTATTTATTAAATCAACAATTTTTTTTCCATCTTTCTGACTTATTACATTAAGACTTTTTAATTGAAATCGATCAACAATTTCCTCAACAGTTCGAGCACCTAAACCTCGAACATTTTGTTTATTAATTAAATCTGTCAAACCTTTGTCAGATACGTCATCTATATTAAATTTCTCTTGAAGCATGCTATGCTTTTTTTCATTATCATACCCTACACCTTCACCTAATCTATCAAGTAAACTCCCGAAATATTTTCTTCTAAAAAAATGTCTTACTAATCTCTGTTTCCATCTAATTGGCAGCTCTAATTTGTTGATAAACTGATTAAATAATTTAATGCTACCAATTTTAATTTTATAGTTATCAATATTTAATTGACATATTGTATCTTCAGCTGTCTTTAAAATGTACGCATCCATCTCATGTATATTATTTAAATTTTTTTCAGAAAAAATGATCTCAATACCTGACTGATTTAATTCAATGGAATTATTTGATAACTCATTGGATGATCTGAATACAGGACCGCTGTAACATAACTTTGACTCACTGGATTTACTATTACTTGCAATAAAATTTTGACATGTTGGTACAGTCATGTCTGGTCTCAAACATTTTTCTTTTCCTGAAGTATCAGTAAACGAATACATCTTTCTTCTAATTTCTTCACCTGAAGTTTCAAAAAATATATCCGCATCAAACAGCAATGGAAGTTCAATATAATTAAATCCAGACTTAATAAAATAATTCTTTAAATTGATATTTAATTCTTGAAGTGACATTTTATTTTAATTCAAAATTTCATTTAATGCTGTCATCAGGTCAGAGCGATTAATTGTTTGTTGTCCAGCTTTTGCCTCTTTCCATTTGTCTCTATCGACAATATCTTTTGAAACCTCTTTACCTTTATTTAAATCCTTAATTGATATTTCACCCTTTTTTAACTCTTCATCACCAGCAATGATCACAATATCTGCACCTTTGCGATCGCAATACTTTAATTGCTTTCCAAGGTTTTTAGATCCAAACGATATTTCACATGCAATACCTTCATTTCTAATTTCTTTAGCCATTGAAATATAATCCGGCATATTTTGATTATCTAAATTTGCAATTACCACTAATGGATTTTTCTTATTATCTAAAAGGTCTAATTGATTTAATGCTACAATTAATCTATCAACACCTATAGATATACCAGTAGCTGGAACATCCTCTTTCCCAAATCTTGAAATAAGTCTGTCATATCTTCCACCGCCAGCAACCGATCCAAATATAATTTTTTCACCTTTCTCATTTTTAATATCAATAAGAAGCTCTGCTTCAAAAATCATTCCAGTGTAATAGTCGAGACCGCGAACAACTGATGAGTCAAAACGAATTGGATAATCTGGGAAATTTTTTATATAGGAGTTGAATTCTTCCATCTGGGCGTTTGATTGGTTTGAATTGGTTATAAAAGAAATAATTTTATCAGCATCTGTCTCGCATAAGCCCACGCCCTCCATAAAGTCACCAGATACATCTTTTCTTCCTTTTTGAAGCAAGTCATTAACGCCCTCTATACCTAATCGATCTTTTTTATCTACTGCTCTAAGAATTTTTGGTAAATCATCCTCTTTAACATCTAGGTTCGAAAAAAGTTCTGTCCAAATTTCCCTATTTGAAAATTTTATTTCAAATTGTGAAGTATTTAGGCCAAGCTCAATTAAAATATCACATACCATTACACACAGCTCTGCATCAATTAGTGTTGAGTCAACTCCCACCACGTCAGCATCAAACTGAAAAAATTCTCTGTATCTACCTGGTCCTGGTTTTTCATTTCTCCAAACTAGTCCTGATTGATAACGTTTAAATGGCTTAACGAGGTCTTGATAATTTTGAGCTACGTATCTTGCTAAGGGGGCCGTTAAGTCATATCTCAGTGATAGCCATTTCTCATCATCGTCTTGAAATGAAAATACACCTCCACTAGGCCTGTCTACATCAGGAAGAAACTTGCCAATGCTCTCAGTATATTCAATTGTGGATGTATCTAATTCAATAAATCCATACTTTAGACATTCCTTCTCTATTATCTTAGATACTTTTTTTCTAAGATTTAAAATTTCAATGTCACTATCTTTAAAACCCTTCGGCAAAATTGCCTTTGGATTATTTTTAATTTTACTCATTTTACTCCCACTGTAAGTAAGATACTACAAAGTGTGTTTATTTAATATAAAAAGGGGTTATTGCCCGCTGATTGTTTTTTTCAGCGAACTTAGATATGATAGTGATGATGTTTAAATTTAAACATGAAGCTGAAATGCCTTATTTATTAATAAAAGTCAAATAATTTTAAATTTTTCTTAAAGTTTATAATAATTGCACTATTTTTATCGAAAGTAGTTATGGAAAATGATAGCAAATTAACAGTCACGTATGCCGCCTTAGGTCACTTACTAATGCATATGTTTGCAGCATTCTATTTTGTTATAGTTCTAGCAATTGAAGACGACTGGAAACTTAGCTACGATGAATTACTAAATCTTTGGTTTTTAGGATCTTTACTTGTGGGTTTGGGAGCCCTTCCTGCTGGATGGATCAGTGACAGATGGAGTCGTTCTGGAATGATTGCAATTATGTTCATTGGCTTGGGAATTAGTTCATTATTATGTGGCTTGAGCGGAAATAAAGTTTCTTTATTTATCAGTTTATCATTGCTTGGATTGTTTTGCGCTATCTATCACCCCGCTGGAATTTCATGGGTTGTAAACACTTCAAAGGAAACTGGTAAAGCGCTTGGCTTTAATAATATTTTTGGGGGAGTAGGTATTGGATTAGGTGCCTTTTTTGCGGGTGTATTGATTGAACAATTTAATTGGCAGGCTGCCTTTATGCTGCCCGGATTGATCTCATTAGTAGTTGGACTAAGTCTAACCTATCATCTTAAATCAGGAAAAATATCATTAAAGAATATATCTTCAGAGCAGTTTAAAGATAATCCTGAAAAAAATCAGATGCTAAAAATTGCAATTATTATGCTGTTAAGTATTACATGTTTGAGCTTTGTTTATCAAATTCTTCAGACAAGTCTTCCAAAGGCAATTGATATCAGACTTACTGATAGTCTTGATTTATCTACTTCAGATATCGGCTACATAGTTGCTGCTATATATATTGTAAGTGGTTTAATGAATTATGTTGGAGGTATTTTAACAGATAAATATTCTGAAAAGCTGATTTATTCAATTGGAATAGTTGGCCAAGGACTCCTCTTGCTCTTAATTGTTAGTCTTTCAAATTACTGGTTAATTGCAATAAGTCTTGCAATCGTTGCTTTTAATTCAAGTATACTGCCTGCAGAAAATTTGTTACTTGCAAAATTTTCACCTGAAAAATATCAAAGCCTAGTCTACGGTATTAAATTTATTGTATCATTTACAGTTGGTCCTATTGCACTTATCATGATTTCGAGAAGCTATGATTTAACAGGTGAATTTGGTGTACTCTACTTAGCTTTTGGGTTTGTGATGATAATTATGTTTCTGATTGTATTAACTCTACCTGTAAAAAAAGTAATTACTGGTACAGCTGGGTAGATTCGAACTACCGACCTCCTGAACCACAACCAGGCGCTCTAACCAACTGAGCTACAGCTGCATAAGTGGTGGCTCGAGGTGGAATTGAACCACCGACACAAGGATTTTCAGTCCTTTGCTCTACCAACTGAGCTATCGAGCCATTTAATTAGTGATCCTAGTCTTTTATTCTATAACATTAATTCGTGCAAAGAAAATATTCTGAATACAGTTAATCCAGAAAAACCTTTAATCTACTGATTAATTGGTCAACATTATCAAATGAATTCATCTCATGGGAATTAATTATTAATTTAAATTCATCCTTCTCATTAATAAAAACACATGGTAGCTCTGTTTTCTCATCAACAAAATCAAGTTCTTTTAGATGATCAATATAGTAAAATCGGCTAAGTGCATTTATATTACTAAGAAATTCTTTCCACTTTATTTCTTTACCTAAATTATTGTATGTAATTGAGCATAAGTTGCAGTCATAAGTTTTTGGCGATATTATTTTATGCGCCCAATCTATAAAGGCATTTCCGATACCACTTTTTGCATTATAAATAAAAATTAATTCAATCATTTATATCCAGCTGAAATAAGGAGATTTTTGACTTCAAATAAGGGTAAACCAACTACATTTGAGTAAGATCCATTTAGGGATTTGATAAAAGACTCTGCCATCCCTTGAATTTTATATGACCCTGCAACACCATGCCAGTCATTAGTTTTCATATAATCTTCTATATCTTGACCGCTTAATACTTTAAAACTAACTACTGTCGTAACGGTTTTTTTAAATATTCTATTTTCTAGATTTCTTATACAAATGGAAGTGCTGACTCTATGTCTTTTTCCCGATAGTCGAAGTAAGTTTTTATAAGCAATATTTTCGTCATCTGTTTTATCTATGAGTTTTCTACCAGTATAGGCAATCGTATCAGCAGTTAAAATTACTGAGTCTTTATACTTATTTTGAAAATGTTTTAGTTTCTCATGTGCTATACGTTTACAATATTGGAGAGGTAGCTCATTACTTTTAATGGACTCATCTATATTTGGGGAAACTATCTCACTTGGATTAATGTTAAGTTTTGCCAGTAACTCAAGTCTTCGTGGAGATGCGCTGCCTAGAATTAGCTTCAAAATAATCTCAAACTACTTATATCGAAATATTATTCTGCCTTTGGTTAGATCGTAAGGTGTAACCTGAACAAGAACCTCATCCCCGGCAAGTACTCTGATTCTATTTTTTCTCATTCTTCCTGCTGTATGTGCTAATACTTCATGGCCATTTTCTAACTCTACTTTAAACATTGCGTTAGGAAGTAAATCTGTAACCTTACCCTTGAACTCTAGTATTTCTTCTTTTGACATAAATTATTTTTTTGTAAGCCTATATTCTATTGATCTTGAATGCCCGTCAAGACCTTCGTTATCTGCGATTTTAATAGCACTATCTCCAACTTGTTCAATACCTTCTTTTGAAAATTCAACAAGTGATATTTTTTTGAGAAAATCAAAAACAGATAGTCCAGAAGAAAATTTAGCACTTCTAGAAGTGGGAAGTACATGGCTTGGACCTGCTAAATAGTCCCCAAGTGCCTCAGGTGTGTTGCGGCCCATAAAAACTGCTCCAGCATTTTTTATTCTTTTAAGAATATCTTCCGGATTATCAACTAATAATTCCAAGTGTTCTGGTGCTAATTTATTAGATAATAAAACAGCTTCTTCAAGATTTTGAGTGATAATTATCTTTCCATTATTTTCCCAGCTTGAAGCCGCTATATCCTTTCGAGGAAGAGAATCGATCTGGTACTTGACTTCTTTATTTACAGCATCTCCTAATTTCTGATCGGTTGTTAAAAGTATGCTTTGTGCGCTTTTGTCATGTTCAGCTTGAGCAATGAGGTCGGCTGCAACAATTTTTGGATCATTCTTTTCATCAGCAATAATGACTACCTCTGATGGGCCGGCAAACATATCGATGCCTATGAAACCTGAAACTTGTCTTTTTGCTTCAGCAACATAAATATTGCCTGGTCCAACAATTTTATTAACAGATTTTATGGTCTTGGTTCCATATGCCAGAGCTGCAACAGCCTGGGCGCCTCCTACACAGTATATTTTTTTTATTCCACAAATTTTTGCGGCATATAAAACTGAAGGACTTATATTGGTATTAGTCATTGGTGTAACCATGGTGATATCTTCAACGCCGGCTACAACCGCCGGTATTGTGTTCATAATTACCGTACTTGGATAACTTGCAGTACCGCCTGGGACATAAATACCCACTGACTCTACTGGACGCCAAACATACCCTAACTTTGAGTTAAGATTATCTTCATAAACTAAATCATTCGGTAATTGCTTTTCATGATAAGTACGAACACGATCCATTGATACTTTAAGCGCATCACAAAGATCACTCGGCACGTCACGTGATTGCCTTTCAATTTCATCTTCTCCAAGCAGTATGTTGTTAATATCAAGGCTGTTTTTATCAAATTGATGAGTATATTTCAAAAGCGCTTCATCTCCGTTTTTTCTAATATCATCAATGATCGCTGCCACAGTCTGAGTAACGTCCGAGTCACTTGATCTGTTCATTGTGAGAAGATTATTAAAATCACTCTCAAAATTTTGATCTACAGAATTAATTATTTTTGTCATTCTCTATTCTTTCAATATTCCAGGGTTCACCCTGATCTTCTAACTTGCATCTTATTATTTCAGTTTCGAGCTTTATAATTGCATCATTTTTGAAAAGCAATTCAATTTCTATATTTTTAGAATTGTTAGGATAATAATTAAAAGTTACGAGCTCTAGTGTCTTATTTTTGTTCAATTGATCTATATTTTTTGAGTAAACCGATAAAACATCCTCAAAGCTTAGTACTGCTTTTATTCTTTGATCTACTTTATTTACTATTTTTTCCTCCCACATAAATCTAGTAATCATAAGAAAAAATGACCTAATTGATGGCAAATATTTAATATCGTTTACTTCAATGAGTCCGTCCTGAAGTATGGTCGATATAATTTTTAGCTCATCAGTATCGATTGCATTAAGATTCATTTATCCTAATTTATTCTCCGAATATCTGCACCACAAGCTTGCAATTTTTGCTCTATCTTTTCATAACCTCGATCAAGATGATAAATTCGGTTAAGTATTGTTTCACCTTTAGCAACCAATCCAGCTAAAATTAAACTTACCGAAGCCCGTAAATCAGTTGCCATGACTTGAGCTGAAATAAACTCTTTACATGGATTAATAATTGCTGTTTTACCATTAATTTCAATATTAGCGCCCATGCGGTTTAATTCTGGAACATGCATAAATCTGTTTTCAAAAATATTTTCAGTTATTTGTGATTTGGATTTTCCAAGAGATAATAAGACCATCATTTGTGCCTGTACATCAGTTGGGAACCCTGGATATTCCGCTGTATTAATATCAATACTATCAGAGATCTCAGATTGATTAACAACAATGCTATTCTCACCCATTGAGTAATTAATAGATAGCTCATTCAATAATTCCAATACATTACTGATATGCTCAAGGTTCAGATTTGTAATTTTGAGATCGTTACCAATTATAGTTCCTCCAATTATATATGTGATTGCCTCTATGCGATCAGGGATAATTGAGTGGACAGCACCTTGGAGTTGGTCAACACCTTGAATGTGAACATTTCTATTTTCTCCTAATTC
>CABZCR010000012.1 GCA_902524285.1 uncultured Pelagibacteraceae bacterium | reverse complement strand
TCGTTTAATTAAAATCAGTTCATGAATTTCTTTAACACACTGATCCAATTTATCATTTACAATTATATGACTGTATTCATTTTGATGACTTACCTCAGTATCGTAAAAAGACATTCTTCTATTTATTGCGTCTTTATCATCCCCTGAAATAAGAGCCCTAGCAAGCAGTCTTTCATATATAACATTCCTTGATGGCGGAATAATAAAAAAAGATATAATATTTTTATAGCCTGATTTTTTTAGTTGTTGAGCACCCTGCCAATCAATATCAAAAATGATATCGTAGTTTTTTTTTGAAAGCTCTATAACATTACTGTGTAAAGAACCATAAAAGTTTCCAAATACCTTTGCATATTCTACATATTCTTTCCTCTTTATCTTTGATTTAAACTCTAGTTCGCTAACAAAATTATAATCTTTACCATTAACCTCATCATCTCTCGGAACTCTTGTGGTATCTGAAACAGATATTTTAATATTTTTATCTTTGTTTAAAAGCTCCTTACATATAGTTGTCTTCCCTGCTCCAGATGGTGAGGATATAATTATAAGCATTTATTCTAAGGGTTCTTTATATTTACTAAAAATAAGTGACACATTAGTTCCACCAAAACCAAAAGAATTAGATAAGATATTACTAATTTCTAATTCCAATGGACTATTTTTTATAAAGCTTATTTTTTTTGACTGAATTTCGTTATCTAAATTTAAATTAAAAGGCAATTTATTGTTTTGCATACACATAATTGAGTAGGAAGCCTCTACAGCTCCTGCAGCTCCTAAAAGATGACCAATTTGTGATTTTGTAGATGATACATATACTTTATTATTATTTTTGTGTAATAGCCTATCTATTGCATCCACCTCTACTTGATCACCTGAAGGTGTTGAAGTGCCATGTGCATTGATATAGTCAATGTCCTCAACATTTAAATTTGAGTCATTAATGCTATTCATCATTGCTCGATACGCTCCATCTCCTGAAGGTTCTGGTAATGTATAATGATATGCATCAGATGACATTCCATAACCTGTTATTTCGCAGAGAATTTTTGCATTTCTTTTTTTTGCATGTTCTAAGCTTTCTAATATTAATATTGATGCTCCTTCTCCCATTACAAAGCCATCTCGATCATTATCAAATGGTCTGGATGCTTTTATAGGATTTTCATTATTATTTGTACTCAGCGCTTTACATGAAGTAAAACCCTCTATTCCAATTGGTGAAATAGTTGCTTCGGAACCACCACTCATCATAATATCAGCCTGACCATGCTGAATTAATCTATATGATTCACCGATGGCATGTGCCGAAGAAGCGCAAGCTGATACAGTAGAATAATTTGGACCTTTGAGATTATATTTTATAGATAAATAGCCTGATGCCATATTTATTATTCTACCAGTGATAAAAAAAGGGCTTATTTTTTTTCCTTCTTTAAAGGATAAAGATGTATCTTCTATACCGGGTAAGCCTCCCATTCCGGAGCCTATTATGCACCCAGACCTATAAGATAATGGATCATTAATAATATCTAATCTGCTATTATCAAATGCCTCTTTTGCGGCAACTAAGGCAAATTTAATAAATTCATCAATTTTTTTTATTTCTTTTTTCTCAATACTTTTCTCAGGATTAAATGTTCCATTATTTCCGTCTCCTTGTGGAACTTCACATGCGACTCTACATTTAAAATTAGTAGCATCAAATCTGGTGATTTTTCTAGCTCCTGATTTACCAGATATTAGATTTTTCCAGTTTATATCTTTTCCACAACCTAGTGGAGTCACCAGGCCTATACCAGTAACGACTACTCTTTTCATTATATTAAATAAGCTAGCTCTATGACTCTAAATGAGAGATTGCATCTCCTACTGTTAAAATAGTTTCAGCTTTTTCATCAGGAATTTCTACATCAAATGCTTCTTCAAATGCCATTACCAATTCAACAGTATCTAGGCTATCAGCTCCAAGATCATCTATAAATTTAGCATCATTAGTAATTTTTTCAATATCATCAATGCCTAAATGTTCGGCAATAATTTTTTTAACTTTGTCAGCAACCTCACTCATAAATTCTCCTTTATAATAATTTCAGTAGTATTACAACTTGCATCACATTGTCAAGCCGCCATTAACATGAAGCACTTGACCAGTAATATATGATGATTCTTCTGAGGAAAGAAAATAAACCACTGAAGCTATTTCATCAACATTACCAATTCTGCCTAGTGGTATTTTTTCCTCCATTGCACTTAGCTTTTTTTTATCCACAGAGTCGAGAATCTCGGTCTTGATAAACCCTGGAGCAACGCAATTTACGGTTATTCCTCTTGAAGCTACTTCATTTGCTATCGTCCTCGTTAATCCCTCAATTGCAGACT
This sequence comes from uncultured Pelagibacteraceae bacterium, assembly GCA_902524285.1. Taxonomy (GTDB): domain Bacteria; phylum Pseudomonadota; class Alphaproteobacteria; order Pelagibacterales; family AG-422-B15; genus CACNXQ01. The sequence goes on along the minus strand of CABZCR010000012.1, from coordinate 15,416 downwards.
TCGAAGCTACGTAATTAGATTGACCAGGATTACCTATTTTAGCTGCGTCTGAAGAGATATTTACTATTCTGCCCCACTTTGATTTGATCATATCTTTAATAAATATTTTGGTAAGTTTATAATTTGAATTTAAATTTATATTTATTACATCGTTCCATTCATTATCTTTCATCCTAAGAAAAAGATTGTCTTTAGTTATTCCTGCATTATTAATTAAGATATTTGTACTACCGTAAAATTTATTCGACTCCTCCACTAGTTTCTTAATTTGAACATCATCTGAAAGATCACATTGTATACCTTTGAAACGAGCCACATATTTTTTTTCAAGAAAATTAAGTTTTTCAACATTCGTTCCGGTTGCACAAACTTTATATCCATTAGCGTGGAAGACTTTCACTAGGGATTGCCCTATTCCTCCTGTTGCTCCAGTAATTAATACATTTTTCATAATTTTATATTATCAAGTTTATCAAAATCTTCTATCTTGCTTATTGAAATAGCAATTAGATCTTTAGATGCTCTTTTAACTAAATTGGTAAGTACACTACCAGGGCCTATTTCAATAAAATTTTGAACACCATCTTTTATCATATTCTCAACTATTTCCCGCCATCTAACTTTTGATATTATTTGTTTAACTAGTAAATTAGCAATCTCTTTCTCGTTACATACTTTACTAGTAACATTAGAATATAATGGTACAGTAAAGGGATTGAATGAATAATTAGGCATCTCTTCCTTCATTGCTATTGAAGCCTTATTAATTAATTCGCAATGGAATGGGGCACTCACTGGCAACTTTATAGCTCTTTTTACTCCTAATTCTTTTGCATTTGATGATATGTAATCTACAGCTGAAATTTCACCACTTAAAACAATTTGACCTTTAGAATTATCATTTGCAATAAATATCTTACCGTATTGTTCTGCGCTTAACATTATATTTTCAATATCTTCTTCGGCACAACCAATCAAAGCGATCATCCCCCCAGTTCCAAGAGGCATACTTTCTTGCATTACTTTAGATCTGAATTTGAGAAGCTTTACAGAGTCTTCAAATCTCAAACCTTGATTAACAACTAATGAACTATATTCACCTAGAGAATGTCCAGCAACGCAACCGTATGATTTTATATCTAAAAGATTTTCATATTTTAATGCCTCAAATATACAAATGCTTGTGGCCATAATTGCGGGCTGAGAATTTTGGGTTTGAAGAAGTTCTTCTTCCTCACCTGAAAAAATTAATTTGGATAAGTTTCTGCCAATGGACTCATTTAGCCGTTCATAAATATCACGTGATACATCATATTTTGAATAGAAATCATGACCCATTTTAACATATTGTGAGCCTTGACCTGGAAAAATTAATGCCGTTTTCATTAAAAAAGAATGCTTGCTTAAAAGTTGATTATAGAATATTTATTCCATTTTTAACACCAAATACAAATTATAAATGGCTTTATTTGAACACATTATTATGCTTAGACAAGACCTAAGCTCTTCCGATCTTGAGGAAGCAATAAAAGTTCACGAACAAACTCTTGGTGAGCTTGATGGAAATGTTGTCTATAAAGAAAGCTGGGGATTAAGAAGTCTTGCATATCCAATAAAAGAAAACAAAAAAGCATTTTATGAGTTCATGAATATTGAATTACCACAAGATAAAATTGACACTCTTAATTCTAAGCTAAACCTAAATGATAAGATTATTCGCTACTTATCAATTAAGGTAAAAGATTTTTGTGATACACCAACCATAATGGTAAAAAGCAAGGATTAATATTGAGTTATGGATAAACTTTCAAAAAGTTCAGAAGTGGTTTTTGACTATAAAGATGTATCAAGTCTTAAAAAGTTTATTTCAGAAAAAGGAAAAATTACACCAAGAAGAATAAGCTATATTTCCATTAAAAAACAAAAAGACCTTTCTAATGCGATAAAGAGAGCTAGATATCTTGCCCTTTTACCCTATACCGGAAAATAATATGCAAATAATTTTGTTAGAAACACTCAATAAACTCGGTAAAGCAGGTGAAGTTGTTCGAGTTAAAGATGGATTTGCAAAAAATTTTTTAATTCCTCAAAAAAAAGCAATTATAGCTAATAAGAAAAATTTGAACGACCTCAATTCAAAAATGAGCCAAATAAATGAAAATAATATGAAAAAGATTTCTGAGGCAAATGAGCTAAAAGCTAAGTTAGACGGCAAAGAAATTAATATCCAGATGGAAGCAAATGAGGACGGTAATCTTTATGGCAATCTTGGTCCAAGGCAAATCCGTGATAGGCTGATTAATGATTTTTCTATAGATATCGAGCCTGGAAATATTGTTTTAGATAATATAAGTGCAATAGGAAGCCACAATGTCACCTTAAGAATTTATGATGATATAAGCGCTACAATCAAACTAGAGATAACAAAAAAAATCTAAGATTAATTTCGCAATATATCAATTATTTAAAAGGCATATTTACAGATATACCTTATCCTCTTCTAATATCAACAATATTATATATCTGTTAATATCTTTTTAATTAATTCTACTGACAGACTAACCAATTTAATATTATGTAAACAGAATTATGTCTACGTCATTTCAATTAGAGAATAATGCTCTAAAAGAGTTACCTCATAATATCGAAGCTGAGCAGGGTATACTTGGAGCAATATTATTAAATAACGAAATTTTTTTCGACATATCAGAAACTATCAATGTTGAGCATTTTTATGAGCCAGTTCATAAATTAATTTTTGATGTGATTGGCAAAATGATCTCCAAAGGACAGATAGCCACGCCAATTACTCTAAAAAGTTTTTTTGAAGTTGAAAAGAATTTGGAGGAAATTGGAGGTTCAAATTATTTAGTAAGACTTGCAAATTCAGCTGTATCGCTTGATTATGCTAAAAACTATGCTCATATTATTTATAATCTTGCCGTCAGAAGAGGTCTATACGAATTGGGTGGTAAAGTTCAACATGATGCAATTGCAAGTGAAATTGAAATAAAACCGGAAGACCTCATTGAGGAAGCAGAAAAAAATTTATATCAAATTTCTGAAAAAGGAACCTCCCAAAACCAAATTCAAACATTTCAGACTTCAGTTGAAGAAGCGATTGAATTAGCAAAAAAAGCATTTGAAAAAGATAGTAGCGTTGTTGGAATTTCTTCTGATTTCACTGACCTTGATGCAAAACTTGGTGGGTTTCACCCCTCAGATTTAATAATAATTGCAGGAAGACCTTCAATGGGAAAAACTTCACTAGCTACAAACATCGCATTTAATATTGCTAGAAACGCTCACATCTCAAAAGATATGGATGCAAGTGTACTTTTTTTTTCATTAGAAATGTCATCTGAACAGTTAGCCAGAAGAATTTTATCAGAACAGGCAAGAATTAGTTCAAACGATATAAGAAGAGGAAATTTATCAGAAAATGATCTTGATAATTTAGTTTCTGTATCAAAAGATATATTAGAAATCCCCCTTTTTATCGATGATACTCCGGCAGTAAACATCGGAACACTTTCATCGAGAGCTAGAAGGTTAAAAAGAAAAAATGGTTTGGGTGCAATAGTTATAGACTATTTACAGCTATTAAGACCGAGCAAAACATCTAGAAATGAATCTAGAGTTTTAGAAATTTCAGAAATAACTCAAGGATTAAAAGCACTTGCAAAAGAATTAAACATACCAATCATTGCTTTATCTCAGTTATCAAGACAAGTAGAGCAAAGAGAAGACAAGAAACCACAGTTATCTGATTTAAGGGAGTCAGGGTCAATTGAACAAGACTCAGATGTTGTAATGTTTATATACAGAGAAGAATATTATCTTGAAAAAAACGCCCCATCGCCTGGAACTGCTGAATTCATAGAATGGCAACAAAAAATGGACGAGATACATGGTCAAGCAGATTTACTTATAATGAAACAAAGACATGGACCAACGGGTAATATAAAATTAAGCTTTGATGCAAAGTATACTAGATTTGGAAATTTTATTAGCAAAGATCACACCAACAATTACGAATAATTTTCAAGAATGATTAATGTTGATAAAAATACATTTCTAGACATTAACTTAAAAGCAATTAATAAAAACTATAAGATCATTAAGCAAAACGTTGGTAGAAAATGTATAATTGCAGCCACAGTGAAAGCTAATGCCTATGGATTAGGTGCTGATCAGGTCGTTACTAGTCTAATGAAAAAGGGTTGCAAGTATTTTTTTGTTGCAACTACAAACGAAGCAATTCATTTACGTAAATTTAATAAAAAAATATTTATATTTATTTTAAATGGATTGGTAACAAAAGAATTAAAAAGTATTCGCAAGTTTAATTTAATTCCTGTTATTAATAACCTGGCACAATTAAAAAAAATAGAAAACTATCAAAAAGAAAATAATTGTTTTCTTAATATCGCTATTCACTTTGATACTGGAATGTCACGTCTTGGTCTTGATCAAAATGAAACAGAAAATCTGATAAAAAATAAAGCATTATTGATCAAAAAATCTAAACTTCGATTAATAATGAGTCATCTTTCTTGCGCTGATAATAAAAAGTCAAAATTGAATAAAATACAATTGAATAAATTTAATTTAATTAGATCTCATTTTCCTAATTGTTTATGTAGTTTGTCTAATTCTGCAGGAATATTACTGGGTAAAAAATATCATTTTGATATGGTTAGGCCTGGAATCTCACTTTATGGGGGTCAATGTCAAATAAACGAAAAAATTATTTATAAAAATGTTGTCTCTATAAAAGCAAAACTAATCCAAATAAGAGAAATATATAAAGGGGATACAATAGGATATGGGGCAACTTTTAAGGCAAAATCAAAAATGAAAATCGGCACTCTTGGCTTTGGATATGCAGACGGTTTTAATCGTCTTTTTTCAAACAACTATAAAATATTACTGGGAGATAAAAAAATTAATTTGGTGGGAAGGGTTTCAATGGATCTGATAACAATCGACTTAACAAATATAAAAACAAAAAAAAATATAATGAATGAAGAATTTGAGGTAATCGGAAGCAAGTTTTCAATAAATACCATTGCAAAGACAATAAATACTATTCCTTATGAAATACTAACTAATCTAGGCAAAAGATATGAAAGAAGATATATTTCATAACTAATGGAAAAATTTTATTTATCCCTATTCAATAAATACTCAAACACCTCTCTAGTCCTTTTATTATTAATAATTTCATTTTTTGCCTATAGTGCAAAAGATTTTCAGCTTGATGCATCATCAGATACTTTAATCTTGGAACAAGACGAAGACCTTAAAAAGTATAGATTAGTTATTGATGATTATGGGTCAAATGATTTTTTAATTGTTACTTTTACAGATGAAAAAAGGATCCTAACAAAAGATAATTTAAATCAAATAAAATTATTTGTTGAAAGAGTTGGTAAATTAAATTGGGTTGAAAGTATTCAGTCTATTTTTGATGTTCCATTATTAGAAGTAAATGATCAAAGCCTAACAGACTTAATTAATGAAGTTCTGACAATTGAGTCACCGGGCGTTGATTTGATTGATGCTGAAAAAGAATTATTAAATAGTCCTATTTTTAAAAACCTTATAATCAGTGAAGATGCATCAAGTACGGCTGTACTAATTAACTTTAAAAAAGATGAAAAACATGAACTTTTAATTCAAGAAAGAGAAAGGCTTAGAAATTTATATGAACCCTCAAAAGACGATATAGATAATTTAAAAAGTATTAATTTAAATTATGAGATAAGTAAAAAAAATTTTGATGAAAAGCGTCATAATAATATTAGCGAAATAAGGAAGATTATAAATACATTTGAAAATAAACTAGATATGCATCTCGGTGGGGTGTCCATGATTGCAGACGATACAATAACATACGTTAAAAATGATATAGTCGTTTTTGGATTTGGTGCTCTTGTATTTATTTTAGCAGTCCTCTTCATAGTCTTTAAAAATCCACTATGGATGCTTGCATGTATATCTAATTGCTTAGCTTCATTAATTGTGATGATAGGCACTGTATCTTTGATGGATTGGAAAGTAACTGTTATTTCGTCAAACTTCATAATGTTGATTTTAATTTTATCACTATCAATGACTGTACATATCGTAGTTAGATATAGACAATTCATACTGCAAGATAATGAAAAATCTATTAAGCGTGCTCTTTTGCTGACGATTAAAAACATGTATAAACCATGTCTATTTGCAGCGTTGACAACTACATTTGCATTTGCGACACTTTATACAAGTGGAATAAAGCCAGTTATGGATTTTGGCTTAATGATGTGTGTTGGCTTAATAATAACTTACATTACAAGTTTTTCATTTTTGCCAATTGTTATATTTCTTCTTAATCTTAATACAACAAACCATACTTACCTTAATAAAAAAGAAAGTATATTCGCATCTTTAGCAATAAAATCTCCTAATATTTTATTAACTCTATTTATATTTATTTTTTGCTTAGGAATATACGGCGCCACTAAATTAAAGGTTGAAAACAGTTTTGTTGATTATTTTAAAAAAGAAACTGAAATCTATAAAGGCATGAAATTAATTGATGATAAACTGGGTGGAACAACTCCCTTGGATGTAGTAATAAACTTTAATTCAATAGCGAACGATATAAGTGAGGAAGATTTTGAAGAAGATTTCCTTGATTTTGGTATTGAATATGATCCTGCGGATTATTGGTTTACTGAAGAAAAGGTTAATGTTATTAAAAAAATTCATGATCACCTAGATCAATATTCTTTTGCGGGCAAGGTTTTATCTCTTGCTTCAATAGTTAGGACGGCTGAAAAACTTAATGCAAATAAAGAATTTGATACTCTTGAACTTTCCGTTCTCTATAAAAAATTGCCAAATGACCTTAAAGATCAGATTATCAAACCGTATGTATTACTAGATAAAAATCAAGCAAGAATTACTATGAGAATTATTGACACACATCCTCAACTAAATAGGTCGCTTTTTATCAAAGATCTTAATGACTATATAAAGACTAATTACTCTAAAACAAATATCGATGTTTCAACTACGGGAATCTTGATTCTATATAATAATATGCTTCAAAGTCTGTTTGATTCCCAAATAAAAACATTATCTATAGTTCTCTTAGGTATCTTTTTAATGCTATTTTTTTTATTTAAATCTTTAAAGACTGCTTTAGCGGCAATTACACCTAATCTGATTGCGTGCTTTGTAATACTTGGAACAATGGGACTACTATCTATTCCTCTAGATCTAATGACTATCACAATTGCTGCAATTACTATCGGAATTGCTGTAGATAATTGTATACATTATATTTACAGGTATCGAGAGCATATATTGTTAAGTAACGGCAATCACGACGAAGCTTTAATCAAGTGCAATGAAACTGTTGGTGTGGCAATTAAAAACACTTCATATACTATAATTGCTGGTTTTTCTATTTTGATATTTTCAAACTTCTACCCAACTATTTATTTTGGTATATTTACTGCGCTTGCAATGCTTGTTGCACTTTTTGGAAGTCTTACACTATTGCCAGTTCTACTAAAAAAACTTAATTGAATAAAATAATGAATTTAGATCTTGCTCAGTTATTGAATCCTTATGATCTTATTTTTTTATTAGTTATCTTAGTTTCTTTTATATTTGGAGTAAAAAATGGATTAATAAAAAGCTTATTAAATCTTATAAAATGGATAGTTATCTTTTATTTAATAAAAAATTGTTTTAATATTTTAAGGCCGTTCTTTGACCAATATATACTTAATCAAACTCTTTCCGATATACTAATATTTTTCTTCACTTTAATTACAGCCTATATATTAATATCATTTATTAATCGTATGATTATTGGAATTTTACAACCTAGGAAATCCTTATTTATTAACATGTCGTTCGGTGGTGTTCTTGGAATTTTACGGGGATATATAATTTTTATTCTTATAATTTTTTTCATAAATAGCAATTTTTCCTCTAATTTAATACCAGAGATTATTAAATCAGGTACTTTTCAAGAGATAGTAAATTACGGTGTTGATCTACTTGATCAAATGCCAAGGAATATTAATGAAATTTAATTTAATACTTTAATCTATGAAAAAACTTAACTGCCTAGTAACAGGTGCGTCCTCAGGAATAGGAAAAGAGATTTCAATAGAGTTATCTGCCTATGCTAAACATATATACATATGTTCTCGAAACGTACAAAAACTTGAAATTGTTCATGATAAAATAATTGAAAATAATTGTGAGTGTACAATTGTACCTCTAAATTTATGTGATGAAAATGTAATTGAGAATTTAGCTAAACAAATACAGGTCAAAGATACTTCCTTGGATATATTGGTTCTTTCGGCAGGAATTATTAATGAACTTTCTCCTGTTGAGTCAATTGATCTAGAGAATTTTAAGAATATTATAAACTTGAATTTCTTATCAAATTTTAGAATGGTTAAGAGTTTTCATTCATTGCTCAAAAGTTCAAGTAATGCCTATATAGCTGCAGTGTCTTCACTAAAAGACCCTTCAAAAGAATATTACTGGGGCATTTATCAGCCTATTATGACAGCGTTAAATGAGCTTTTATTGACCTATTCAAAAGAAAACAAAGGCACAAATATAAAAACAAATATTTTTTGTCCACTTGCCGTTAATACAAAACTTAGAGATGTCATAATGCCTGGCGAGGATAAATCTGAGATAAGTGATCCAAAAGATGTAGCTGTTAAAATTGTAAATTATATTTTAGAGGCAGCTGGTACAGGAGAAATAATCGAAATCACCTGATATAAGGATTCTTTGAAGTTTTGAAATCATATAAAATTGGTACGCCATCAAGTTTGAAATAGCTTCTAAAAGAATTATCAAAAAATTTTTGAAATAATTGTGGTGGTTTTTTCTGAATATTTATAAATATTTTAAACTTTGGAATTTTATTTTCTAATTGAACAATATATTTTGGTTTAATTTCTATTTTATTAAATCGTGGTAACGTTGATTTTTTGTTCAAATAATTAATAAATTTGTTTAGTTTTTGTTTATTAATTTTTATTGAAATCAATTCTTTTTTTAGAATAATTTCTTTTAAAACATTTGATATTCTTGTATTATTTTTCGCAGAAATAAAATCAATATTGATTAGTTTGTGTTTACTATAATTATTGCGTAAATGTTTTTTGATGTTTAACTGATATTTTCTTTTATCATCAAGAATATCAAACTTATTAAATAAGAAAAATAAAATTTTGTGTTTGCTTAATGCAAGATCTGCAAGACGAAAATCTTGTCTTGTAATACCTTCTAGTGAGTCGATTAAAAGCACTGTGACATCAACATTATTTATTATTTTAATAACTTCTGAATTGCGAGCCAATTCATGCTCTTCCTTTACTTTACTTCTTCTACGTAACCCAGGCGTATCAACGATAATAAATTCGAAATTTTTGTGAGTAAATTTTTGTTTAATGAGAGTTTTTGTTAATCCATATTCATCGCCAACAGGTGAAATATATTCACCAAGCAGTGTATTAAATAATGTTGATTTTCCAGAATTTGGCTTTCCAATAATGCCTATATTAATTTTAGTTAAATTCATAAACGTTGGAGTTTTCGTCAGACAAATAAATTGAATCAGACAGGACTATAGGTGGGACTAATGCACCTTTAACTCCAATTGATTCAGTTAAAAGTATTTCTCCTGAGATAGGTGAAACTACTTTTAACTCACCAAAATATGAAATATTATAAATTAAATTATTTATTAAATAAGGACCTAGCCAAAGATTTAAATTTGCTGCCTTTTGACCTTTTTTATACTTTGATAGTTCAGTAATCCAGTAAACTTCTGAATTGTCTTTGTTGAAACAAATTAACTTTCCGTCCTCGTTAATAACATATATTTGATTCCCTGTAATAACTGGCGTTCTATACCCTGATAAATCTTTAGCCCAATTTCTCTGTCCGTTAGTGGCATTAACAGAAACAAGCTTTCCATTCGAGCTTAATGAATAAATAGTATTATTTGATATCACAGGGCTTGCTGATATGTCTTTAATATCAAAGTTACTGACCATTGATATTTTTGAGACATTTTCTGACCAGATAGGCTGGCCAGTATCAAAAATAAAAGCTACCAGCTCTCCATTACTAAAAGGGGCAATAATTGTATTTTCGAATGCTACTGGAGATGAGGTAAATAAATTTTTCTTTGTTTCTGAAATTGTTTGAAATGACCAATTTACTTCTCCACTTGCTGCATCAATTGAAAAAATTCTGTTGTCAGCTGAAATAAAATATATGAATCCCCTATATATAAGTGGCGGTGATAAAATTGGATATTCCATTTTTGTTGACCAAATTTCTTTACCGTCTTCAGCATTTAATAATTTTATTTGACCATATCCATCTACAAACACTAATTGATTATCAAAATAGGCAATGCCGCCTCTAACAATTTCATATTTTTTTATTCCCTCAATTCTAACATCTACTTTGAACAATGTTTTTTTTGTTAAGGTATCTACACATTCAATATATCCCTGGCTTAAAACATGGCACAGATTATCATTAAAAAATATGGGTTGTATAATATTTACTGGCCCTTTTTTGCCCGAAATAATTTTTGATTTATCATTGAATGAAGCTTCAGAGTAAATATTATTTAGATCATTTGATGGATTTAAAAAATGCTGAGACCAAAAATTTACTTCTTTTGGTTCATTTATCAGTATGTCACCAGGATCAAGATTTAGAGTTTCAGAGATTTCTGAGCTATAACTTAAAACAGGAAAGCCACTGGCAGTTTCATTGATTTCATCATTCCCGGAACATGAAATAAGAAAGAAAGATATAAGTAAAAATATATATGATTTGTTGAACATGCTAATTTATAATTTCAATAAATTTGTTAGCTCTTATTTTAATCTCTACAGGGACATCTGGATTATCAATTAAATTCTGGAAATTTTTTTTACTTTCTTCACTCTTTCCAAGAATAAGCTTCTTAAATGAGATAAGTTCACTAAATAGATATTTGAAGTTACTATCACGCATTCTGTCATCAGTGAGATAGCTCATAAATTCTTCTTCGCTCGAATTATCAATTTTTAATAGTAGTAAAAAATATGTTGCTAAATCTGCTATTATTGGATCATATTTTTCATCGTCAGTTAATTTTTCTAAATCAAGAATCCCATCTTTAATATTGCCATTTTCTATCTTTAAATTTGCAATTTTTAATACAGCTATACTTGATATATAGTTGTTGTTAGCGTTAATAAGCTCATCAAATAAAGAGTATTGTTCTGAAATGTTTTTACTGTTTGTTGCTTTAATATATGTTTCAATGAGTTTTTCATTTTTTGATTTATCAATTGAAACCATTACTTGATATCCGATAATTGACCCTATTATGATCACTAGTGTTAAAATTACATATAAACCGTATTTTTTAAAAAGATTAGATAGTTTTTCTTTTCTTAAATCTTCATCGACCTGTCTTAAGATATCGCTCATTGATCTTTACCGTTATTACTTACGATTTGTGGACGCATATGATAAATATGGTCTGATGAAGGAAAAGTTCTATCTTTAACTTCTTCAGCATACTTACTCACAGCTTTCTTAATAGTGTTATCTAATTCTACATATTTTTTTACAAATTTTGGAGCAACGTTTGTTAATCCCAACATATCTTCTGTTACTAATATCTGGCCATCACAATTTGGAGACGCTCCTATTCCAATAGTAGGAATGTTTAAAATTGAAGTTATTTCTGCGGCTAATGGCTCAGCCATACCCTCTAAAACCACTGAAAATGCTCCCGCTTCTTCAACAGCAACTGCATCATCAATATATTTTTGCCACTCAGATTTTACTTTTCCTCTTACTTTATATCCTCCATCAATCAATACACTCTGCGGTTGAAGACCTATATGGCCCATAACGGGAATTGAGCTTTTTGTAAGATGTTCAATTGTTTTGGACATTTTTTGACCGCCTTCTAGCTTAACACCGTTGCAATTCGTTTCTTTCATAACACGAGCTGCATTCATAAATGCTTTTTCAACAGATTCTTCATAGGTTCCAAATGGCATATCAACAATTACACAAGATTTATTTGAAGCACCTACAACAGATTTTGCATGTTTAATCATTTGTTCAAGTGTAACTTGGAGTGTATTCTCATAATCATAAAGAACCATACCAAGCGAGTCCCCAACCAACATTAAGTCAACCTGTTCGTCAATGGCTCTAGCAATTGGCGCAGTATAAGCAGTAAGACATACAATCGGAGTCTTTCTTTTGAGAGATTTTATATCATTTGCTGATTTTCTTAACATGGGATCGGTTTATACTTGATAAATTGGAAAAATTCTAGGGAAAGCTTAGTTTTGGAATTATTCTTCTAATTCACTGTCTATTAATACAGCTATTAGAAGAGCAGGTTCAGAGCCATTATTTACCCATGCGTGATTTGTGCCTCGCTGTACAACAACATCAAATGGATTTATTTTTACCTCTTCTTCATCCAAAATTAAAGTTACATCTCCTTTTAGCAGTATAATATAATCAATTGTCTTTGTTTTGTGCATCGCTGGATGTTTTGTTACATCAACCCGGTGATGAGCTGCGCCAATACGACTGAAGGCTTCCTCAGCCATTTTATTTAACGCCTCGAGTGAAACACCTTTAGGAGTTGGCATTATTTGAAAATATCTAAATTTTGAACCTCCTTTAGGAGGTGATAAAATTATATCGCTATCAGCTCTATCCTTGCTACTTTTCGTAACAATAGTTGCTCCATCTTCATTCCATATCTCGAATAAACCTCCAATTTCTTCTCCAATAGATCGTGCTGGAGGACCATCAATTTTAATTACAGATTTGCCATTGTCATTATGTCCTGTAACAATTCTTCTCACTTAATAACCTCCTTTATTTTAATCCCTTCTTACGTTTGGGATAATTTCTTCTTGGTAACCTTCTTTGAAAGTTGCTCGATCGCCATAAATTTCAGTTTCAAACCATTCGACAAATTCTTTTGATTTAATCCCCCTCCAATATTTCCAAGTTGACTGTGCAATAGGCGCCTTCATGGTGCCCAATTTCAACATATGCATTCTCATTTTTAAATGAGTTTCATCAACAAAACCTTTTTCAACTTTTTCATATGTATCAAAAATATCCACTAGCAATGCATTTACATATACTGCTACTCTCCATTTATCTGCGTTATCTAGTTCGCCTGCAGCCCAATCTTTCGAGAGAAAGTTACTAAATTCTTTATCTTTCGATGTATTAAAATACCTCTCATACATTCTATGTGTTAAAGAGTGTCCAAACTGCGCTTTTGTGATTTCATTTTGCTGATGTATTTGTATTCCTAAATAAATAACAGATACAACTACACCAAATGCTGCAACCATTTGCACAATAATTATTACTGTTTCTGTGCTCATAAATACAAACTATACATTAATATGCTATTGAAGCAAAAACTTTGCTTAGATCGATTTATAAAATTGATTTAATAATTAACTTTTAGTAGTAGCGAAAGCTTCCAAAGCTTTTTGTCTAGAGGAACCAATCTCGACAATAGGTATTGGATAATCTTTACCAAGTTTAACATTTGCCGACTCTAAGACATCTTTAGGTGCCTCCCAAGGATTAAATAAATACTTATTTGGCATATCCTTAAGTTCAGGAATATATTTTTTTGTATATTTGCCATCTGGATCAAATTTCTGACCCTGCATAACTGGATTGAATATTCTAAAATATGGTGCTGCATCAGCTCCTGAGCCGGCAATCCATTGCCATCCTGCACTATTATTAGCAAGATCGGCATCAACTAAACAATCCCAGAACCATCTTTCACCGTGGTGCCAATGCAACAATAAATTTTTAACTAAAAATGAGCCTACAACCATTCTCAAACGATTATGCATATACCCTGTCTGCCACAGTTCCCTCATACCAGCGTCTACTATTGGATACCCTGTTAGTCCTTTTTGCCATTTCTTTAATGCATCTTTATTTTTGTCCCAAGGAAATTTATCAAATTTCTTTTGAAGATTTTCTTTTGGTAAAGTTGGGAAGTGATACAAAAGATTGAAAGAAAACTCCCTCCATCCAAGTTCACTTAAAAAATGATCCAAATCTCTTCTAATTTCTTTTTTTCCTTCTTGAGTTTTTGATCGATACCAAACTTGGTTTGGTGACACCTCTCCAAAATGTAAATGAGGTGAAAGTTGCGAAACATTGTTTCCAGATGGAAAATTCCTACCATCTTTATAATTAGCAAGGCCTTCTTTTATAAAGACATCAATTTTATTATGGGCGCCTTTCTCTCCTGGAGTCCATAGTTTTTCCATCTCAGCATGCCAATTGTGTTCTGGCATTAGTTCCAGATCATCTATACTAATACTATTCATCTTATCAAACAGTAAATTATCTAACTTAGGTTTTTGTATCGGTGCTCTTGGTATTTCAGAATTCAAACAACCTTTTCTGTAGTAAGGAGTAAATACCTTATATGGAGTACCATCATTTTTGACCACATTCCAAGGTTCCCAAAGTAGAGATCCATTAAATGTGTTTACGCCTATTTTCTTATCTTCAAAAAACGTTTTAATTTTTTTATCTCTTTTTATGCGCCACGGTTCATAACATCTATTCCAAAATATCTCTTTAATATCATAAGTTTCAGTAATTTTAATTAAGATATTCTTTGGATCACCTCTGTATAAACTTAAATTATTGTCTAAAGATTGTTTTAGAGCAATTAATGATTGGTGAAGCCACCATTTACTCGCTGAACCATTAATATGTTCTTTCGAGTTTTCATCATCAAATATGAAAATTGGCAACGTTGCCCCATTTTTAATCGAATTGTATAATCCAGGATTGTCTGATAGTCGTAAATCTTGTCTGAACCAGAAAATATTAATATCCTTTTTAGGCATTAATTTAAATATAGTCTAAATAATTAGACTTTCCATACCAACAGAATTTATTGAATCTTATATTCAAAATTTTGAGTTGTTGGATTGTGCCCTAATAATTTAGCTCCATTTCTTATGTGATAGTGCGTTGCCATAGGCGTAAGTGGAGAAAGTGTTACTATTCTTTTGTATCCCATTTCCTTGCCAAATTTTAAAGCTTCTTCCATAATTTTTCGTCCCGCTCCTTTTTTACGAGACCATACAGTATAAGCAATAATCGTATCTGCATTTTGCTCATAAACTGCTAAGCGGCTCATCAAATCTAGCTCTCTTACTGAATGAGGAACATCCTTAGTAAACGCCAAACACATAATACCTTCAATTTGATTATTGGCTTCCAGACCATAAATCTTTCTATCGTGTGAGGTTCTCCATTTTACATCAAGTTCA
>CABZCR010000011.1 GCA_902524285.1 uncultured Pelagibacteraceae bacterium | reverse complement strand
GAAACCAACAGCGCCACCCACACGGTCAGATTTACCCTCATCCATCAGAAGATGAGTAATCATTATTCTATTGTAAATTTTGTCAGCTGATTTTTTTGCGGCCTCAGCTACAATGGGTTTATAACTTTCACCGTGGATCATGATTTGCCATTTACCCTCTCTTTGGTAACGACCAGTTTCTTTATCACGCATTATTGGTAATCCCCATTCATCGAACATGTGAACGGTTGAGTCGACATGTCTTGCAATATCGTATGTGAGATCTTCTCTAACCAAACCCATTAGATCATTTCTGGCATATCGGACATGATCTTCTGGTTGGTTTTCATCCCATTGCATTCCCATGTAACAGTTTATTGCATACAGCCCTTGAGCCACCGCTCCACTTCGATCTATATTTGCTTTTTCAACACAAACAATTTTAAGTTCTCTTCCCCAATGCCTTGCTTCAAAGGTAGCCCCTGTTCCAGCCATTCCACCACCTACGATGAGAATGTCACAATCCTCATGAATTGTTTTAATTGAAGCCATCTATTTAGTTGATTCCTTTTTGATTATCTTTCTTTAGACTTGGAAGCCCTGTATCAATGTTAAGTCCATTTGGTTCTGAGTAAAGTAATTGTGAGTTTATCTCTTTATTTGTTGGAGGAGTTTCATCAGCAAGCTTTGGAATATGCTTACCCCAAGGTTTAGTTGTAATAGGTGAAACAAAATTTTTCTCGTGACCGTTTCGAAATTTAATTCTCCAAGATATAGTCCCTTTTTCCTCTTCACGTAGAACTCTTACCTTATGATGCATTGGTGCAAAATCAGCATATCCTCTTGCATCTATAGCATTCTGTGGACAGGCTTTGACGCATGAATAGCACTCCCAGCACATGTTAGGCTCTATATTCACTGCACGTCTTGTTTCTTTATCAATGTGCATAATGTCCGATGGACATATATCTACGCAATGACCACAACCATCGCATCTTGTCATGTACACAAATGTTGACATATATTTTCCTCTTCTCGTATCCTAGTAAATCAGTTTTTATTAATAATGCCTAGGCGATTCTCGTTTAATTCCAAGTCCAAATTGCTTTGGTGCATCAGCTGGGGCAGGTAAGTCATCTCTAAAACCGTCAGCTTCAGACAAATTCTTCTGAATCGCTGCACCAGGTTTGTAAAACATATGAGCAAATTTTGACCAATAAACCCCACCAAACAATACAATATTAGATAGGCCAAAGAGCACTAAAAACAAGGTATCAAGTATTGGAACTCTTGAAGATTGAGTAAAAGACCAGGCTAATCCAAATGTTGCCGCGGCTAAAAGCGATAATACAAAAAGATCTGCTCTTATAATTCTATTCCATGGATTTGCCTCAGCAGAAACATCAACTCTTAAGAAAAACCAAAACCAATAACCTCCAATACAAGTCATTATAGCACCAACATGCCACAAAAAAGATATTTGATAGGGAGCAGCTGAATTTGTATATCCGAATATAAGAATAACAGATGCAACCCAAAATAATATAGAGCCGTACATACCTAAAAGATGAGCAGCTCTTCTTTGTCCTCTACCTAATTCTGAAGTTGTTAAAATATCGCTAGCAATTGTCTTACTTATAATTTTGGCCCTTTGAGAACTGCTTAATTCATTTGTAGCAGATGCTTTTGCTCTTTTAAAATTAATGAAAAAATATTTTGCATTTTTCTTATGTGCCATATCCACTATTGTGCCTATTGCAACCATTAGTATCATTGCGACCACAAAGCCTTGCAACGCAATAGATGGCACAAAAGTCATGAGTTCTTCAAAAGGATTTATATAAATCATAAGTTTCAAATTATTATAACAGAATCTATAAATAATAACTATTATTTATACTTTCAAGGCAGGGGACTAGATTCAAAATTATTATATAATTGTTTCAAATTTGAAACTTTTTGGATGTCTTCTCTTAGATTTTGCGTACCAGAATCAATTGTTTCTGAATTAAATTCGATAATGCACCTGCTAAAACTCTCACGATTTTTTAAACGGTTATAGTAGTCTCTCAAATTGCTTAATTTTTTAGTAAAAAGATCAATTAAATTAACCTCATCAAGTCTATGTAGTAATGTCATCCAGGTAATATCTGCAATACTAAACTTATTCCCATCAATCCAGACTTTGTTTTCTAGATGACCATCCAATGATGTCAAATGCGACCTTAGACTCTCAAATGCCCTAATAGCAACTCTTTGATGTGGCGAATTTCTCTTAAATACAGAATAGCCTAATACTCGATATAAAGTAAAATTAAGCGCTCTAAATTTTGAAGGATGCTTAATAAAATAATTTATAAATTTTAAGAAACTAATTTTTCTAAGCATTGAAACAAACAATGGCTGAGTAAGTAAGGATACGCAATTACCTGCATACTCTTTTATTCCACCAACTGGATCGTCTCCAATTAACGAACCTTTTTTATTCCAATAGTCAACTGTTTCACTCTTCCCAAGTATATTTGGAAAAGTTTCCATTAAATATCTTATTTGTTCGTGAGACTCATAAATGGGTTGATTGTTGTGCAATAGAACTGGCACAGTAGCTTTTGGATTAATTTTAAGAAAATCTTTTGATAAATTTTCACAATCTTTTGTCTCAATAATATGTACATGAACCGGCAGGTAATCAATTTTATATTCCTCAAGACATATTCTTACTTTACGAGAGCAAAGTGAGAAGTTGTTATGATAAAGTACCCATTCAGAATTTGAGTCTGATACTGTATATTTTTGTTTACCGATAAGATCTTTATTTTTAGGACTCTTTTTCTTCATCCCATACTTTGT
Organism: uncultured Pelagibacteraceae bacterium; assembly: GCA_902524285.1. Taxonomy (GTDB): domain Bacteria; phylum Pseudomonadota; class Alphaproteobacteria; order Pelagibacterales; family AG-422-B15; genus CACNXQ01. The sequence goes on along the minus strand of CABZCR010000011.1, from coordinate 15,682 downwards.
TTAGCAATTGACTGGCTGAAACTGCCGTGGGGAAACCACTATAGTGAGCAACATGCAATATCATTTCTTCAATTTTTTCTTTGGTTATTCCTAAATTTTTAGCCCCTCTTAAATGAGATTTTAGTTCATTCTCTCTATTAAGTGCTACCAAAACGGTGAGCGTAATCATACTTCTTTCTTGAAGTGATAACTGCTCAGTTCGTGACCAGATTGTTCCATACAACATATCAATTATTTGCTTTAGCAAATCTTTAGAGACAGGGGTTTCATCGTTTTTTAAGTAAATCCATCTCCTTAAGGATTTCTAATCCTTTTTTTCTATCTTGATCATCTAATGGCATATTTTTATTTTACTCCTTAATAACAGTGTTTCAATTAAATTCAATTTTCTCTCTAATATTTAATAATACGTCATTAATAATAATTTCAAGACTATCGTTTTTATTAAAGTTAAATAAATCGAAAACATATTTATCGGGTCTTAAGATAACCCCAGAGCAATCAAACTTTTCACAGTAAATTTGATAATCTTTATGAGTTTCTTCACACGCAATGTAGCCCTCATAGTTTGAATGGTCATAATTTGGAGTTATGTTTATGATCTTAAAATTATGACTTTTTAACAGTTCAAGATTATCTTCTGAGATATTTTTATTACCTTCAAAATTATTTAAAATAATTCCAAAATTCTTTTCCAACACATAATCCGTACTCATAATCCTGCCATCATGAAGACGAACGTTTATCTCATTGAAGTAATACCTCTCTATAGAAATATTCTTAATTTTTGGCATTTTATGAACACCGGGTCCTAGACGGTTGCCATTTAAAACTGGAAATATATTTTCTTTGCCTCTTAAATAACTTTGTGTTCTTAGCAATGCATTCCTAATTAATGCTTTAAACTTACTTTTAGCATTAATGACACCTCCCATTTTAATTGCCCCTCTGGTAATTCGGGCGACGTGCGGCCTTCTTTCTGATTGGTAGGTATCCAATATTTTGGGAGAATAAAGTCCTTTAAGAACACCATTAATTTTCCACAGTATATTTTCAGCATCTCTGCATCCGGAATTCATTCCCTGACCCATAAAAGGAGGCATTTGATGCGCAGCGTCACCGAGTAGAAAAATGTTTTCATTTTTCCATTTAACAGCGTCAGCTGCATGAAACGAGTATACTGCTGTTCTGCTAAATTCAACTTCATTATCTCCGATCCATTGGTCTATGTATTTTCTAAAAACTTCTTCTTTTTGAATTTCATCAACAGTATCACCTGGCATAAAAGCTATTTCAAATCTAAAGCAATCATCAACTCCTTGAATAATTGTTGTTGGTCGTGACGGATTGCAATATTGAATCGCATCAATATCTGTAAAACAGTCAAATTTACTTTTAGTATACCCGTCTACTACCATCCAGGTCTCATCAGCATCTAAACTTTTAAGTTCAATATTGTTGAGCTTTCGAATAGTGCTATTTGCTCCATCGCATGCCAAAAGATACTTACTGCTTGTTTTAAACTCTCTCCCAGTTTCAATATTTTTGTATGAACAATTCACAATGCCATCTGATTGATCAACGCTTAGAATTTCATTACCTGTTCTAATCGTATTAGTCTGATATTTTTTTGCATTTTCTCTATGAGCTTCATCAAATTGAGGTTGGTGAATGAATAGTATTGAATGTTGATAATTATATGTATCAAAACCATCCATCGTAATTTTTAAAATTGATCTTTTCTTAGCATCTTTATTATCAACGCCTCTAATTTTTCTCGTCTTCACTTTAGTTAGAAAGTTACAATGAGCCATTGCCCTTTGGCATTCAGCATCCCATGTAATTGCTCTGGGCAAGGGGAAGGTTTCTTTCTCTTTATCTAAGATTAAAGCTTTAATGCCATAATAACCTAGCAAGTTTGCACAAGTTTCACCCACTGGTCCATAACCGGCTACAATGACATCATATTCAGTATCATTCACGCGACTTAGTATGCAGGCGTATCTTCTGGCTCTTCAATAACTTTATTGCTAATGAAGCCCAGTTTTTCAATTTCAATTTTAATTTCATCACCTGCTTTGAGCCAATTTCTTGTCATCACTGCAGAACCAGCCGGTGTACCAGTTGGAATCAAGTCTCCAGGTTCTAGCGTAAAAGCAGTTGATAAGTACTCAACCAATGTAAAACAGTCAAAAATTAAATCACTCGTCGAAGCAGATTGTCTTAATTCACCGTTAACATATGTTTCAAGCTTTAGGTCATGAGGATCACCAATTTCATCACTGGTCACAATATAGGGACCGAAAGGACAATGGGTATCCCATGACTTACCCATAGTCATTGTCATAGGAGGACCACGCATCTGCCAATCTCTGATTGTAACGTCGTTAACGACTGTATAACCATAAATAACTCCAGATGCTTTATCATACGGTACATGGCGACATTTTTTTCCAATAATGAAACCAAGTTCGCCTTCATAATCTAAAAATTCTGAAGCACGTGGACGATGAATTTCATCGAATGGACCGTTAACAGAGCTATTTTGCTTGTTAAATATATTTGGATATTTTTCTTGAGCTTTACCTATTGTTTTTGCAGCTGTTTGTGCAACTTCATCTTGATGTTCTTTATAGTTTAATCCAACAGCAAGAATTTTACTAGGTTTTGCAATAGGAGCTTCTAAATGTACTTTGCTTATATCAATTTTATTTTCACTTTTTTCAATAAGGTTTTTTGCATTAGCTAGACCTTGATCTCCAAGAGCAATAAAATCGATCATGTTGTTAGGTAATGAACTATTTGAGAAATCAATTATATGTTCTCCATTTATCGCGCCAATGGATGTAGTGCCATTAAATGTAAAGGTAACTAATTTCATAAAACCAAATCAATAAATATCTAAAAGCTAGGTTTGTAACAAGCTTAAATAATGTATATTATTTTCTCATATTTATGAAGAAATCAATATCAAGACGCTCTTTTATTAAGAAGTCGGCAGCTTCAATTGCTCTAGGTGGTCTTGCATCGATTTTACATTTACAGAATGCGCCAGCATACATTAAACCTAAGAATTATAATATTTTATTAATATTAAATGATCAGGAGCGGGCATGGCCATACATTCCAAAAAGCATTGATTTGCCTGCGCGCAGATACTTGGAGAATGTCTCAACCTATTTCAATAGATCCTATACCTCAACACCAATATGTTCACCTGCTCGTAGCTCTGTTTATACAGGGCAACATGTTCAATTTACTGGTGTGTGGGATAATACTGTAACCCCTTGGGTCCCTGGTTTGTATGATAATGTTAATACAATAGGCCATCTTTTAAAAAATCAAGGCTATGAAACAGGTTATTTTGGCAAATGGCACTTAACAAATATTACTGAGAGTAACGTAAATGAAAACGCCCTCGGATACGACGGTATGCAAAAAATGTTTTCAAAATATGGTTTTGATAATTCAGATCAACCTGGTGAGCGTGATTTAGGTCAGGGAGGCTTTAAATTTGACGGATTGACTGCTGAGTCTGCATCAAATTTTATTAAAGATAAAAAAGGAGATGAAAAACCTTGGTCTGTATTTGTAAATTTTGTTAACCCTCACGATATAATGTTTTTCAGAGCATCTTCTGAAATATTAGGTACAGGATTCGTTGGTGAAAATCAAAAATTTGCACCAGACGATCCATTATATAAAAAAGAACACGATTTTGATTTTCCTAAAAATTTCGGTCCTAGGTTATTAGATGATGGTAATTATGGACTCGAAATCATGAACACGGTTTATGGAGAAATTCCATACGAAAGACCAAATTTATGGAGAAGATTTTATAATTATTATTTTAATTGTTTACGTGACGTTGATAGACATATGATGAAACTTATTGATACCTTAGAAGAGACTGGTCAAATAGACAATACAATCATCTTCATGATTTCTGACCATGGAGAAATGCTTGGACAACAAGGAGTAAGAGGAAAAATAGTTCCTTGGGAGGAATCTATCAGAGTACCTACACTCGTTAGTCATCCAGACTTAAAAGAAAAAAAATTATGTAATTCAATAGTATCAAACATCGATATCGTTCCAACATTGTTAGAGTTTACAGGCCTTAGTAAATCAGAACTAAGGAATAAATATCCTGAATTAAAAGGCAACAGCTACGCAGAACTTGTAGAAAACGTTGATTACGACAACATACGTGACAAAGAAGGCCACCTTATTCATGGAGTTCAAATTATTCCAACAGTTTTTGAGGTTGCAGAAAAATTTCGACATACAGCACTTGCTGATGGTTTTTTAGAAAAAACAAAAGCATTTATTTCTGAGGGCAAATTTTTACCAGATTTTACACCACCTCTTAATTATAAAGGCGTAGTAGATAAAAAGTATAAATTTGTTAGATCTTTCTCACCTCGTAAAAATAATATACCTACAAACTATGATGAATTGACTAAACACAATGCAGACTATCAATTATATGATTTAGAAAATGATCCGTATGAAATGAATGATTTAGCAAAAGATAAAAATAATTTGAAATTATTAATGTCTATGAATGATAAATGCAATAGACTAGCAGATAAGGAAATTGGTTTAGAAAATCATGTGACTCACTTACCTGGCCCAGATTGGTTTTGGACTGCTTAACTTATGAAAGATGATGTAATACTAAATTTTGATTTATATAAAAAATATAAATCAGAACATGCCCCGGACAGTTTTCATCATGTTGCTTTTAAAACTCAAAATTATGATGCAATGGTCGAATTTTATGAAAAACTTTTTGGTTGTAAGCCAATGTACAAAAGCAATGATATTGCTTTTTTGGCTTTTGATGAGGAGCATCATCGAATTGCAATTGCGAATACTGAGCCAGGAGTAAAGAAATTAGGATTTATTCCAAAGATTATATTAGCTTTGAGAAATTGGCTTAATAAAAATATTCCCTCAACTATTGGATTAGACCATATTTCTTATTGCCTTAACCCAATCGATAAGTGGTTTGATTTTTATCATAAGGCAAAGGACAGAGGTCTTGAGCCTTACTGGACAATCAACCATGGATGGATAACGGGTATGTATTATAAAGACCCAGACGGTAATCTTGTAGAATTATTTTTTGAGCATTGGACAAATGATGAAGAATATAAAAATGAAATTTCTGCTAGGGGTTTTCCTGAAGAGCCAGTAGGCACGAACATGGATATCGATATACTCTATCAAATGTATAAAAATGGCGAATCACTACAAAATCTTACAAAAAAAGGAAACACGGTGCCTGAGGGTAAGAAGCCGGTTGCAGGAATTCAGGCTGCTATTAATATGCGTAAAAAATTTAAATAAACATATGGATCTTTATGATCAAAATCTTGCTCCAAGAATTGTATTTACCATCATAACAGTTGTATTAACAATTGGACCCACTATTGCCGATTTTAATAAAACACACGCAACTCATCCTGATTGGACAGGACACGCTCGCTTTCATGTGGTTTGGCAAGTCTTAGGTTTTTATCCGATAATGATATTAAATTTAATTGTTCTATGGATCAATATTTCAGACTTTTACTATCCATATCAGTTATTTTTTTGGCTTTTCTGGTATGTTGGCTTTGTAGGTTCTTTTTTGATCACATTACTGAGCATGCCATTATTTAAAGGCAAACTGTCTGATCCTGGAGGAAGAACACCTTTTTTGTATACATTTGGAAGGAAATTTAAATTTTTACCTGGCAAGGATAAACACTTACCCTTCAAGATAAATGGAGAAGTGAAGACCTACAAAGTAGATGAAAACTTGCACAATTTAGTTTTACCTTCAATAATTGTCATTATAACTTCTATTTATTTCATAGTTCTATAAAAGAGCATATTCATGATTGAATATTTTTTTCCATTATTATTGCTATGCGTCATTCAATCTGGCACTCCAGGCCCAAACAATATCATGCTTACAGCTTCAGGAAAAAACTTTGGTTATGTAAAAACAATTCCTCATATGACAGGTGTTGTCTTTGGGTTTTTAACTTTATTAATTGTGATGGGATTGGGATTAATATCTATTTTTACGAGCTACCCAATAGCACAAACCATTTTGCAAATACTAGGCTCGCTATATTTACTGTACTTGTCTTATAGAATTTATTTTACTTATAGTTCTGATAATGACGATCGATCAAAGCCAATAACATTCATAGAGTCATCTCTTTTTCAATATGTAAATCCAAAGGGTGTTATGATGGCAATAACGACTATTTCTATTTATACTGACTATAAAAACTTTGAGTTTATAGACAGTTTTCTTGAAGGAATGGTTTTTGTACTTTTGGGATTTACCATATCTAATACTTTTTCAGTTCTCACGTGGACATCAGTTGGAGTTTTTTTAAATAATTTCATAAAGTCGAAGGCTGCAATTAGAAATTTTAATGGCTTAATGGCAACTTTACTTGTTTTAACAGTTATATGGATTAATTATGAGTTCTATGGATCTTAATAGAAAATTAATAACTTATTTAGTTTTAGGACACTGCTTTATCATCGCTATATCAAATTATTTAGTGCAATTCCCGATAAATATATTTGGTTTGGATTATACAATCGGTACATTCACTTTCCCAATTATTGTATTGGCAACAGATTTAACTGTACGACTTTCAAATGCAAGAAATGCACGTAAAGTTATTGGCTTTGCCTTCATTCCTGCTTTCATAATTTCATATATTTTTGCTGACTTCAGAATTGCTATCGCGTCTGTTTTAGCATATTCAATTGGACAGTTACTTGATGTATTTGTATTTTCGAAAGTAAGGGACAGAGTAGGTGATGATGGGTTAAATTTGGGTTCTTATTGGTATCTTGCGCCTGTTATAAGTACCTTTTTTGCTCAATTAATAGACACATATCTGTTTTATGGCGTAGCATTTTACAATTCCACAGATGACTTTATGCGTGAAAATTGGGATCTGATTGCGTTTAATGATTTCATTCTAAAGCTAGCAGTTTGCTATCTAGCATTTTTACCAATTTATGTTTTAATTCTTAATAGAACTTTTAATTATATAAGAACACGCACTTAGAATAATGATATTTACTTCTATTATACCTGAAGCTTTTGATCATAAAAATATTCCAAATGATATTCATGAAATGAATGATCATATAAAAAACTTACTAGTCAACGCACCTCCATCACATGAAATACCATTTGAGGTTTTGCAAGATATAAGAAGACAAGGCGGTGGATTACTTGCGTTTCAGCCATACTCTGATCGTGCTGAAAATAGACAAGTGGGTGATGGTGACCAAAAAGTAACGGTACGAATATTTAATCATGATAGTCCTGATTTTATCTATATGCATATTCACGGCGGCGGTCACTGTATCGGCGCTGCAGATATGCAAGACCAATCTTTGGAAAAAGTTTCAAAAGAGCTGAATTGTGTTGTTGTAAGCGTAGAATATCGTCTTGCACCAACCAATCCTTATCCTGCCGCACCAGATGATTGTGAAACTGCCGCTACTTGGTTGATAGAAAATTCAAAAAAGGAATTCAATACTGAAAAGATTATAATTGGTGGCGAGTCGGCTGGCGCCAACTTATCAGCAGTTACGTTGTTGAGATTAAAGAGTAAAGGGCTGCTCGATACTATCAAAGGGGTAAACCTTATTTATGGATCTTATGATGCTCGTCTAACTCCAAGCGTAATCAGACAAGAAGGTTCTGATGAGATTTTTTTATTATCATATGCCATGATTAGAAAATTTAGAGACTCATATTTTCAGGGAGATGTAGATAAAAGTTTACCTGATGTTTCTCCTATACAAGGTGATTTAAGTGGAATGCCCCCAGCACTATTTACAGTCGGAACAAGAGATTTATTGCTTGATGACTCATTATTCATGTTTAGTCGATGGCTGAGTTATGGTTCTAATGCTGAGATTATAATTGTACCTGGAGCAGATCATGCTTTTAATGCATTTCCATCAGAAACAACTACCTTGGTTGAAAATAAGATTAACGAGTTTTTGAAATCAGTTCTCTAAATTACTGAGATAGTTTTCAGCTACACGTTGCCCTAATTTGTAATCAGCTTTCAAAATATCAACATTTTTAGAGTCTCTTTTTGATTTAAGTCTTGTTGGTGGACATAATTGGATTACTTCACAATCTGAAGGAGGGTTATGTATGAAATCTAAAGCAGTGTTGTAAGTTTTGTCATGCGTAAGTAGAGCTTTTCTAAGTTTAGGATATTCTTTAGAAAATAATGCTCCAATATAATTTTCAAGTTTTAGTTTTCTCTTAAATTTTTCTTCATAAGTTCTAATAACTATGATGCGTTTAGCGCCGAGCTCATAAGCCTTTCTGACAGGCAGAGGATCAGCTACGCCGCCATCAAATTTACGACGTCCGTCTATCATGCTTGGCGTCCTTACTAGTACAGGCAAAGTTCCAGATGCTATCATTTTAGGCATCCATTCATCGTCTCCAAATTCATGATATTCAGCTTGAGCGCTAAGAGCATCAGTCACAACCGCAATGTATTTTTTGCCTTCAACAGTTTTTCTAATTTTTTCCATATTAGGCTTAAACATTTTCTCGCCGTCTTCGTACATTTTATGAAATTTGATTATGTCGCCACCTGTGAAGATATTTTTATAATCTAAGTAATCTCCTCGCGCAGCATAAAGCATCTTTTCTAAATTATTATCAGTTTCTCTAATGAGGTACCAGCAAAGAACTGCTACACCATTTGATACTCCAATATAAATATCGAATGGATCGTAATCCCGTTTTATAAATGTATCGGTGATTCCGAAAGAAAATACACCTCTTTGTCCGCCACCTTCAACAATTAGAGCTGTTTTTTTATTTTCCATGATACAATAAATTAGTAAGGATATATAAGAAATCAAATGTGTTCGATAGTAATTTTAAAACAAAATGACTCTAAGTGGCCCATTATAATTGGTGCCAATCGAGATGAAATGAGTAATCGAGATGCTTTACCACCTGGTCGTCATTGGGACGACAGACCACATACTTTCGCAGGCAAGGACATGACGGCGGGCGGTACCTGGATAGGAATTAATGACTTTGGTGTTGTCGCTGCAATTATGAATAGGATGAACAGTCTTGGACCTATGGATAATAAAAGAAGTAGAGGTGAATTGGTTCTTGATGCTCTAGATTATGCAGATGCATCTGAAGCATTAAATGCAATGATTGAAATCGAAAAAGACTCATACAGAGGTTTTAACATGTTCATAGCAGATAATTTAAATGCGTATTGGATTAAGTCAGATGAAAAAAATTCTGTAATTGAATACTTCAATATACCTGATGGCTTATCAATTATAACAGCTTATGATCGAAATGATTTAAATTCTAAGCGTATAAAAACTTATTTATCAAAGTTTGCTCTATCGTCTGATCCAAAACCAGGCAGAGATGAATGGCAGGACTGGGAAATGTTATTGGGTAGCACATATTCTGATAACAATGATCCTTTGTCAGCAATGTGTGTGAAAACAGACATGGGTTTTCAAACTGTATCTTCAACTCTCATCGCTCTTCCAAGTTTCCAGTCCAAGATGGGATCGGTAAAGCCTGTCTACAAATTTGCCAATGGCTCACCAGACTCCGCAAGTTTTATGGAAATGGACATTTGAATTCTGTATTTACCCTTTAAATTATTGATTTCTATACATTATTTTTCTTAGAAATTAACAAACATGCTCATATTTAGTATTGTTAGATGATTATGAATTATTATAATCTTCAATCTTATTAATAATTGGAGCTTTTAAATGACTGATTGCTATATTTACGACACTGTAAGAACCCCTCGTGGTAAGGGTAAAAAAAATGGAACCCTTCATGAGGTAACTGCACTGGAACTTGCAACTCAAGTTTTAAATAATATTAAGGATAGAACAAATATTGATACAGCAGATGTTGACGACGTTGTACTGGGATGTGTTGCGCCAGTTGGTGAACAAGGTGCCTGTATTGCAAGAACAGCAGTGTTAAACGCCGACTATGATCAATCAGTTTCAGGTGTTCAGATCAATAGATTTTGTGCATCTGGGTTAGAAGCTACCAATATGGCAGCTGCACAAGTTATGTCTGGACAGTCACAAATGTCCATCGGCGGCGGTGTTGAGTCAATGTCAAGAGTACCTATGGGCTCGGATGGTGGCGCAATGGTTGCTGACCCTTCAGTCGCAATAAAAAATTACTTTGTTCCACAAGGTATTAGTGCAGATTTAATTGCTACCAAATATGGTTTCTCAAGAGATGATGTAGATAGTTATGCCGTTGAAAGTCAGAAGAGGGCAAAAAAAGCTTGGGATGAAAAAAGATTTTCAAAATCAATTACTCCTGTGAGAGATATTAATGGTTTAACAGTGCTAGACCATGATGAGCATATGAGGCCTGATGCTACAATGCAGTCACTTGGTTCTTTAGATCCATCTTTTGCAATGATGGGTGAAATGGCAGGTTTTGATGCTACTATTCAACAAAGATACCCTGAAGTTGAAGCTGTTAATCATGTTCACACTGCTGGCAATTCGTCAGGAATAGTTGACGGAGCAGCTGGAATACTGCTTGGAAATAAAGAGATGGGTGACAAATATGGTTTGAAGGCTCGAGCTAAAATCAAAGGTTTTGCTTCAACAGGTTCTGAGCCAAGCATCATGCTTACTGGTCCTGGTTATGTTTCTGATAAACTACTAAAAAACTTAGGCATGAGCAAAAGTGACATTGACTTGTGGGAGCTTAACGAAGCATTTGCAGTTGTTGTGCTAAGATATATGGAACATATGGGGATTGACCACTCAGACATTAACGTGAATGGGGGCGCAATCGCTATGGGGCATCCATTAGGTGCAACTGGGGCGATGATTTTAGGAACTGTACTTGATGAGTTAGAAAGAAGCAATAAGTCTACCGCTCTTGCCACGCTTTGTGTTGGTGGCGGTATGGGAACTGCAACCGTAATCGAGCGCGTTTAATAACTTAAAATTTTAGGACAATAATCATGGCTGATGTAACTTATGAAATAGATAGCGACGGTGTTGCCGTTGTAACGTGGGATTTGGAAAATCGTTCAATGAACGTTTTAAATTTTCAGTCTCTTAGTGAATATAAATCAATTATTGAGAAACTAATCTCAGATGAATCAGTTAAGGGTATTGTTCTCAGAAGCGCAAAAGATGCATTCATAGCTGGAGCAGACTTAACTTCATCTGAAGTTTTTGGTTTTGATAGCATTCAAGAAGATAAAGTTAAAGCCGCGGAAAAAATTTATAATGGCAACATGGACATGCAGTTAATGTTCAGAAGTATGGAAACATCTGGTAAGCCATTTGTAGCTGCGATAAACGGTCATGCTTTAGGCGGTGGGTTTGAAATATGTCTCGCCTGTCACTATCGTGTAGCGATAGATAATGATAAAATTCAGATTGGACAACCTGAAGCAAAAGTTGGTTTGATACCTGGTGCAGGTGGAACTCAAAGAGTTCCTAGACTTGCCGGTGTAACTCAGGAGATTATGGGCTTTCTACTAGCAGGTACTCCATTTACTCCCAAAAAAGCTCTAAGTGCTGGCCTTATTAACGAAGTCACAGATGCAGATAACTTAATAAATGCCGCAAAAAAATATATTGTGGATGGCGGAAAATCAGTTCAACCATGGGACGAAAAAGGTTTTAGGTTTCCGGGGGGCCTTCCTTATACTCCAAAAGGTGCAATGATTTGGGCTGCGGCATCATCTTCATTGAGAAAAAATTCTTATAATAACTATCCTGCACAAACTGCAATCCTCTCTGCTGTTTATGAAGGTGTTCAAGTGCCGATTGATGCAGCGCTGAGAATTGAAGCGCGTTATTTTACAAAAGTTGTAATGGATCCTAGATCTCAAAATATGGTTCGGAGCCTATTTGTAAATATGCAAGCTTTAAGTAAGGGAGCTAGAAGACCAAAAGATTTCGACAAATATGATGTTAAAAAGATTGGAATTCTTGGAGCAGGTCTGATGGGTGCTGGGATTGCTTATGTTACTGCTAAAGCAGGTATTGAAGTTGTATTAATTGACATGGATCAAGCTGCAGCAGAAAAAGGAAAAGAATATTCTACAAAGATTTTAGATAAGCAATTAAGTAAGAAAAAAACTACTGAAGAAAAAAAAGAAAAGCTATTAAGTCTCATTACACCTACAACTGACTACTCTCTTTTAAAGGGCGCAGATCTTATTGTTGAGGCAGTATTTGAAAATAGGGACATAAAAGCAGATGTAACCGCTAAAGCAGAAGTGCAAATATCAGAAACTGCTGTATTTGGTTCTAATACATCTACTTTGCCAATTACAGGTTTAGCTCAAAATTCAAGTCGGCCTGCAAACTTCATAGGTATACATTATTTTTCACCAGTAGAGAGAATGCCTTTAGTTGAGATCATAATGGGAAAAGAAACTTCTCAGGAAACACTTGCAAAAACTATGGATTACGTTCAAAAAATTAGAAAAACTCCAATAGTTGTAAACGACAGTCGAGGTTTTTATACAAGTCGTGTATTTGGTACATACACAGGTGAGGGTGTTGCAATGTTAGCAGAGGGTATAAAACCTGCTCTAATTGAAAATGCTGGTAAGATGACAGGCATGCCAATGGCTCCTCTGGCTCTTTCTGATGCTGTAGCGTTAGATTTAGCTTGGAAAGTTACAACTCAAACGAAAAAGGACTTTGAAGCTGAAGGCAAAGAATTTCCAATAACTCCAATGTATTCAATTATGGAAGAAATGGTTGAAAAGCAAGGTAGGTTTGGAAAGAAAAACAATAAAGGTTTTTACGAGTATCCTGAAAGTGGAAAAAAATACCTATGGCCTGAACTTTCTAACTTATGCAAAGAAAGTGACGATCAACCTGATGTTGAGGAATTAAAGAAAAGGTTTCTTTATATTCAAGCACTTGAAACAGCTAAATGCTATGAAGAAAACGTGCTAACGGATGTTAGAGATGCGGACATTGGGGCAATACTCGGTTGGGGAATGGCGCCATGGACCGGAGGTCCACTATCCTTCATAGATATGGTTGGTGTTAGAGAATTTGTTGCTGAAGCTGATAAACTTGCACAAAAATATGGAGAAAGATTTACTCCATGCAAAATGCTTCGTGATATGGCAGCTAAAAATGAGAGTTTCCACAAGAGTGGTAGCTCTAGTCAAGCGGCATAAATAAGACTACTATAATATTTATAACTTTTACTGATTTGAGAGGATCTATATGGCAAATACTACACCTACGACTAATTCTTTGGAAAACTATTTTTTACCTTTTACTGCAAATAAAGACTTTAAGAAGGATCCAAGATTATTAGATCGAGGTGAGGGGGTTTACTACTGGAATCATAAAGGCGACCAAGTAATAGATGCTTCATCAGGTCTATTTTGTGTTCCATTGGGACATGGCAGAAAAGAAATAGCTGAAGCTGTTCATCAGCAATTATTAAAATTAGATTACTCTCCTAGCTTCCAAGTTTCTCATTTACCTGCTTTCGCATTAGCTGAAAAAGTAGCAAATCTTTTACCGGGCGATTTAAACAATGTCTTCTTCACAATTTGTGGATCTACTGCAATTGACTCTGCAATTAAAATAATTCAGGCATATCAACATGCAATTGGACAATCGCACCGTGTAAGATTTGTGTCAAGAGAGCGCGCATACCATGGTGTAAATATCGGAGGAACCTCTTTAAGCGGAATGATTAAAAACCGTGAGATATTTACTGCAACAATGCCTGGAGTTATTCATTTAAGACACACTTGGTTAGAAGAAAATAAATATACAAAAGGTCAGCCGCAACATGGAGCTCATCTTGCTGAGGATCTTCAGAGGTTTGTTGAAATGTATGGCCCCGAGTCTATTGCTGGGTGTTTCGTTGAACCCATTGCTGGCTCAACAGGAACCATTGTTCCCCCCATCGGATATTTAGAAAGACTGAGAGAAATTTGTGATAAATATGGAATTGTTCTTGTTTTTGATGAAGTAATCACTGGTTTTGGCAGAACAGGAAAATCATTTGGGGCTGTAAAATACAATGTACAACCTGATATGATTACTATGGCAAAAGCCATTACTAATGGAGCGCAGCCTATGGGGGCAGTTGGCGTTTCAGATAAAATTTACAATGCTATTGTTGATAATGGCCCAGAGCACGGAGTAGAGTTTTTTCATGGATATACTTACTCAGGACATCCAGCCTGTGTAGCAGCATCTCTTGCTACCTTGGATGTATATGAGAAAGAAGATGTGTTCGCAAGAGCAGAAAAGATGTCACCATACTTCATAGATGCAGTGTTTGATGCATTCCAGGATATACCAATTGTTACAGATGTACGGGCTGATGGAATGATGGCCGCTTTTGACCTAGCAGTTGATAAAAACCCTGGCGTGAGAGGATATGATGCTCAAAAGAAAACATTTGCTAATGGTGTGCACATAAAATTTACTGGGGATGCTGGTATAGTTGCCCCTGCGTTAATTGCTGAAGAAAAACACATAGATGAAATGCTTCAAAGAATTAAAGAGGTCTTAGTAAAATACTAGCATCTTATATGTCGAAGCTTCCTTCACACACAGAGGTAGTTATTATTGGAGGGGGTATTGCTGGTACAAGCATTGCGTACCACCTTGCTGAGAGAGATGTTCAGGTCACATTGGTTGAGAGAAAGAGCTTAACTTGTGGCACAACTTGGCATGCAGCTGGATTGGTTGGTCAACTAAGGGCAACAAAAAATCTTACAAAAATGGCCAAGTATTCAACGGAGCTCTATCATAAACTTAATCAAAAAGAAGATCTATCCGCTGGATTTTTGATAAATGGTTCAGTTTCTATTGCAGAAAATGAGGGGCGCTATCAAGAAATGAGTAGAGGAGCATCAATGGGTCGAAGTTATGGCTTGGAAATAAATGAAATTTCAATTGATGAAGTAAAGGAGAAATACCCACTGCTCGATACAAAGCATGTTAAAGGAGCTTGGTTTTTGCCTCAGGATGGGCAAATTAACCCGGTAGATATTACAATGTGTCTTGCAAAAGAAGCAAGACGAATGGGTGTTAACATTATTGAAAATAATAAAGTCATTTCAATCGAACAAGAAGGTGACAAGGTCACAAAAGTTATTACAGAACTAGGTGATATTACGTGCGATAAGATCGTTATATCTGCTGGAATGTGGAGTAGGGAAGTAGGTAAAATGTGCGGGGTAAATATTCCTCTGCATGCATGTGAACATTTCTATGCTGTAACTGAATATTCAGAAGATATACCAAAAAATTTACCAATCTTAAGAAACCCAGATGCCTATATTTATGTGAAGGAGGACGCCGGAAAACTTTTAATAGGTGCCTTTGAAAAGAAAGCAAAACCTTGGGGCATGAGCGGTATTCCTGAAGATTTCGAATTTGATAGTTTGCCAAACGATCTTGATCATTTTGGACCTATTTTAATGGAAGCAATGGATAGGCTTCCAATATTGAATGAGCTTGGCATTAAAACATATTTTAATGGACCTGAGAGCTTCACACCTGATGATAGGTATTACTTAGGCAAAGTGCCTTACAAAGAAAATATATTTGTTTCTACTGGCTTCAATTCAATAGGAAT
>CABZCR010000010.1 GCA_902524285.1 uncultured Pelagibacteraceae bacterium | reverse complement strand
CTCACATTTGAATAATTCACTGTCACTTTTGATTTGGCTGGAACATTTAATTCTGCTCTCGTTGATCTTATAGAGGATATTAAGTCAATTAGTAAATTTATTTGATTACTGTTGAAATTAATGTCAACTTTATATGGCCATCTGGATTGACTAATTCTTGAGGTTTCTTTTTTTAAAATCGTTGATGCTTTGTCCCATACATGTTCTGAAAAAAATGGCATAATTGGATGAAGCATTATCAAAATTTTTGAAAAAACATAGGATGTTACATTTTTTGTTTCTTTGATTATGGCCTCGTCTTTTGAGGAGTAAATTATTTTAGAAAATTCAAGGTACCAATCACAAAATATACCCCATGTAAATTTGTATAATTCATTTGCAGCTTCATTAAACCTGTAATTCTTAATTGACTGTTCTGTTTTGTGTCTACAATTTTCAAGTTCATTTAAAATCCATAAATTAAAAATATTTTGAGTATGTTCAATATCGAAATCTTCATAAGAACAATTGTTAATTTCACAAAACTTAACAGCGTTCCATATTTTTGTGATGAAATTTCGATAACCTTCAACTCTTTGTTTTGAAAGTTTAATATCTCTTCCTTGCGCCGCCATTGAACACAAAGTCATTCTTAGTGAGTCTGCTCCAAATTCATCCATCAGAACTATAGGATCAATAACATTTCCTTTTGATTTGGACATTTTTTGACCTTTATCATCCCTGACTAAAGCATGCACATAGACTTCACTGAATGGAATTTTTTCTGTTAAATATAAACCCATCATCATCATTCGTGCGACCCAAAAAAATATAATATCAAAACCTGTGACCAAGGTTGATGTAGGGTAGAATTTTTCCAATTCAGGAGTTTGGTCTGGCCAGCCTAACGTTGAAAATGGCCATAGCGCAGAAGAAAACCACGTGTCAAGAACATCATTATCTTGTTCTAATTTGACGTCTTTATCATAGTGATCTCTAGCTATTCTTTTTGCATCCTCTAAGTTCTCAGCGACAAACAATTTCCCATCAGGTCCGTACCATGCCGGTATTTGATGCCCCCACATTAGCTGACGTGAAATGCACCATGGCTGAATATTTTCCATCCATTCAAAGTAAGTTTTTTCCCAACTCTGAGGAATAAACGTAGTTTCTTTATTTTTTACTTTTTCAATGGCAATTTTTGACAACTTTTTTGCATTCACAAACCACTGGTCTGTAAGCCATGGCTCTATTACTTCGCCTGATCTATCGCCATATGGGACTGCATGAATATTTTCTTCTATTTTATTCAAAGCGCCGAGCATTTCTAAATCACTAATGATTTTTTCTCTGGCTTCGAATCGGTCAAGTTTTTGGTATTCACTTGGACAATTTTCATTAAGCTCTGCATTTTCATTGAAAATATTTATTATTTCAAGATTGTGTCTTTCTCCTATTTCATAGTCATTGAAGTCATGAGCCGGTGTGATTTTTAAAGCTCCCGAACCCTGATCCATCTTTACATAATCATCAGCAATAATGGCAATTTTTCTATTAACAATGGGTATTATCGCAGTCTTTCCAATAAAATCTTGATACCTGGTGTCGTCTGGATGTACCGCTATTGCTGTATCACCAAGTAATGTCTCAGGTCTTGTTGTAGCGATTGTTATATTTTTATTTTCATTTTCAATTTTATAATCGATGAACCATAACGATCCTTTTACTTCTTTCTGAATTACTTCTAAATCTGAAATTGTCGTTTTTAATTTAGGGTCCCAGTTGCTCAATCTTTTATCTTTATAAATGAGGTTATCGTTGTACAGCTTTACAAATACATATCTAACTGCCTTAGAGAGTCCTTCATCAAGAGTAAACCTCTCTCTTGACCAATCACACGAACAACCCAACCTTTTTAATTGATTTATAATTTGGTTACCTGATCTATTTTTCCATTCCCATACATGAGCTATAAATTCCTCACGCGTTAGATTTTTTTTGTCGATATTCTTTTTTTTTAATTCTCTTTCGACAACCATTTCAGTTGCTATTCCCGCGTGATCAGTACCTGGTTGCCACAATACGTTTTTACCTTGCATTCGATAAAACCTAACCAGAATATCTTGAAGTGTATTATTAAGAGCGTGACCCATATGAAGAGTACCGGTTACATTTGGCGGTGGTATGACAATACTGAATACATCTTTTGATGAGTTTGAAGGTTTGAAATCCCCTTCTTTTTCCCAATTTTGATAAATTTTACCTTCAACGAGATCCGGCTGATAATATTTTTCCAACATTAGTTATTTTTATCTTCTGTGCTAATGATGATTTTTGATGAATTTAATTTTTCTTGAATAATTTTTGTTAGCTCTTCGTTTATAATTTCATCCAATCTTGAGCTAGGAAGAGAGTCAATTGCATTTCGAACAACTCTTTTTATTTGCGACTCATTTATTATGGATTCAGAACTTTCTTTTCTTTCTATACGATTTTCGATTATATTATTTTCGTCAGTTATGGGATTAGAAAGCTCTAATATGTCTATTTTTTCTTCTTTTGATATTTTTTCTTCACTAATAGGATTCGTAAGTTCAATTACGTCTTTTGGAAGTTCTTGATCCTGAGAAGCTGAACCCTCTGACATCATCATTTTGATCGCATCAAGAATCTTATCTGTATCTGGATTATTTTTATTCATATTTCACTTTTATATCTATATGTTATTAGAAACTAAAGATATTTTTTTTCTTGAATGAGTCTAAGACAGGGATAGAACAATTAAATAAATTTTGATTTGTAATTATATTCTTATTCTTTTTAAATAATTTAGCTGAACATGTACTCTTTTCATGAACTATCGCCAATAATCTGCCACCCTCATCTAACTGATCTAATATGTTTGTAGGAACAAATTGTATAGCTCCTTCAATAATTATTGCATTAAATGGTGACTGATCATGGTAGCCTTTGATAATCTCTTTATTGATAAAAACAACATTGTTAATGTCATTTTTTTTTATTGAAGCTTCTGCTCTGTTTAACAATTGCTCTTCTTCCTCAACAACAATAACTGTTTCTGCTAGGTAGGATAAAATGGCACTTAGATAACCTGTCGAAGCCCCCAAGACCAATACGTTTTCATCAGCTTTTAAATCAACGCATAATATGATTTTAGCTATAAGATCTGGCCTTAGTATTGTTCTATTATTTTCTAATGTAATATTTTTTTCAACATATGCCATTTTTTTCATTTTCTCAGGCATAAAATCATTTCTATCAAGGGAATAGAAAACTGATAATAATTGCTCACTCATTCCACCTATCGGCTTGATCTGACCTTCAACCATGCTCTTATTTAATATACTGTCTTCCATTTTGAATATAGCTGCGTTTTATAATATATGATTACTTACTTTTCAAAAGTATTCACATTTTGAGTATATTAATGATATAAATTCTTTCATTTTGGCCACGTGGCGGAATGGTTACGCAGAGGACTGCAAATCCTTGTATACCGGTTCGATTCCGGTCGTGGCCTCCATTCATCTTACGACATGTGCTTCTTTAGAGCATTGATTACTTTTTCTGCTTGATCATCACGAATCCACGAGTGAAAACTTTTTATCATACTAGGCGAGAAGCTCGGCAAAAGTTGATGCAATTTACTTTTCATTGATCTTACGGGTGAACCTTTTTGATGAGATGCTAAATATGCTATATATGACTGAGGGTATTCAGGCTGTAGTCTTATAAGCTTTTCAGAATATTTTTGAGCGTCCTTAGTATTTTCATCAATAAAGTTAAATCTCCAAAGTTCAAAATAAGTTCTCCATTGTCCGTAAATGTCTTCATACAGGTCTAAAGCTTTATTCATTTCTAAATAAGCTCTTTTTTTTTCATCTATCTGAAATAGGGATGACCCAAATAGACGACGGCCATGCGCAAACTTATTATTTAACTTGATTGAGTTATAAGAGTGATTCAAAGCAAGGTCAAAATTACCACCATAATAATATGATAACCCAAAGGCAAATTGACAGAGAAAATTATTTTCATTTAATGAAACTGAACTTCTTGCAAGATTTAAAAGTGTTTTTCTAACTTTGTTTGGATCTCTTACATTAAACATCCAAAGTTTATCGGCGTAGGACATAGCAATTTTTGAAATTGTAATTGCCAAGTCTTCCTTTGGTATCGAACTACTCAGCTTATCATACGAATTTTTTGATAATAAGAATCTAATTGTTCTTTTATCTTTTTGGTTTTTTGATTTTCTTATTACTCCATTCTCCTCAAGATATTTTAACCTTCTCCAAAGAGTTCTCTCTGGAGACTGAGTAAAGTATTGAATGTCATAGAATGAAAGGCCTTTATAAAAATTTACATAAAGTCTGAAGACAATTTCTAAATCCAATAAACTTGTAAGCGCAAGTGATTTAAGTACTTTAAATAACCCGCCATATAAAAAGCTAAACACAGCCTCATCAAGTAAATTTACATTTTTAGATACTTGATCACTTCTTCCAAATCCGAACTCATAAATATTGTCTTTTTGTACTGTCATTAAAAGTATTTATATCTTTCTTATTAAAGTAAAACTAGATATAAACTTTATCTTTTGTTATAAGAAATAGTCTGTTCCCCGGTAGCTCAGTTGGTAGAGCAAGCGGCTGTTAACCGCTTTGTCACTGGTTCGAGTCCAGTCCGGGGAGCCAAATCATAGAATTTGGCTTAGAAATGTTTTGGTTCGCTCACTTTCAGGATTGTCAAAAAAGTCTTTTGGATTTTTTGCTTCCACGATTTGGCCCTCATCCATAAAAATAATACTATCGGCAACCTCTTTAGCAAATCCCATTTCGTGCGTGACAACTATCATTGTCATACCGCCCTGAGCAAGGCCAACCATCACATCTAGTACTTCTTTAATCATTTCCGGATCTAGAGCTGAGGTGGGCTCATCAAAAAGCATTATTCTTGGCTCCATACAAAGAGCTCTTGCAATTGCAGCCCTTTGCTGCTGTCCTCCAGATAACTGAGCCGGATACTTGTGTGCCTGATCATCAATCTGAACTCGTTTTAAATACTCCATAGCTTTTTCTTTAGCTTCAGCCTTCGGTAGTTTGCGTACCCATATAGGAGCAAGAGAGCAATTGTCTAATATTGATAAATGGGGAAACAAATTGAATTGTTGAAATACCATTCCAACTTCTCCACGAATTCTCTCGATACTTCTGCTGTCATTAGTCAACTCTGTGCCTTCAACTATAATATTTCCTCTTTGATGCTCTTCTAATCTATTGATGCATCTGATAAGCGTTGATTTGCCAGATCCAGATGGACCACAAATTACAATCTTTTCTCCTTTGTTAATTTCAAGATTAATATCATTTAGTACATGCAGTTCACCGAACCATTTGTGAACATTTTTCATTTCTATCATTAATTCAGAACTCATACTTATCTTCCTGTATCTAGTTTCTTTTCGAGGCGTTGACTATACCAGCTCATAGCATAACAAAAAACCCAAAATACTGCAGCAGCAAAAACATATCCCTCATGAGAAAAGCCTAACCAATCTGGATTCGTTCCAACAAACTGAATAATACCAAGAAAATCGAATAAACCTATAACTAAAACCAGGGTTGTATCCTTAAATATTGCAATAAAGCTTCCTATTATTGCTGGTATCACCATTTTTAGTGACTGAGGTAAAATTACTAATGCCATCATTCTCCAATACGTTAACCCAACAGCTTGTGATGCTTCGTATTGACCCTTTGGCATTGCCTGTAAACCACCCCGCACAACTTCTGCTAAATATGCTGCTGAAAAAAACATAACTCCAATCAGTGCTCGAATTAGTTTATCAAAGTTAACTCCCTCAGGCATAAATAGGGGAAACATATTTGAGGCCATAAATAAAACTGTTATAAGCGGAACACCTCTCCAAATTTCTATAAAGATTGTGCATAAAATTGAAACTACTGGAAGTTTTGATCTTCTACCCAGAGCTAGCATTACTCCAATTGGAAGAGATAATACAATTCCTACACCTGCAATAACTAGTGTTAAAAATAAACCACCCCATAAACGAGTTTCAACTGCTTCAAGTCCTAGACCGCCTGACAACATAACTACACAAATGATAGGGAAAATTATAAGCAGAAATGCGCCTACCCATCCTTTATATTTCAAATTAGGAATAAGAAGATACACACCTGATATGAAAAGAATAAGGTAGACAAAATTTATTCTCCACAACTCTTCAGTTGGGTATAATCCATAAAATATTAGTTTGATATTTTGTTGTATAAATATCCAGCATGCCCCTTCATTTGTACAGTCATCGCGTGTCGAGCCAACAAAATTTGCATCTAAAAATATCCAGTTCACTAAAGGAGGGATTAAAATGTAAAGTAGGTATAACCCAAAAATTGTAAGTAATGAGTTATACCAATTAGAAAAAAGATTTTTTCTAAGCCATCCCATTGCTCCTAACTCGATAACTGGAGGTCCGAATTCTTTGTTGGCAGCCCTCATTTATCTTTCACCATCAACTTTCATAAATCTGTTAAACAAGTTCATAATTAAAGATGTGAATAGGCTTAAAAATAGATATACACCCATTACCATTCCTATAATTTCAATTGCTTGACCAGTTTGCATTAACGCTGTTCCAGCAAATACCAAAACGAGATCAGGATATGCTATGGCCGCCGCCAAAGAAGAATTTTTAGTTAAGTTTAAATATTGATTAGTTAGTGGAGGCACAATAACCCTCAAAGCCTGAGGTATAATTATCAATCGAAGAATTAAGTTTTGTTTAAGTCCAACAGATTTTGCAGCTTCTGTTTGTCCTTTTGATACTGCCATTATGCCGCCTCTCACCACTTCTGCAATAAAAGATGCTGTATACATGGCTAATGCAAAAGTTAATGCAACCAATTCAGGTATTAACTTTACGCCGCCTTTGAAATTAAAACCTTTTAATTCTGGATATTCAAAAGAAACTGGAAACCCGGTTACAGCTAAACTTATAAAAAATGTGCCTAAAATTAATGCGGTTGACACATAGAAAGCTGGAAATCTATCTCCAGTCCTATTTTGTCTACGTTTTGCCCAAATGAATATTCCAATTGAGATTATTATTGTTAACCAAAACAAGTAAAATATAGTTGAGGATCCCTCACCAAATACAGTATCAGGTATAAATAACCCTCTGTTATTTAGAAAAAAAGAGTCGTAAAGCTCTAAACTTTGTTTTGGTTTCGGAAGCGCCCTTAAAACGGCAAAGTACCAAAAAAATATTTGAAGAAGCAGTGGGATATTTCTAAGGATTTCAACGTAAGCCTCTGCAATCTTTGCGATCAACCAATTAGATGACAAACGCATGATGCCTACAGTAAATCCAATTATTGTTGCAAAAAAAATTCCAATTCCGGCAACCAGTAAAGTATTCAATAAACCGACAATAAATGAGTCAAAATAAGTAGATGTTGGAGAATACTCTATGAGTGTCATACCTATATCAAATTGAGATTCAACCCCTAAAAAATGAAAACCACTTGCTAGTCCTCTTTCAAGCATATTGCGGGCTGTATTGGTTACTATGTAATAAATACCAAGTACCACCAAGCCTAACGTAATAATCTGATAAAAGAATCCTTGAACACTTCTATTAAATAGAAAACTTCCAATTCTTGACTTATCCGTCTCCATAACAGCTAAAAACTATATATTGATTTGAATTATTTACACATAAAAAAAAGGGGGCCAAGAGGCCCCCTTTAAAGTGATCTTTATTAGAAATTACTTTTTCTATTATCTAGCAGGAGGAGCATAAAGTACTCCACCATTTTTATAAGAAGCATTAGGTGATCCTGCTCTTGCAAGGCCTACAGGAGTATTTTCCCCAACGTGTTTTTCATAAACATCACCATAGTTTCCTACTTTTGTAACAATGTCATAAGACCAGCTGTCACCTAAGTTCAAGCCTGCTCCTGTACCACCTTCTTTACCGCATAGTCTTGCAACTACAGGGTTTGAAGTTAAGGCACATTCTGTCTTAGCATTTGATTGAGTTAAGCCGAATTCTTCAGCTTCAATCATAGCGTTCAATGACCATCTAACAACGTCAGCCCAGTCTCCATCACCTTCTCTAACCACAGGTCCTAAAGGTTCTTTAGAAATTGTTTCAGGAAGAACAACGTGTGCATCTGGGTCAGCTAGTTTTGTTCTTTGAGCTGCTAAACCTGATTTATCAGTTGTATAAGTATCGCAACGACCTTCGTCATAAGCATTTACAACCTCATCAGCTTTTTCGAAAACAACTGGCTCATAAGCCATACCATTTGCTCTAAAAAAGTCAGCCATATTTAATTCAGTGGTAGTACCAAGGTTAGTACATACACTTGCGCCATCTAGTTCCATTGCACTTGTAATGCCTGAGTCTTTTCTAACCATGAAACCTTGACCATCATAGAAGTTAACGCCCGCAAACTCTAAACCAATTTGAGCGTCACGTGACAATGTCCAAGTAGTGTTTCGTGATAATACATCAATTTCTCCGGCTTGAAGAGCTGTAAATCTCTCTTTTGCAGTAAGAGGTACATACTTTACTTTATCTGGATCACCAAAAATGGCAGCTGAGACAGCACGACATACGTCTACATCAATACCACTCCAGTTTCCATCCGCATCTGGGTTTGAAAAACCAGGAACTCCCTGACTTACACCACAGTTGAAAAATCCTTGTGATTTAACAGTGTCCAAAGTTCCAGAAAATGCAGCTGGCACCATCAACACTGAACAAACTAATCCAAGGAAACTAATTCTCATTGTATTCATAAGTGATTAATCCTTTTTGATTTAATTAATTAAATAAAGGAAAATTTAATCACAGTTTTAATTCGAAGAGAAACAAATAAAGCAGAAACGGGAAAGGCAAATTGACACCGCTATATATTGTGTCATTTAATTACCGAACCACAATTGATCGTGCTGCAGTTATTCGAATATCTACCTCTTCAATTGATTCATCTATCATTGACAGTGCGTAATCTAACTCTTCAGAACTTAGTTCTGCAATTAGATCATCAATTCCTTCTTTTCCAGCGCCGCATAATGAGGATATATTGCATTGCAGATACCACCTAACTGATTGAATGAGGTCTTTTTTTACTCCATCTCCAAATTCATACATGTTTGCGACATTATATTGAGCTTCTGGTACGCCCCTTTCTGCAGCAAATAAATAATACTTAAATGCTTTTTTATAATTCGGCCAAAATACCCAATGATTATCGTAATATTCTCCTATTGCGTAAGCTGCTCTTGGGTCATTATCATTTTCATATAGATCTAAAAAAATCTCATAAGCTTTTTTGTAATTTGACTCATTCTCGTCAATACAAAAGTCATCAATCTTACATAAATTTATTGTAGATGCGTCGTTATAAAGAAGTCCTAAAATATACTTTGCATCTGTGTTTGACTCAGTCTTAACAATATCTTTTAAAACATTAATTGCTTCTTCTTTTTTTCCCGTTGCAAAGAGATCATAAACATTTTCAGCATTTGAAAGAATTGTTGAAATTAGTATTAGTATAAATGTGGTAATTATAAAAAATTTATTCATTTTAATAATGGTGCGCCCGAGAGGATTCGAACCTCTGACCCACAGCTTAGAAGGCTGTTGCTCTATCCAGCTGAGCTACGGGCGCTTATTTAAAGTTATCTGCATACGATTTATTTATAACTTTCCTCTCTGAGGATTCAAGAACTTCATAATCAATACTATTTTTTTTTGCATAATTAACTGCTTCTTCTTTAGATGAGAACTTTAATTCAATTTGAGAAACAGTACTACTGCCACCATTCCAACCCATCATAGTATCTTTAAGTTGATTTTTTTTGTCCGAAAATTTTAAAACCCATTTATTATATTTTGATCTTCCAGACTGCATTGCAGTTTTAGAGGGTTTATAGATTTTAGCTTTCATATTCACTATTCTGATCCATCTAGATTTAGAAGGCCTTTATATAGTTCAG
This sequence comes from uncultured Pelagibacteraceae bacterium, assembly GCA_902524285.1. Taxonomy (GTDB): domain Bacteria; phylum Pseudomonadota; class Alphaproteobacteria; order Pelagibacterales; family AG-422-B15; genus CACNXQ01. Next base: position 22,102 of record CABZCR010000010.1, on the reverse strand, counting down.
GTCTTCGATCTCTAAACACCCCCCAAACGTTTCGCAAGGTTTCAGCTTCAGACAAATTAATCTTACCTATCAGTACTTCTTCTTTATCTCTACTTCCTTCTGCGATCTTGTCGCCAACATGATTTGTCACGAAGGAACGACCATAAAAGTAGTTTTCAATATCAATTCCTTTTTCAGTTCCAATTCTATTTGAAGCAATGACTGGTATTTGATTTGATGCAGAGTGACCTATCATTGCTCTTTGCCACATATCAGAGCTATCAAATCCATCATCTTCCGGTTCTCCTCCAATAGCAGTTGGATATAGTAATAATTCTGCTCCACTTAGAACCATGGACCTTGCGGCTTCCGGAAACCACTGATCCCAACATATACCAACCCCAATCTTGGCGTATTTTGTATCCCATACTTTGAAACCTGTATCTCCAGGATTAAAATAAAACTTTTCCTGGTAGCCAGGTCCATCAGGAATGTGCGACTTTCTATATTTTCCTAATACATTTCCATCGGCATCTACAATCGCAACTGAATTATAATGAGCCCTATTTGCTTTTTCAAAAAAACTCACTGGCAAAACAACTTTCAGCTCTTTAGCTAATTCAGAAAATTTTTTTATTGTTGGATGGTTCTCAAAAGGCTTTGATAACTCAAACAGTTCTTCTTTTTGATCCATGCAAAAATATTGTGATTCAAATAACTCTTGAATTAAAATTATTTGAGCGCCTTCGGAAGCGGCCTGTCTGACAAGTTTCTCAGCGTTAATCACATTCTTATCAGTATCATTAGAGCAAGCCATTTGCGTTGCTGCCACGGTTACTTCTGTCACAATTTACTCCTTGGTTGTTGTTGCGTAATGCAGTGTACACCACCTCCTCCCAAAAGTATATGAGACCCATCAAGAGTAACTACTTTTCGATCAGGAAATGAACTTTTAACTATTTCTAAAGCATTTTGATCTGCCTTTTCATCTCCGAAAATTGGAAGAATTACAGCTGAATTTGCAATATAGAAGTTAATATATGAGCATGGCTCATCATCATTTGGAATTATTCTTTTATAAGACATCTCTAATTCAATTACATCTAAGTCATTTCCATTTACATCTTTTGAAGTTTTTAAAATTTCTAGATTTTCATTTAGTAAGTCATAATATGGATCTTGTTTGTCTTGACATGTCATAGCCATAACTCTTCCAGGAGAGATAAAACATGCAACATTATCTACATGACCATTTGTTCCTTCATCTGTTCCATATTTCAACCAAATAATATTCTTAACTCCAAAAAAATTCTTAAGGTTTGCTTCAATTTCTAATTTGGAAAGATTAGGATTTCTATTCTCATGGAGTAGGCATTGCTCTGTAGTTATTAGTGTTCCATTGCCGTCAACATTAATTGAGCCGCCTTCAAGCACCATGTTGTTTTTAAAATATTTGGCCCTAGTTTTTTCAATCATCATTTTTGCTACTTTATCGTCAAGCTCATAATTTTCTTTATAACCCCAACAATTAAAATCAGAGTCCACCCCTGCTAATCTATGATTATCATCTAAGAGAAATATAGCACCTGAATCCCTTGACCATGCGTCATTGATAGGAAACTCGATAATATCTATTTTTTCACTTAATAGACTTTTTGCGCTAGCAGAGTCCTCTGGATGAACTATCATTTTAGTTTTTTCAAATTTTGAGATGGCATTTGCAACTTTTGCCCATGCATCTCTTCCCTTTTGATAATCAAAATGTGACCAAGATGATGTTACATCTGTTGGAAATGTCTCTGTTGGCCATTGCATCCAGCAACACTCGTGAGGAAACCATTCAGCTGGCATTGTATAAGAATTTTCGATTGGCACGCTCATTAATAACCTCATTGGTCGGGGCGGCAAGATTCGAACTTGCGACCCTCTGGTCCCAAACCAGATGCGCTACCAGACTGCGCTACGCCCCGAAACGAGTGAGAATGTATCTAAAAACAGATAAATCTTCAATCTATTTAAGAAAATCTAATAGTATATTATTTACTTCTTCAGGCTTCTCCTGTTGTACCCAATGACCTGCATTTTTAATTACATGATTTGAGACAAGGTTTTCATGTAGAGCTGGATTTATCAAACTCCATTTAGCCACAGGATCGTGCTCGCCCACAATAAAACATGAAGGAGGTGATATTTTTTTCTCATGAGTGTCTTTTGTAATTTCCCAATTTTTGTCAATGTTTCGATACCAGTTAATTGGTCCGCGCATTCCTCCATTTTTAAATTCTTTAAGATAATAATCAAAATCCTCTTCTGACATAAAATCAGGAATTTTATTATGTTCGCCAAGTGAGTCTAAGAAAGTCATCTCATCTGTATACGGCTTAGGTTCAAAAGTTTGTGACTCTTCTCCATCGCTTGTGAGAGAACTATATACTGCAATCAAAGATTTTCTCATGTCTTGCTCTAACTCTTTTTCGACACGTCCCTCATCTTGGAAATAAATCATATAAAAAAATACGTCTTTGAATAAAAATTTCATTGTTTCAATTGGTGGCATTTTTGAAACTACATATGGCACACTCATTCCACAAACTTTATTAACTCGGTCAGGATGATACAATGACGTATTCCAAGCAACTGGCGCTCCCCAGTCGTGTCCAATTAAAGAAAAATTATCTTCATTCATCTCATCTGCTATAGCGATAATATCTGAAGTGAACTCCATAATATTGTAAGCATCAATTTCAGTTGGCTTTGAGGTTTTTCCGTAACCTCTCATATCTGGCACTGCTACTTTGAAACCGTTTTTAACTAAAGAAGTAATCTGATGTCTCCAAGAATACCACGACTCTGGCCACCCATGAACCATTATTACTAATGGACCCTTTCCATCAATATATGTATTGATTTCGATATTCTTATTTTTAATAATTTTAAAATTTTTCTTCTTAAACATTGTTAAGATGGATCCTTTTTTCCGTGATTTCTTAAAATTTTAAAAATCCCGTCTGATGTAAAAATAATCTTATCATTTATGAATAAGTTGCACTTCATAAATAAAATAGATTTTGTTTCTCTCGTAATTTCTGCAAAACCATATACCCAGGATCCTTTTGGAGCGGGACCTACATAATTAGCATTTAGTTTCGCAGTTAAGCAAGGGAATGAGTCTTTTTTCCAAGCAGTATATCCCATAATTCCATCTGCAAATGCAATTAGTGTACCTCCATGCGCTATACCGGCTTTATTGCAATTAATTTCCTCAACCGTAAATCCTTTATAAAAAATTCCATCGAGTTCTAAATTATAAAGAAAACCATTATTTTTTGAGAACGGTCCAGGATCAGTATCTTTGGTATAGTTTTTTATATTTTTTAATATGTCAGTTTGCATTGCAAAAATATATTTGATTAATGATGAATGATAAATATATAATTGATTGAAGATTATGGGGAGCTATTGCTGAGAGGTTCCAAATAACGGAACGACCCAAAACCTGATCTAGATAATGCTAGCGGAGGAAATATGCAGAAAATATCAATTATTTTATTTTTTTTTATTTTTTTAAACAGCTCCTTTGCCCAAGAAAAATTGGTTGTTGGAACCTACGACTCTTTCTCAGCTGATTGGGGGCCAGGACCTATTATAGAAGAAAAGTTTGAAGAAATTTGCAATTGCGATCTTCAATTCATCTCAACCAGTCAAGCAGGTACTTTAAATAATGAAATTTTTCTGAATGGTAAGGATGTGATTCTTGGCGTAGAAATGCACGAATTTAATTATTCAATTGAAGATTGGCATGAGTATGATCATGGTTTCTTTTCGTTTATTTATGACAGTAGTAAACTAACTAACCCACCCAAAACTTTTGAGGAGCTGGTAAATCGTGAAGATCTTAAAATCGTTGTGCAAGATCCTCGTACAAGTCCAGTTGGCATTGGTTTGTTAAGGTGGATGAAATCAATATTTAAAGATGACTTCTCTATTAAGTTAAAACAATTAGATCAGAATATAATAACATACTCACCAGGATGGTCTGAGGCTTATGGAATTTTTCTTGAAGGAAATGCAGACCTTGTTTTGAGTTATAGCACTTCACCATTTTATCACCAAGAATATGAAAATGAATACAAATACAAGTCACTTAATTTTACTGAGGGTCACTTAGCCACAAGGGAGATTGTTTATGTTCGAGAGGAGTCAATGAATCAAAAACTTGCAAAAAAATTTATAGATTTCATTATTGAGGATGAAATTCAAAAAATAATATCTTCAATGAACATTATGTATCCATCAGTTGATAAAACTGAACTTGTTCCAGAAAAAATGAAAAATTTAATAAAACCAAAAGAAATTGATTATAAAGTATTTCTAGAGTCTGAACCATTAATTGAAACTTGGCTTGAGACTATTGCAGGCTAATATAAAAGATCTAATTCCAATAGGAGTTTTTTTTCTCGTTTTAGCGGCAGTTGTGTTGCCTGTATTTGGTTTAGTTTATTATTACAATTTTAGTTTTATACTTAATTTCTCAAATTATTATTTTAGCATTATTTTTTTTACAATCTTTCAATCATTTGCCTCTGCCTTTTTTTCTATAGTAATAGGTTCCGTATTTGCACTTTTATTAATAAGGCACAGGCATCATAAAACCATAAAACTTATCGTAAATTTTTTATCAATTTTATTTGTATTGCCAACAATACTGTCAGTATTTGGAATCCTAACATTTTACGGACAATATTTTTCTATTTATGGAATAATTGGCATATTACTTGGTCATACAATTTTAAACACTCCATTAATAACAAGAATTATATTTCAAAGTCTAAATGATATCAGTTCAAATGAATATATGCTTGCAAAACAAATGTCTTTGGACAAGTTAGGAATTTTCTTTGCTATTGAATGGCCTATTATAAAAAAAAATATACCCAGTCTCTTTGTTATAGTCTTTTTTATATGCTTTGTAAGCTTTACCCCAGTTTTAATTCTGGGTGGAAGCCCAAAATATTCAACTTTAGAAGTAGCGATTTATTATTCTGTAATTTTTAATAATGATTTTGATGCAGCTCTAAATTTATTGCTTATACAATTATTTATATGTCTTTTCATATACACTGCTTTCTTTAAAAATTTTAAAAGTTCAAACTTTATAATTGATGAACAAAGAAATTTTTATGAAAATAAAAAAAAGGGATTTTCTTTCTATTTTGAAATTATATTCATAATACTGATTTCTATTTTCATTTTTTCTCCAATATGCTTCATAATCTTAAATGGATTCAATAAAGAACTAATAAATATAATTTCATCATCATATTTGTGGCATGCAATAAATAACACATTTGTGATTTGTTTTTTTTCAGGAACCATTTCAGTTTTTGTAGCTCTCAATTACCTTAATTTGATCTATCGCAAAAAATATTTTACAGAAATATTGATTTATTCACTTATTATATTTTCGCCAGTTGTCATGGCTGTTGGATATTATATTTTATTATTTAAAATCAACTTGTTTGAAATACCTAATATTCTTATTGTTATAATACTAAACGCAATTTTTTCACTGCCATTTACATATAACTTTCTAGCACCGTCTTACTTTAAAATTACGCATGAAAATGAAGACATCTCAAAAAGTATCAACATGTATGGATTAAAGAGATTTCTAATTATTGATTTTCCTAGACTAAAAGTACCAATAATTACCGCTTTCTCAGTATCTTCAATACTATCTGCAAGTGATCTCGTTATCATTTCCTTTTTTGGTACGAATAGCTTGTCAACTCTAACTCAAACAATATATAGACTTATGGGAAGTTATAGGATGGATGAAGCATATTCAGTTTCTCTAATATTGCTAATGTTTTGCATCTTTTACTTTGGAGCTTCATACGTATTTATGAAAGGTAAGTTATGGAACACTCATTAGATTTAACCTATCACTGGGCTGGTTTCTCAGCTTTAGTTGTCTTTGTCATCGCTTATGCATTTGTGATGGCAGAAGAATTCACTCATTTAAGAAAATCAAAACCGGTTGTACTTGCGGCTGGCTTAATATGGGGAATGATTGCAATTGCATATTCCAATACTCCTCATTACGAAATGGTTGAACATGAAATTAGACACAGCTTTCTAGAATATACAGAACTTGCTTTTTTCCTCTTAGTTGCAATGACATATATAAATGCTCTTGAAGAACGCAATGTGTTTAATTCTCTTAAGTCATGGTTAATTAAAAATCAATTTAGTTACAGACAATTATTCTGGATTACAGGCGTATTGGCATTTTTCTTGTCTCCATTAGCTGATAATCTAACAACTGCTTTAGTGTTATGTGCGGTAGTAGTAGCTGTAGGTTCATCAAGTCCTAAGTTTGTTGGATTAGCTTGTGTGAATATTGTTGTCGCTGCAAATGCAGGTGGTGCATTTAGTCCCTTTGGCGATATTACAACTTTAATGGTATGGCAAGCTGGTCAGTTAGACTTTTTACAATTCTTTGCTTTGGTTATTCCATCTGTTGTAAATTATATTATTCCTGCAAGCATAATGCACTTTTTTGTTTCAGATCATAAGCCTGATGTTGCAGAGACAAGCGTAACAATCAAATATGGTGGAAAGACAATTATTCTACTTGGTCTTTTAACAATTGTGACTGCTGTAAGTTTTCATAATTTTTTACATCTTCCTCCAGTATTTGGAATGATGACTGGTCTGGCTTACTTACAGCTCTATAGTTTTTATATTAAAATAAGTGTTAAAGACATAGAGGAGCAAAAATATGATTTTTTCGAGAATGTTGCTCGTGTTGAGTGGGATACATTATTATTTTTCTTTGGTGTAATTCTGTCTGTTGGAGGCCTGGGCTTCATAGGCTATCTAGAATACGTATCAGAATTTATGTACACAGACTTGGGTGCAACTACTGCCAATGTTTTAGTCGGAATACTCTCAGCTATTGTTGATAATATTCCAGTGATGTTTGCAGTATTAACAATGGAACCTGCGATGCCAGACTCACAATGGCTGCTTGTTACTTTAACTGCTGGCGTGGGTGGCAGCATGTTGTCTATAGGATCTGCAGCGGGCGTAGCTTTAATGGGTCAATCAAGAGGCATGTATACTTTCTTTGGTCATTTAAAATGGACACCGATTATTGCTATTGGATACTTTGCAAGTGTCTATGTGCATATATTGATAAATTTTTAATTCAGGATGAGAGTATTTTTAACTTTTTGCCTTATATTTCTCTTAAACACAGGAGCCTTAATGTCAGAAAATGCATATAGTTATTCTTTTAAAGATATTAATGAAGAAGATATGATTAACCTGTCAGACTACAAAGGTAAAACGCTTGTCGTTGTAAACACTGCAAGTTTATGCGGTTTTACTTATCAATACGATGGGCTACAAAAACTTTATGATGACTATAAAGATCAAGGTCTGGTTGTATTGGGTGTTCCATCAAATGATTTTGGAAATCAAGAGTCAGGTACAAATAGTGAAGTAAAAGAATTTTGTGAAAGTACTTTTAGTATAACGTTTCCACTTACAGAAAAAAATGTTGTCAAAGGTAAAGATGCTCATCCATTTTTCAAATGGTCCAAAAAAGAACTAGGTTTTATCGGAGGAGTTCCTAGGTGGAATTTTCATAAAATTATAATAGGTAAAGATGGTAATGCAATTGCAGGCTATACGGCATTAACTCGTCCGTCCTCTAAAAAATTTATAAGTGAAATAGAAAAAGCTCTTCAGCTTTAATTCTTATAATTACTTATGAGCGATCTTTTTATTATTCTAGGAAATCAGCTTTTTGATCCAAAACATCTAAGTAAATATAAAAATAATAAGATATTCATGTGTGAGGATCTTGGTCTGTGTTCATATGAAAAACATCATAAGCTAAAAATTTTACATTTTCTCTCCTCTATGAGAAGTTACCGAGATTTATTAATAAAGAAAGGTTTTTCAGTTGACTATTATGACTGTCAAAACAATTTTGAAAAAAAGTATGAAGATAAATTAGAAAAATCTATTAAAAAACATAAAATAAATAAAGTAAGCCACTTTGAAATTGAAGATACGCCATTCGAAAAACGTATTAAAAAATTTATAATTCAAAAAAATCTTGAGCACAACGTAATACAAACACCTATGTTTCTTAATTCACGTGATGATTTTAAAAAATATCTGTCAAAACAAAAAAAGCCTTTCATGGCAACTTATTATAAAGAAAGTAGATTAAAATTTGACTTACTAATTAAAAACGGAAAACCTGTCGGCGGAAAATGGAGCTTTGATAAAGATAATAGAAAAAAACTCCCACAAGACCTAAAACTTCCAAAACAACCAAAATCAAGTGAAACCAAATACACAAAACATTTAAAAAACTTCATAGAAGAAAAATTTAAAAAACACCCTGGTAGTACAAATAACTTTTGGCTACCAACAACACATAAAGATGCTTCAGATTGGCTGGACGATTTCATTAAAAATAAACTCAATTTATTTGGAGACTACGAAGACGCAGTAAGTCAAAGAGATAATATCCTGTTTCATAGCGCATTAAGCCCACTTATTAATATAGGATTGATTACACCCCAAGAAATAATTAATAGATTAAAAAAATACAAAGGAAAGATAAGTATAAATTCACTTGAGGGATACATTAGACAAGTTATTGGATGGCGAGAATTTATGAGAGGTATTTATCATAACTACTCGCCTAAAATGGAGTCATCTAATTTTTTTAATCATAAAAGAAAACTCAAAAATGATTGGTATACTGCTGAAACAGGCATACCCCCTTTAGATCATTCAATTAAAAATGCCCTTAATTTTGGTTGGACGCATCATATTGAACGACTAATGATACTGTCTAGTTTAATGAACTTGTGTGAGATACACCCAAAATATGTATATAAATGGTTTATGGAAATGTTTGCTGACTCTTCTGAATGGGTGATGGTGCCAAATGTCTATGGGATGGGACTATTTAGTGATGGAGGTATCTTCGCAACCAAACCATATATTTGTGGTTCAAGCTATTATTTGAAAATGATGGACTTCAAAAAAGGAGAGTGGTGTGAGACTGTCGATGGCTTATATTGGAGATTTATAAATAAAAATAGAAAATTCTTCAGTAGCAATCCAAGACTAAATATGATGGTAAATGTATTTGATAAAATGAAACAGGATCGAAAGAAAAGAATACTACAGAAGGCAGAAATTTTTATCAGAGAGTATACAAGCTAAGCGAATTTATTTACTCAATCGCATTATCTACATTCATAAGTATAGGTCTTCCATCATGAGCTGTACTCAGGGGAATAATTTTTCCATCAAGCTGCGCACACAAGGTTGGAGCACTTCTTTTCTCATTACCTAGATTAACCTCAAGATCAACTATAATTAGCTTTGCATCTTCAAATGTTTTTAGAATTTTCATATTGTCCTCCTAATAAAAATATATAAATACAATAAAGATAGATCCAAAAAGCTGTGAGATAAATAAAACTACTGAGAAAAAATGAAGCATTTTAAATTTTTTTTCAGCCTCAACGATACCACCTTTAAATTTATCTCTATAAATATTGATTCTAGGAGTTAGATAAATGAGATTGATTAAAAAGAAAGCAGCGGAAACCAACGATATGATCAGAAAATCAATCTTACTAATAACAAAAAAAACAGCACACGATAAAATTGTAATGATTAACCCATAAATGAACATTCTGGGGAAAATAACTCGTAATAACTTACCTGCCTCATCTTCATTTAAAATTGAAAATACAGATGGGGTTACAACAGACATAAAAAAAATCATAAATCCAATAATTAAAGAATGTAGAAAAATTCCAAATTCCAACATTATAAACTTATTTAGTATTATCTTTTGAAAGTATTTCCCTCGAATTTGTATAAGTCTCTTTATGGTCTTTTTGATCAATAAGTGTTACAAATTCATGGTTAACATCACGGTGACCCATCTCATCGTTTCTAACAGCAATGATAACATCTTTTAATTTTGCAAACTGTGATAAACCCCAATAATCAATTGCTATCTGAGGTGCTTTAACGTTTTCAATATTACCATTTTCAATTTCATCTAAATATTCTGTATAACTTATAATTGCTTGCTCCTCAAAATAACCCACAATTCTATGGCAGGTACGAGGTGAAACTAAATACATTACAAAATAAAGGTTAAAAAATATTCCTTGAACTATTATCACTAAAAATCTCTCAAAAACTGATGGCTTTGCAATATTAATAAAAGTCATTAAATGCATTCTTTCGTTCTCAGCTTCATCTAAAAGTGTTTTGATCCAGCCTCTATCTTGCTCCATATTTCTAAGGCTTTTTAAATGATTAAGCATGCCGGCGACCATTCCAGGGACAGCTGCTACAGTCTCTAATATAACCGCTCTGTGCCCGTAACGTTTTTTAAAGAAAAGATCAGCGAAAAGACGGAGGGCTTTTGTAAATAATAGAGCTATACGGTCACTATTGTTTACCGGTTTATAGTGCTTAAACATTTCGGTCATACTAAATAGATAATATTTATTTATAGAAATTAAATACTATAAAACGGATGTTTTATTGACATTTTGTCACAGATAAGGCCATAAAAATGGCGGTCCCTACGGGATTCGAACCCGTGATCTTCTGGATGAAAACCAGATATCCTAACCGCTAGACGAAGGGACCTTATATCTTATTTATATATCTAATAATCGGTCTAAATCAATAATTGATTAACTATTTTGTGATGCGGAAATATCAATAATATGTATTTGAGGTATTTTTTTACCCCCCCACTCGTTGATCTTTATTTTACCGAATAAGCAAACTGATGAACCTTTATTTTTTATTAATTCTTCACCAAGCTGTGTTTTTGCACTTCTAAAAGCCATCGCTTCAATAAATTTTCCTCCATCAGATTTAATAAGGCATTTAAAATGCTCCTCACCTACTTGATCAACGGTCGCGAGTATCACATTTTTAAAAATAAAAGATGGTTCAGGATTCTCCGATCCAAAAGGACCAATTTTTTCAATTTCCCTATGAACATCTAAATTGATTGCTGATGTGCTTAAAATGTCATCAGCAAATAAAATTTTATTATCTTGAGTATTTATTACTTTGTTGCTCAATTGCTTTTCAAAAAATTTTTCTAATTCTTCTATCTTTTCAGAATCTATTGTTAATCCAGCTGCCATAGAGTGTCCTCCACCTTTTTTAAGCAAATTACTTTGAACAGCAGAAATAACTAACTGTCCAAGATCGATGCCTCTTATTGAGCGTCCGGAACCTTTAGCTTCGCCATTGTTTATCGAGAAAACAATGCTAGGCTTATTAAATTTATCTTTAAGTCGACTTGCAATAATGCCAATTACCCCCTCATGCCATCCTTCACCAGATACAATCAGTAGTTTATTTTTTAGTTTTTTATCATCAACTTGAGCGATGGCTTGATCTAAAACATAACTTTCTATTGTGCGTCTCTCAGAATTAAATTTATCTAAATCGTTTGAAATACTATCGATTTTACTTTTTTCACTTTCAGTTAATAAGTCTGTGCCAAAGTTTGAAAAACCTAATCTTCCACCAGCATTAATTCTTGGACCTATCTTGAAACCAAGATCATGAACAGATACTTTTGATTTTATATTTGATTTTTCAATCAATGAATTTAAACCTGGATTTAATCGTTTTTGTATTACGTCGATACCTTTTGAAACTAAAATTCGATTTAATCCTTTTAGTGGAACAGCATCACAAACAGTTCCTAAAGCAACAAGGTCTAACAAGGCAATAAGGTTTGGTTCTTTTATGTTATTTTTTTTGAACCAATCTTCACTTCTTAATTTCCGGTTAAGACCGATAATGAACATATACGTTACACCTACTGCTGAAAGATAGTTTAATCCTGAATTATCATCCATTCTGTTTGGATTTATAATTGCAGTTGCTTTTGGTAGTTTTATTTCTGGAATATGATGATCTAAGACAACAACATCCATGCCTTGCTCTCTCGCATATTCGATCTCAGAAAAGGCCATTGTTCCGCAATCGACGGTAAAAATGATCTTTACATCTCTTTTTTTAAAATTTGAAAAGGTTTGAATACTTGGACCATACCCCTCACTAAATCTATCAGGTATATGAAATTTTAGACTCATTGAAATTTGTTTAAAATAATTAATTAGAGTTGAAGTTGATGTAGAACCATCAACATCATAGTCACCAAATACTGCAATTCGTTCTTTATTAATTATTGCCTGATAAAGTCTCTCGCAGGCTTTTTCCATGTCTGCTAAAACGTATGGATCAGGTAAACTTTCTTTTAATGAGGGACTTATATAAGAAATAATATCGTCTAAATTTACTTTTCTAATACTTAGTAATTTCGCAACAAGCGGGCTTACTTCGTAACTTTGTGAAATATATTCCGTATCTTTTTCGCTATATTCTTTTAGAGACCATTTTTTATTTGTTAGAGAAAAAAAATCTTCGTCTAAAGAATCTTTTCTCATTGTTCAATCTTTTTTGTGATAAGTCTCGATATACTGAGATGCGGCTTCGCCAGTTCTTAGAACTAGTGAATGTGTTATGTAGTGACTGCTGTCAGATCTTACTCCTCTAACCATAGTACCTTCTGTTACACCTGTAGCAGAAAAGATAATATCGCCGTGTGCAAGCTCATTAAGATTATATTTTTTTTCTAGGTCTTTAATACCAATCTTTTCAGCTCTGTTTTTTTCATCGTCATTATTGATTACAAGTCTAGTTTGCATTTGACCTCCAATGCATTGCAGTGCTGCAGCAGCTAAAACTCCCTCAGGAGCTCCGCCGATGCCAAGGTAAATATCAACTGGATTATGTTCTTGTGTTGTCATAATTACTCCCGCTACATCGCCATCAGGAATAAGAACAATTTTTGAGCCAATTGTTCTTAAAGACTCAATTATATCATCGTGTCTGGGTCTTTCTAATACACAGGCAGTAACTTCACTAATTTTAACTTTTTTAGCTTCTGCGATACTTTTTATGTTATCTTCGACAGCTGCATCAAGATCTATTACATCTTTTGGAAGACTACCGCCAACTGCAATCTTATTCATGTAAGTGTCTGGAGCATAGAGCAACCCTCCTTTTTGAGCTGCAGCTACTACAGATAATGAATTTGGCATGCCCTTAGCTGTTATAGTGGTTCCTTCTAAAGGATCTAAGGCAATATCAACCTCGTGATTTTTGCCAGTTCCCACTTCCTCGCCAATATAAAGCATTGGCGCTTCATCTCTCTCACCTTCACCAATAACAATTCTGCCATCAAAATCAATTGCGTTTAAAGCTGTTCTCATTGCGTCTACAGCAACTTGATCTGCTGCTTTTTCGTCACCAAGACCTATTAATTTAGACGATGCAATTGCAGCCTTTTCAGTTGCAGCTACAATTCCTGATGCATATTGAGTTGATATTACGGTCATAACGAATCTTCAATTCTGATAAATTTAACAGATGAGCTTACTTCTGGTAATCTTTTTATCTGCTTAATAGATGATAAAAGCGAAGATTCTTTAACTGTGTGCGTTATCAAAATAATTTCAGCAAAATTTGACCTTTTCGATGGCTTTTGAATTATACTTTCAATCGAAATTTTTCTTTTTGATAGAGCTTTTGAAATTTTTGCCATTACCCCGGCTTTATCTTTGGCTGTAATTCTCAAATAATATGGGAATGACAAATCGTCAATTTTCTGGATTTTTAACTTCTTTTTCTTTTTCATTGATACGCCCAAAGGATAATTATAAGTACCTCTTATAATATCCATAAGGTCTGACATAACAGAGGCTCCCGTTGGTCCAGCTCCAGCACCAGGACCTTCAAAAATATTTTTTCCAATTACTGAGTCATTTACAACAACAGCATTAATCTCGTTACTCACTTTTGCAATATCTGATTTTAGTTTAACAAAACAAGGATGAACTCTTTGTTCGATCTTACTTAATTTTTTAGAAGCAACTGATAACAATTTTATTGAGTATCCTAATTCTTTTGCAAAAACAAAATCATATTTATCAATCTTAGTAATACCTTCTATAAAAGTTGCTTTAAAATTTACAGGAATATCAAAAGCAATACTTGATAACAATGTGATCTTATGAGCTGCATCAATACCCTGAATATCAAATGTTGGATCTAACTCAGCAAAACCTTTTTTTTGAGCATCATTTAATACATTTTTAAAATCTCCTGCATTATTTTCCATCTTTGTTAGAATGTAGTTACAAGTACCATTCAAAATACCATAAATTTTGTTTATTTTATTAAGTCGCAAATTTTCTCTTACAGCTTTTACAATTGGTATACCGCCAGCAATAGCTGCTTCGTAATTGAGACAAACATTATTTTGTTCAGCAATTTTAGATAACTCATTTCCATGTACTGCAAGCAAAGCTTTATTAGCGGTAATTACATGTTTTTTATTTTGGAGTGCTTTTTTAACAACTTTATATGCTATTCCCTTTGAGCCACCAATGAGCTCAATTAAAATATCTACATTGTCATTTGTTGCTAATGACATTGTATCAGTTGTTAACGGTAGAGACTTAACTGATAAACTTCTTTTTTTTCTTAAGTTCTTAACAGCAATTTTAATTACATTGATATTTGCAGTTTTTTGAGAGGGTGTTTTAAAATTTTTTAATTGTTTGAGAAATCCCGATCCAACTGTTCCAAGTCCTGCGATTCCGACGCCATAAGTTTTACTCATCGATTTCAACCCTTTCTGGCACGCTCTCTAAATCTGGTTTCTGGGCATTTTCTTGATCATCTAAAATTAATTCTGCAGCATTTGGGTTGACAAAAAACTCATAAAAAGAAAAATTTTTTGCTGATGAGCAGGCATTGAAAGTAAATAAAAATAAAAATAAATTAAAAATAATTATTATTTTTTTTCTCATTCTAGTCCTAACCTCTCATCATAATTATTCATAAGATTAAAATTTTGAACTGCTTGTCCTGCAGCACCTTTTACCAAATTGTCTAAAACACTAACAATACATAATTTATTTTCTTTATATCCCTTTTTTAATCCTATGACTAAGTTATTGGTACCAACTACTTTCCTTGAGGAAGGAATTTCATTCATTGGTAGCAATTGTATAAAATGCTCATCATTAAATCTTTTTTGTAATATATCGTAAATATCATTTTGAGATACCTCATTTGTGTCAATATATATGTTGCTCAAAATACCTCTTTCAACAGGTAATATATTAGCCGCAAAGAAAACTTCAGTTTGAATATTTTTGATTTTACTTAGTTCTTGGTTTATTTCAGCTATGTGTTTGTGATCACCAATACCATAGGTTCTGATATTTTCATTTACTTCCTTAATTAACTCTTTTTTTCCCTTTGTTTTACCTGCACCTGAGTAACCTGATTTTGAGTCAATAACAATATCGTCGGTTTTAATTGCATTTTGTTTTATCAGTTCAATTAGTGGAATTAAGATGCTAGTTGCATAGCAGCCAGGGTTTGCAATATGCTTACATTTTTTTATTTTATTTCTATTAAACTCTGTTAACCCATATTGGAATTCATCGTTAACCTCAAAGTTGCCGTGTTTAAAGCCATACCAGTTCTCATAATCATTTTTATCATCAAGTCTAAAATCAACTGAAAGGTCAATTATACTGACATCTGATTTCAATAGATCGCTTTTTTTGTGAAGATTTTCATTTGGCAAGCAATTAAATACATAATCAATGCTACTAAGATTTATGTCTTCATAGCTTTTATATTTGAGTGGTGCTTGTATACCAACAGAGTCATGGATTTGAACTGTCTCGCCTGCAGACTTGTTTGCAGATAAAGCAACAATCTTAACATGGGGGTGGTTGAGGCAAATTTTTATTATTTCTTGTCCTACAAAACCACTAGCACCTAATATAGCTACGTTTTTCATAATTAATTTTTAATTTTAAAATAGAAGTTTGAAAAAAATTATCTTTTTGAGAATTGGAAACGTCTACGCGCTTTACGTCTACCATATTTTTTTCTTTCAACAATTCGAGAGTCTCTCGTAAGTAAACCTTCAGTTTTAAGGATTGGTCTTAAGTTTGGATCTAGCAAAGTTAGAGCTTTTGAAATTCCATGTCTGACAGCACCAGCCTGACCAGACATTCCACCACCGCTAACTGTAACTGTTGTGTCAACATTCATTTTTTTGTTCGTAAGTTCAAGAGGCTGATTAACTAACATGTTTAAAACAGGTCTTAAAAAGTATTTGTCTACATCCTTACCGTTTATTACAATTTTTCCAGATCCATCTTTTATCCATACTCTTGCTACAGCATTTTTTCTTTTGCCTGTTGCATAAGATCTGCCTAGATTATCTAATACAGGTTTAACTAAGTTCTCTTCTGTATTGTTATTCATAGTTTCGTTCATTTAAACTACATCCTGTATGTTATATGTTTTAGGATTTTGAGCCTCGTGTGGATGCTTATCTCCTACATATACTTTCATATTAGATAGCTGCTTTCGTCCTAGTGGCCCTTTAGGAATCATTCTCCTAACAGCTAATCTGACAAGCCGGTCTGGAAATTTTCCCTCCAATATCTTTCTAGCATTGATGCTCTTAATTCCTCCAGGATATCCAGTGTGTCTATAATAAGTTTTGTCATCAAGTTTTTTGCCCGTAAGCTTAATTTTTTCGGCGTTAATTATAACTACATTATCTCCACAATCCACGTGTGGAGTGTATGTTGGCTTATGCTTACCTCTCAAAATATTTGAGACATTTGTTGCTAGTCTGCCTAAGACTATGTCTTTTGCATCGATCAATAGCCAGTCTTTCTTTATGTCCTCTTTTCTTAGAGACGCAGTTTGCTTTAGTATCTTAGATGTTGTCATGGTATTGTTATTAGAGAATACAGTAAAATATGTCAACAACATATATTTGTATAATAAATTCATATATTTAAATACTGGTATTATAATACTTATTAAAATTATTACGCTTTACATAACTCTTAGAGTGTTATTGAATATATTGTCGAGTTTAATACAGCTTGCGGACTTATACAGCTAAGCCATCAGCCGCACATGGTATTATGATGCGGTTTTTTTGTTTGCTGTGAAACTTGAAGAAAATATAAATAGAGGTAAAAAAATGGCAAAAAATAAATTTAATCCTGCAGATTCTGTAAACCCTGAAACAATTGCATTACATGGAGGTGATTACAGAAGTGACCCTTCTACAACATCAGTAGCTGTTCCAATTTATCAAACAACTTCATATCAGTTTCATAACACTGAACATGCAGCTAACTTATTTGGAGCTAAAGATTTTGGTAATATTTACACAAGAATAATGAACCCTACAGTTGATGTTCTTGAAAAAAGAGTCGCAGCAATGGAAGGTGGCGTGGGTGCGTTATGTGTAAGTTCAGGCCAATCAGCTTCAATGTTGAGTATTCAAAACTTAGTAAAAGCCGGTGATAATATTGTGAGCTCGACAGATTTATATGGTGGCACATGGAACCTATTTGCAAATACTATGAAAGATTTAGGCATCGAGGTGAGATTTGCAGACCCAACAGATCCTGAAAGTTTTAGAAAAATGACGGATGATAACACTCGTGCTTATTATGCTGAAACTTTACCAAATCCAAAACTTAAAGTCTTTCCAATTAGAGAAGTTGCTGATATTGGTGATGAATATAATATTCCTCTAATTGTAGACAATACCGCTGCACCCGTAATTTGTAAACCAATTGAGCATGGTGCAACCATCGTTGTTCATTCCCTTACAAAGTTCATAGGAGGACATGGTACAACTATAGGTGGAATAATTGTTGATAGTGGAAAGTTTGATTGGGCAAAAGACCCTAAAAGACAACCAATGCTTAATAATCCTGATCCTAGTTATCACGGGATGGTGTGGACAGAGTTTGCCAAAGCAGTTGGTCCAATCGCTTATATTGTGAGAGCTAGGTTTGTAGGATTAAGAGACCTTGGTCCCGCATTGCCACCACAAAGTGCTTTTCAAATAATTCAAGGTTTAGAGACTGTATCGCTAAGAATGGAAAAACATTGTTCTAACGCTGCTAAAGTTGCTGAATATCTCTCAAATCATAATAAGGTTTCAAGAGTTATATATGCTGGTCTTGATGAAGGGGAAGCAGGAGAAAGAGCCAACAAATACTTAAAAGGGGGACATGGTGCGCTCTGTGGAATTGAACTTAAAGGTGGTAAAGCAAGTGGAGAAAAATTTATTAATAATCTTAATATGTTCTACCATGTTGCTAATATTGGAGATGCACGAAGCCTTGCTATACACCCAGCTTCAACAACTCACTCTCAACTATCTGACGAGGATATGGAGTCAGCAGGTGTGAATCCTAGCTATGTAAGACTATCAATAGGCATAGAACATATCGATGACATTATTGAAGATCTTAAAAATGCTTTAGACGCAGCATAATCTAACTTAAAGTCTCTTCACTAAAAGTTTTTTGAAGAGACTTTTTGCTTAATACCCACATTGATAATGAAATCAAAAATAAAATGATTGCATTACCCTGATGAGCTAGCGCTAAATGCCACGGAATATTTTGAAAAGTCATTAAGACACCAAGTAAAATCTGTAATAAGAAACTTAAATTAAATATAATTAATAAATAACTTTTAATAATTTCTCTATTTTTTTTATATAAAATATAATTTATGTGTATAACTAATAAGAGAACTAATAATGCAAATGTTCGATGGACAAAAATTATATATTCTCCTGTTTCAAAAAAATTTATAAAACCACTTAAAACTTTGTTTTCGATATAAGGAAAAATACTACCGTTATACATTGGCCAGGTATTAAATAATAATCCAGAGTGAGTTCCTGAAACAAAAGCCCCATAGGCAATTTGTAAGAAAATAAACAAAAATAATAATAAGAATAAGAATTCATTACCTAATTTATTATAAAATCTTTTATTATCGATATATTTAATATTGGATAATAAAAAAGTTTGAAAAGTAATACCTAAAATAACAAATGCCATAGTGAGATGCATGGCTAGGCGATACTGACTAACATCAATTCTCCCGACCAAGCCGCTTTTTACCATGTACCAACCAATAAAAGCTTGTATACCTAAAAGAAATCCAATTAAGAATATTCTAAATAGGTATTTCTTATGAATTTTCTTTTTTATTAGCATATAAACTAGGGGAATAAGATAAAGTGCACCAATTAATCTAGCAAAAAATCTATGAAACCATTCCCAGAAATATATTATTTTAAATTCATTAAGTGTCATTGCGCTATTAACGAGCATGAATTCATCAATTTGCTGATATTTGCCGAATTCTACCTGCCATTGGTAATTGCTTAGCGGATACATAATACCTGTAACTGGTAACCACTCTGTAATTGATAGGCCTGAGTCTGATATTCTTGTGTAACCACCAATAATTATAATCGCGCAGACAGCGATTGTGAGAGATAATAGCCAAATTGAAAATATATTGATTTTCATAGTTTTAATTATTAAATATTTAGTATGCTAAAAACAAAAAAGTTACTGAGTATTATTCTTTTTATACTAATGATGTTTTTATATTGTTTATTAGTTATGGCTTTTTTAATTAAAATCAACTTTAATCATTGGCTATTAGAATTTATTGTTTACTTTGTATTAGGTATTCTCTGGGTTTTCCCCTCAATGTATATTTTAAGGCCGTTTAAAAAAAGATGATAAGAAAGAAAAATAACTCTTCCCAGATGAAAGAGGTAAGAAAAAAGATAGATAAAATCGACTCTCAGATTTTGCCGTTAATGGTTAAAAGGTCGCAATTGGTAAATAAGGCGCTTAGCTTGAAAACAAGAAAATCAGAGATTGTTGATACAAAAAGAATAAATCAAATTAAAAAGAAAGTTGAAAATCAGTCAAAAAAACTCGGTGCAAATCCAAAATTAATAAGTGATATTTGGATATCAATAATTAAAAACTTTATTGATTTTGAGAAAAAAAATTTTAAAAAATAACTATTTACTATGAGGTGGAAGTTTTTTTTCTACAAACCATTCATGTTTCTTGGTAGCAGGATTGTATTTTTTCATCCTTAGTTTGTCTTTAGCCTTTAATCCAGAAGTTGGTTTTTTGGCATAATAATAAAATTTACTATCATTTTTTTCCTCAGGAACAAGACGTACTTTAACTGTTGATTTTTTTGCCATTACTTTTCTGTATCAAGTTTATTTTTTAGTTGAACCAGGTCATCCAATACATTCATGAGCTTCTTTCTTTTAGTTTCATTAAGCGAATGATGTATTATTTTACTATGATCAAGTGGATCATTATTATTTTTTTTACTTTCTGTAAAGAACTTATTCTTAATATTTAATTCTAATAACTGCTTTGTTCCATTTTCCTTAATGACTTTCTGTACACCCCTTATTGTATATCCATCATTATACAATAAGTTCTTAATACCCTTCAAAAGTTTAACATCTTCAGGCCTATAATATCTTCTACCGCCCCCTCTCTTAATTGGCTTTATTTGAATAAATTTTGTTTCCCAGAACCTCAGAACGTGTTGAGGCAAAGATAAATCTTTTGATACCTCACTAATTGTTCTAAATGCTTCAGGAGATTTTGCATTCATGAAGCTACAAGTCCTCTAAATTAGATTTATTTTTTGTATTTACTTTTGATTTTAAGACGTTAGACGCACGAAATGTTACAACGCTTCGAGCAGTAATCGGAACTTCCTGGCCAGTTTTGGGATTTCTGCCTATTCTCTCTTTTTTTTGTCTAACTACAAATGTACCAAAGGACGAAATTTTTACATCACTTCCCTGTATTAAGCTTTTTAGGATTTCGCCAAAAACTGAGTCAACTAGAGTGGCTGATTCATTTCTTGATAAACCAACATTTTTGAATACAGCTTCACTTAATGTAGATCGAGTAGTTGTCTTTTCCATAATATAAAAAAATTATATAAAATTAATTATTTATAACAATAGATTAATTTTTTTTTTGATTAAATATTGATTTTATCTTGCATTTCTATCACATATTTCTTAATTTTTTCATTAACCGAGTTGTATAAGAGTGAATATATTATATCTGAAGCATACGAAACCCCTCGATATTCTGATTGACCATGACATTTAACCACGAGAGCATTTAATCCAGTCAATATTCCACAATTATGTACCCTTGGATCCAGTCTTTCCTTAACAGACTTAAGAGGTATAGAAGATAAGAAGTAACCCAATTTAGAAAAAATAGAACTTCTATAGGCCTGATTGAGATGATCTTGAAATAATTTGGCAGTTCCCTCTGCAGTCTTGAGAGCTATGTTTCCTGTAAAGCCATCAGTAACTACAACATTTGTTTTTCCAAGTGAAATATCATTCCCCTCAACATATCCAAAAAAATCAATTATGCCTGACTTACCGTATGTTTTTAATTTATCACTGGCTATTTTAATTTCCTCATTTCCCTTGTAATCCTCACTGCCTACATTGAGTATTCCAATACTTGGCCTTTCAATTTTTAATAATATTGAAGCTAAACTCGATCCAAGTATTGCATTATCTATTAAATAACGTGAATTTAGTTTTGTATTTGCCCCCAGATCTAAAACAATAGACTCCCCATTCATGTTAGGCCATATGGAAGCAATTGATGGTCTCTTTATTTCTGGTAATGTTTTTATATTTAATAATGCAAGAGACATTAATGCCCCTGTATTACCAAATGATAGTACAGCATCAGAAATTTTATCATTTACTGAATTAATCGCCTGATACATACTAGATGTTTTAGATTTAAGTATTTCTGACGGCTTATCATTCATTGAAATAAAATCTATACAATTAACAATATCTACTGCTGAATTCAATTTTTTAAACTTTGATAGTTGTTTGGTAATTATTTTTTTATTTCCAAATAATATAAATTTTAAATTAATATTTCTTAACAAAGATTGTTGTAAGCCTTTTAATATTTCATGAGTTTTAGTTTCACTACCCAACATATCAACAGATAATGTAAATAACTTTTTCAATGTAAATTATCCAAATTTAGAGAAATCA
>CABZCR010000009.1 GCA_902524285.1 uncultured Pelagibacteraceae bacterium | reverse complement strand
TCAGATGGTTTTTCACCATCAAGTATCTTAGATTGTTCATATAATAAAATTGAAATATTTTCTACCTCACTAATTGATGCTTTATCTTTACTCATTTTAGCCAATTTTTTGATAAGTTTATGTTGAGGATTAATTTCCATAACTTTCAGAGAAAGACCCTGATTGAGCTGATTGTGCTGCTGAAGTATTTTTTCTAGCTGAGGGTCCATTGCCCCTTCGTCGCTTACAAGACATACAGGACTATCCGTAAGTCTTGAGGAGACTCTAACGTCCTTAACTTTTTCTTTTAATTTTTCTTTAAGTAGATTAATAAGCGGTTCAACAGATTTTTCATTTTTATCATCTTTCTTTTCTCCATCAATTTTATTCAGGTCATCCATTCCCCTCGTAACAGATTTAAAACTCTTCTCTTGATATGATGGGGTTGATGAAGTCCAAAAGCTGTCTACAGGGTCATCCAATATAAGCACATTAATATCTCTTGACTTATAGCCCTCTAAACTCGGATTATTGATTATGTTTTCATAACTATCACCGGTCATAAAGTAAATATCCTTTTGTTTTTTACCCATTGACTCTATGTATTCATTTAATGTGATGAGTTTTTTTGATTTTGAATTCTTAAATAATGATATTTCTAGAATTGAGTCTTTTCTCTCAAAGTCCTCATAAATTCCCTCTTTTAGAACTGGACCAAAATTTTCCCAGAATTTTTCATATGACTCCCTGTCTTTATCAATCTTTTTTTTGAGATCAGAAATTGTTCTTTTAACTAGAGATGATCTTATTTTTGTAACGACTGGATTATTTTGAAGCATTTCGCGACTTATGTTTAACGGAAGGTCTTCTGAATCAATGATACCTCTTAGAAAACGAAGATAAGGAGGAATAAGTTCTGGACAATTGTCTGTGATAAACACTCTTTTAACATAAAGTTTTAGCCTGTTTTCTCTTGCAGGATCATAAAGATCAAAAGGTTTGGTTGATGGAATAAAATTTAATACTGTATATTCAATTTTTCCTTCAGCCTTATAATGAGATGTCATCCAAGGATCATCAAACATCTGTCCTGCATGATTATAAAATTCTTTATATTGTTCCTCAGTAATTTTATTTTTAGGTCGCGTCCAAATAGCTGATGCAGAATTAACAGAATCAATTTTTTCATCTTTTTTTTCAGAGCCATCGCTCACATAAATTGGAATACTTATATGATCTGAATATCTTTTAATTATATTTTCAATTCTATCTTTGTCTAAATACTCTTTAGACTCCTTCGTTAAGGTAAGTTCTATTGAGGTTCCTCTATTCGATTCTAGAAGATTTAAGTCTTCACTCTCCTCAATGGTAAAGCTGCTTTCTCCATCAGACGTCCACATCCAAAGTTTATTTTCTCCAGCTTTGCGTGTAGTAACTTTGGTTTGTGAAGCAACCATAAAAGCGGAGTAAAAGCCGACACCAAATTGACCAATGAGTGAAAGGTCTTTTGTTTTGGACTCAGACAGTTCTTTTAAAAAATGTGCAGTGCCAGAGCGTGCAATTGTTCCTAGGTTAGAAACAAGATCCTTTTTATTCATTCCAATTCCGTTATCGGAAATTGTGATTAGATTATTTTTTTTATTAATAGTGATCTGAATTTTGAAATTAGGATCATCCTTTATGAGTTTTTCTTTAGTATTTGAAAGGTATCTTAACTTATCACATGCATCAGAAGCATTTGATACAAGCTCCCTTACAAATACTTCTTTTTCTGAATAAACAGAATTTATCATCAATTTGAGTAATTGACTGACCTCTGTTTGAAACTCTAATTTTTCTGATTTAGGCATAATTTTTATTCTCAGAAACTATATTGGAATTATTCATCGAAATTCAAGGCGATTTAGATGATGTTATCGCGAAATTTTTCCCAATTTTCGTTGTTTTTTTAACATTTTTCAAGGTAACATGAGATAACAATGACAATACACTACATTAGTCCTGATTTATCCTTTAAGGGCTCTAATCGATCAAAAAAAAAGTTTACTAGCTTTCATAAAACTGAACTTAATCTCATACTTTCTGTTTACGCTCAAAAAGTCAGTCAAGGACATTGGAAAGACTATGCAATAGATCATGGAGAATACAATGCAGTTTTTTCAATTTATCGAAGCACTTTCGAGAATGCTTTTTTAAGAATAATTAAAAATAAAAATAAAGGAAAGCATGTAACATTCACATTAATCAATTTTAATAATAAAAAAATCAAGGAAAGTGAATATCTATCAGATATTACAAAATATCTTAAAGTTTCTGTAAAACGTATAGCCTGATTTTATCTTCTTTGACCAAAAAGTCTCAGTAACATTATAAATAGATTTATAAAATCAAGATAAAGTGTTAATGCGCCCATGATGGCTTTTTTAGCAGCAACTTCTCCACTATCATATGCCATGTACATATTTTTAATCTTTTGCGTATCGTAAGCTGTCAAACCGACAAAAATTAAAACACCTAGAATAGATATACCATAATATAATGCGGGTGATTGCATGAATATATTTACAATTGATGCGATTATAATTCCAATCAATCCCATGAATAAAAACGATCCAAAATTAGTGAGATCTCTTTTTGTTGTATAACCATATATGCTCATTGCGCCAAATGTACTTGCAGTTATAAAAAATACTCGTGCGATACTAGCGCCTGTATAAGTTAAAAAAATAGTTGATAAAGATAGGCCCATAAGAAACGCAAATACCCAAAACATTGTCTGTGCTCGAGAAGCAGACATTCCACGTATTCCAAAACTCATATACATAACAATACCAAGAGGCGCTAATGCAACTACCCACATCATTGGACCTGTATAAAGAGTAACGCCTAAGTTTGTTAGGCCAACAATTTCACCCGTTGGACCCATTACGGCAGTGGCTTGAAATAACATGTATGCGACTAAACCTGTTAAAGCTAAACCTGATGCCATATAGTTATAAACACTTAGCATGTATTGTCTTAAGCCAGCATCAATTGCGGGTGATGATTGAGCTTTAGTTTGATATTCCATATAGAAAAACCTCTTGTATTATTTGTTAAGTATATTTTAATACATAATTATAAATAGGATCAATACAAGTTATAAATTGTGAAGATTTTATTAAGTAATTTCAATTAGTTAGGAGAAATAAATGGAAAAGGTTTTAGTCACAGGAGCTTCAGGATTTATAGCTGAACATTGTATTATTGAACTTCTTAAAAACGGCTATTCAGTAAAGGGATCGCTACGGTCAATGAATAGAGAACAAGAAGTAAGAGACGCAGTAAAGACTGAAACAGATGACACTAAATTAGAATTTTGCAAACTTGATCTACTTGAAGATGACGGTTGGGAAGATGCAATGTGGGATTGTGATTATTTAATGCATGTTGCTTCTCCATTTGTAATAGAAGATCCAAAAGATGAAAATGAACTGATCAAGCCTGCAAAGGAAGGAACTCTTAGAGCACTCAATGCAGCAAAAAAAGCTGGTATAAAAAGAGTTGTTCTCACTTCTTCTGTTGCTGCTGTTAACTCACATATGATGTCTGGAACAAGCGATCATACAACTTGGACGGATATTAATAGTAAGTATGTTACTCCTTATCAAAAAAGTAAAACAATTGCAGAAAGAGCTGCTTGGGATTTTTATAATAATCAAGACAACAGCAATAAAATGGAGTTGGCAGTTATTAATCCTGGTGGCGTAATGGGTCCTCAACTTGGAAATGACTTAGGCGGCGCTTCAACTCAAATAGTTTCACAACTTATTTCTGGAAAGTTTCCAATGATACCCGCTTTGTCATTCCCATTCATTGATGTGAGAGATGTAGCCATTCTTCATTTAAAAGCTATGACCACGCCCGATGCTGATGGAAAAAGATTTATTGCAGCACATTCTGAACCTACTTGGATGTATCAAGTAGCGGAAGTCTTAAGTGCAGCTGGATATGAAAAAATCAAATTGAAGAAGGCACCTTCATTCATGCTCAAATTGATTGGCTTGTTTGATAACAAGACAAGAAGCTTAGTACCAATGCTGGATAAGTATGTACCGTGCGATAACTCTCAAACTGTTAAGATACTTAACTGGGAACCTATGCCATGGGAACAAGCCTTTATTGAACATGCAAAATCCATTGAGGCAATTAAGGATAAAGCCTAATTATGGAGAAAGTTCTAGTTACTGGAGGCTCAGGATACATAGCGCAGCATTGCATAGCTGAATTACTCAAAAAAGGTTACTCTGTAAAAACTTCATTACGCTCTGAAAATCGTGAAGCAGAGGTAAGACAAGCGATAGCTAAAGAAGTTGATGCAAAAAATAATTTAGAGTTTTGTAAATTAGACCTGCTAAAGGATGAAGGATGGGATGAGGCAGTCGCTGGCTGTACATATGTATTGCACGTTGCATCTCCTCTAACAGACAAAGCTCCTGATGATGAAAATGAAATCATTCAGCCTGCCAAGGAAGGTCTTTTAAGAGCACTTAAAAGCTCAATAAAAAACAAGATTAAAAGATTTGTTATGACTTCATCATTTTCAGCTGTGGGCTATGGGAACGAAGAAAAAATATATGATGAGAGCCATTGGACTGATCCAAGTCAAAATATTGGAGCATACAATAAAAGTAAGGCAATTGCCGAAAAAGAGATGTGGTCTTACTTAAATAGTCTCAATGACAATGAAAAAATAGAAGCCGTTGCAATAAACCCTACTTTGGTTGTAGGTCCATCGTTATCTGATGATGTTGGAACTTCAAATGTATTTATTCAAAGAATGTTGGACGGCTCCTATCCCGTTGTGCCAAAAGTTCATTTTGGATGGGTTACTGTTAAAGATACAGCAAGAGCACACGTTGAAGCAATGATACATCCAGATGCAAGTGGAAAAAGATTCATACTCGCAGAAAAATGTATGTGGCTATCTGATATGAATAAGCTTTTAAGAGAGCATGGGTATAAAAAAGCTCCTTCAATCGAGGCTCCAAATATTTTAATGAAAGTTTTAGGTTTATTTAGCAAAGAAGCTGGAGCTATATCAGGCTTTGTTGGTAAAACAAAATTTACTAATTCCGTAAATGCTAAAAATATTCTAAAATTTAATTTCGAAAGTGCAGATGAGGCAATCATTCAAACTGTAAAACAATTTGAAGAACTTGGATTAATTACAAAATAATGGAATACAGAAAATTAGGTAGATCAGATATTGATGTAAGTTTGATATGCTTGGGTACCATGACCTGGGGAGAACAGAATACCGAGGCCGATGCTCACGATCAATTGGATTATGCTCTAGATCATGAAGTTAATTTTATCGATACAGCTGAAATTTATGCTGTGCCAACTAAAGCTGAAACTCAGGGTTTAACAGAAAAATATATCGGTACTTGGTTCAAAGCGAGAGGCAACAGAGATAAGGTTGTTCTTGCAACTAAAGTGGCTGGTCGTTCTGGGATGTCGTGGCTTAGAGAAAATGAGGAAATACCACGTTTGTCCAAAGAACATGTTTTCTATGCAGTTGAGCAAAGTCTCAAAAGACTGCAAACAGATTACATTGATCTCTACCAAGTTCATTGGCCTGATAGACCTTTTGGAGCATTTTCAGGAAGGCTTGAGTACAAACATATGGATACATCAGACTCCATTCCTTTGGAAGAAACTCTTGAGGCTCTCGGCGAATTAGTTAAGCAAGGCAAAGTCAGGCAGATTGGCTTATCTAATGAAACGCCATGGGGAACGATGAAATATTTAGAGCTCGCTGAAACGAAATCCCTGCCACGTGTTGCTTCAATTCAGAATGCTTATAACCTTGTTAATAGAGGTTTTGAAATTGGTTTATCTGAAGTAGCGATGCATGAACAAGTAGGTTTACTTGCTTACTCGCCTTTAGCACAAGGAACATTAACTGGAAAATATTTAGGTGGACAGATGCCTCAAGGTTCAAGACTCGCACTCTTTGGTGACGGTCCTTTAATGATGAGATATAAAGGAGATAAAACACAACAAGCGATTGAAATGTATGTAAATCTTTCGAAAAAATACGAAATTGACCCTGCTCAACTAGCTATTCAATTTTGTAACATTCAACCATTTGTCACATCAACAATTATTGGAGCGACTACAATGGAACAGTTAAAAACATGTATAGACAGTGTTGACCTTGATATAACAAAAGAAATTATCAATGAGATAAGAAGTATTCACAAAGAAATTCCAAATCCTGCGCCATAATGAAAAAAATCTCTCAAGCTGAACTTACCAAAAAATTGAAAAGATTGTCTGGATGGAAGATGGTCAAAGGGCGAAGTGCAATTACTAAAACATTTAAGTTTAGTAACTTTCAAGAAGCGTTTGGGTGGATGACATCGATGGCGATCTATGCGGAAAAAAAAGATCATCATCCGGAATGGTTTAATGTCTACAGTACGGTTGAAGTGACATTATCAACGCACGATGCTGGGGGAGTAACACAGCTTGATATTGATCTTGCAAAAAAAATGAACTCGTGAAATTAATATTAGAACAGGTAAAAATATTAATTTTTTTAATAACATTTTTTTTATTAACTTCTGTTTCTCATTCCTTTGAAAGAGCTGATGATTTTCTTAATGCCACTTCAGATTTTTTTAAAATTGGTAGTCCTATAGATGGTCTTCATTTATATAAACGCCTTGCAAAGAATAAAGCACTTGCATTTTCAAAAATAAATGAAAATGAGCAAAATAATTGGGATCCAAGTCATTATTTTGCTTATGGATGGAGCTGGGATTGGGATACTATGGATCAAGCAAGAAAAGATGCTTTAAAACATTGTAATGAGTCTAAATTGGACAGTGACGTTTGCTTTATTTTTGCTGAAAATGATCGTGTGGTTTATGAGGATGAATTTACTAAAAAATTGGCAGAAGAGTATTACGATCTGTCTGATAAAAAAGTAAATACTGATTATATTGGATACACACTAACTACTAGTGGGGGAACTCATTATGATATACCCCGAACAAAATTTGATGAAATTATTGAAAATAATGGACATACTGGTTTTATCTTGAAATACCATAAAGAAAATAAAACTCATACTATAGATGTTAAGCTGCCCAAGAATTCACCTCCTATCATTTCGGACTATCGATCTAAATATGGAGTACTAGGAGGAACTAGAACTGGAGCAGGATCATCTGGGTTGTTGCATACAGGTATTGACTTCTACGTTAAACTTGGCGAACCATTATTGGCAGCAGCTGATGGTGAGGTGGTTATGTTAAACAAATATGTACGTGCTGAGAGTTTTGGTAGAATTCTTACGATAAAGCACGGTCCTAGTCTTTATTCAACTTACGGACATATTGGTGAAATAATGGTTAAGATAGGAGATAAAGTAAAAAGAGGTCAAATAATAGCGGAAAGTGGCAAAGCGATAAAGAATGGTGATGGCGGTTATTTAGAACACTTAGATTTTTCAATATCAAACATGGGCCCTCCTCCATGCAAATCTTGTGAAATTCTTGAACGACAAGTAATTGGAAATTCGAAAAGTGTTCAAAACCCCCATCTATTTTGGAGTGGAGGAAGAGGTAAGCCTGAATGTTTTATTTCAGGTAAAGAGTATAAAAAAAACAAATTAACTCTTCCTGTCAAATGTATAGATTGATTTACTTTTATTTATAAAAAGAGGTAGTGAGAGCTATTTTACCTGTAGCTTTACGAGCAAGAATTGTTTCTAGTGCTTGCTGACCCTTTTCAAGTGGGAGAATCTCAGTAACTGGAGCTTTAAGCTTACCCTCTTCATACCAACCAGTAAGTTGGTTCATGTTAGCTAAATGCTCCTGTGGTTCTAAAGCTGTAAATTGACCCCAAAACACCCCAACAGCTGAACAACCTTTAATTAAATACAAATTCATTGGTATTTTTGGAATATAACCAGCCGCCCAACCTATAACTAAGAAGCGTCCATTCCATGCAATACTTCGTAAAGCGGGCTCAGTGAAATCTGCTCCAACTGGGTCATAGATTACATCTGGTCCTTTACCACCCGTTGCTTTTGAAATTTCTGCTCTAAATTCTTTCACATGATCTCGGTTGGTTAAATCATACTTCCCATAATTAATAACTTCGTCAGCTCCATACTCTTTGCATACTTCTAATTTTTCATCAGAAGATGCACCAGCAATAACTCTGGCACCCATTGCTTTTCCAATTTCAACAGCTGATATACCAACACCACCTGCAGCTCCTAGGACAAGTAAATTTTCACCCTCTTTAAGTTGACCGCGATTTTTTAGAGCATAGTGAGATGTGCCGTAGGTTAATGTAAAACAAGAAGCGGTGGTAAAATCCATACTACTTGGTTTTCGAAATATATTGGATGGACTTGTTATTACTTGTTCCCTAAAACCACCAAAGCCTATCATAGCAACAACCTCATCACCAACCTTCCAATCAGAAACGCTTTCACCTGTCGCACTGATGACTCCTGAGATTTCACCTCCTGGCGAAAAAGGAAGAGGAGGTTTAACTTGATATTTATCTTGAATAATTAAAGTGTCTGGAAAATTGACTCCAGCAGAGTGTACATCGATCTGTATTTGACTTTTTTTAAGTTCAGGTAACTCAACATCTTCGTAAACTAGCGAGCTTGGTGGGCCAAATTCTTTACAAACAATTGCTTTCATAATTGTGAATCTCGATATAAATTAGCGAATATGAAATTTATAAATTTCAAACTTATTCTATCAATTTTACTGTTGAGTTCAATAAGTGCTTTTGCAGTAATTGATGTCGTGCATCTGGGCTCATTTGGCAAAAGTGGCGCATGGCAAGCTAAAGAGTTTAAAGATGGTACAGCAAAGATTTGCTATATTATATCAGAGCCGATAGCAACAAACCCGTCAGATCTTAATCGCGGCGAGCATGCTCTGATGATTACGAATTTCAAAGATGATAAGACTTTTCATGAGCCAAGTGTGGATACCGGCTTCACGTTTAAACCCAAAAGCATGGTTGAGGTAAGTATTGGCAGTAATAAGTATAAATTTTTTACAGTTGAATCAAGAGCTTGGTTAGCAGATGGAGAGAACGGCAAACAACTCATTAAGGATATGAAAAATGGAGCGCGTGTGAAAGTTAAAAGCACCTCAAGCCGTGGAACGAAAATTACAGATACATATTCTTTAATCGGATTTACAAAAGCATTAGCAGCAATCGATAAAGCCTGCTCTTAAAATACAATGACAGAAGATAAACTCGACTTAATAGGATTAAGTCTTAAAGAAATATCTGAAACTTTAATTAATAAAGATTTAATACAAGCTAAAGAAAAATTTAGATCCAAACAACTTTGGCATTGGCTTTATTTTAGAGGTGAAACTGAGTTTGACAAAATGACGACAGTTTCGAAAGACCTTAGAAAAAAACTAAAAGATCATTTTATTATTCAAAGACCAAAAGTAAAATCACATCAAATATCAAAAGATGGTACACAAAAATGGCTTTTGGAATTAAATGATAGCAACTTAATTGAAACGGTTTTTATCCCTGAAGAAAATCGGGGAACATTATGTGTTTCATCACAAGTTGGTTGCACACTAAACTGCAAGTTTTGCTTTACCGGAACACAAAAACTGGTTCGAAATTTAACTTCAGGTGAAATTATTTCACAACTTCTTTTGGCAAAGGACAATCTTTCAGATTGGCCGAATGGAAAAGATCGTAAAATTTCAAATATTGTATTTATGGGTATGGGAGAGCCTCTCTATAATTATGAAAATGTTAAAAATGCTGCTGAAATTATGGGAGACAAAGAGGGTATACAATTGTCTACTAAGAGAATTACCCTAAGCACTTCAGGCATTGTTCCTGAAATTGTTAAATGGGGTAATGAAGTTGACTCAAGATTGGCAATTTCTTTGCACGCAACAAACGATGAATTGAGAAATGATATTGTTCCTATAAATAAGAAATTTCCTCTTAAAGAGCTTATAAAGGCGTGCAGAGAATATCCTCGATCAAAAAATTCTAAACGAATAACTTTTGAATATGTCATGTTAAAGGGAGTAAATGATACAGCGCAAGATGCACGTAAACTTGTTAAGCTAATTTCTGGAATTCCTGCAAAAATAAATCTTATCCCTTTTAATCCTTGGCCTAATTCACCTTACGAATGCTCTAGTAAGGAAGAAATCAAGAAATTTAGTGACATAATTAAAAATGCAGGTTATGCAAGCCCAGTTAGAAAAACCAGGGGGCAAGATATTATGGCTGCGTGTGGTCAATTAAAGTCCTCCAGTATAAAAATTAGAAAAAGTGAAATCAGAGCAAATGGATAAAATAAACAAAGTAGTTCTTGCATATTCAGGCGGTTTAGACACATCAGTCATTTTAAGGTGGCTGAAAGAAACGTATCAATGTGAAGTGGCAACTTTTACAGCAAATCTAGGTCAAGATGAAGACTATGATTTAGTAAAAGCAAAGGCTGAAAAGCAAGGAACAAAAGAAATATTTATCGAAGACCTTAAAGAAGAATTTGTAAGTGATTATGTCTTCCCAATGTTTAGAGCTAATCCACTTTATGAGGGCTACTACTTACTCGGTACTTCTATCGCAAGACCTCTAATTGCAAAAAAACAGATAGAAATTGCAAATCAGATTAAAGCCGATGCGGTATCCCATGGTGCAACAGGAAAAGGAAATGATCAAATAAGATTTGAGCTTGGATACTATTATTATAAGCCTGATATAAAAATAATAAGTCCTTGGAGAGAATGGCATTTATCATCAAGAACATCACTTGTCGAATACGCTGATAAGCACGGGATTGAAATAGCAAAAGATAAAAGAGGGGAACAACCATTTAGCATTGATGAAAATATTTTACACTCCTCTGCTGAAGGAAAGGTTCTTGAAGATCCATGGATTGAAGCGCCTGATTATGTTTACACCAGAAGTGTTTCACCTGAAGAAGCACCTGATAATGCAGAAGAAATAACAATTGAATTTAAAAAAGGTGATGCTTGTGCACTGAACGGAAAGGCTTTAACGCCGTTTGAAATATTAAAATCTCTTAATGAGCTTGGTGGGAAACATGGAATTGGACGAGTTGATCTTGTTGAGAATAGATACATTGGAATGAAATCAAGAGGAATTTACGAAACTCCTGGTGGAACCATTCTCTATCACGCACACAGAGCAATAGAGAGTATTACACTTGATAAAGAGGCTGCGCATATGAAAGACGAATTAGCGCCTAAATATGCCGAGCTTGTTTATAACGGTTATTGGTTCTCACCTGAAAGAGAGATGATGCAATCAATGGTTGATAAATCACAAGAAAAAGTGGAGGGTAAAGTAAGACTTAAACTCTTTAAAGGTAATACAATGATTACAGGAAGGGAATCGTCTTTAAGCCTATATAATCCAAGTCTTGCAACATTTGAATCAGATCAAGTATATTCTCAAAAAGATGCTGAAGGTTTTATAAAATTAAACGCTCTTAGATTAAGAGAAAAAAAATAACCTATTGCTGTCTAAAAGCAGCATCTACCGTATTTTTTAATAAACATGCAATTGTCATAGGACCCACACCACCTGGGACAGGTGTAATTGCTGACACATGACTGAATACATCATCGTAATCAACATCTCCAACAAGTTTTGTTTTGCCAGGTTTATCTGGATGGTCTACTCGATTAATACCAACATCAATCACGACAGCTCCTTCTTTAATCCAATCTTTTTTAACCATTAAAGGACGCCCAACTGCAGCAACAACAATATCAGCCTGTTTAGTAATTTCTTCAATATTTCTAGTTTTAGAATGAACGATCGTAACAGTACATGATTCTTCAAGGAGTAGTTGCGCCATCGGTTTGCCGACAATATTAGATCGTCCAATAATTACAGCATGCATACCTTTCAAATCAGAAATACTTTTTTTCAACATTAAGTAGCACCCGAGAGGTGTGCAAGGAGTAAAAGTTTTACTTAGTAAGTCACCTCCTATTGAATTTCTGCCAACATTTATTGCATGAAAACCGTCGGCATCTTTTACTGGATCAATTGCATCAATAATAACTCTTGAATCAATATGTGATGGAAGTGGCAATTGAACAAGAATTCCATTTACTTTTTGATCATTATTAAGTTTCTCGATTAATTCCAAGAGCTTTTCTTCGGATACAGTGGTATCCAGAAAATGATCCTCAACATCCATTCCTATCTCTTTTGCCATTTTAGACTTTGTATTTACATAAACCTGACTGGCTGGATCTTCACCAACAAGTACAACTGCAAGGGTCGGGGTTTTATTAAATTTATTTTTAAAATCTTCAACTTTGATAGCTGTTTCAGCTCTAAGATCAGCCGCAATTACTTTTCCATCAATAATTTTTGCATCAGACATATTAAATTGGAATTCCCAAGTAAAAATACTCGTAAAGTAAGTTTCTTATAAAGTAAAGTATCAGGATTAGGACTACTGGCGATATATCTATTCCTCCAAGATTTGGAAGAAAATTTCTTATTGGATTTAGAAGAGGATCTGTTAATCGTTTTGTTCCAAAATAAATTGCGATAATAATTCTATTCTGAGTATTGAAAATACTCATAGCAATCAACCAACTGAATATTACATTAATGATCAAAACCCATGTATAGAGATTTATAATTTGGTCAATAAGAATAATGAGTGAGTTCATGATTTATCTATAAGAAAATAATTATCTAAAAATGAGTCTAACCACATATTAATTTTTTTACCATGACTAAGTCTTTGATCCATTTGATATTGACGTTTTTGAGCACCTTTTTCTCTTAACATGTAGCCCGCATAATACAGCCATCGCAAATGCATTTTAAGATTCACCTCAGGGTGAAATTGAATACCCACTGCATTTTTATACTTAAATGCTTGTTGCGGAAAAGTTTCGCCGTAAGCAAGAACATCACAGTCTTTTGTTACCTTAAAGCCCTCTTTATGCCATTGAAAAAATGTTTTTTGATTTTGAAATATTTTATGACCATCTCCTGTTGGTTGTAAATCATAAAATCCAATTTCAAATTGTTGATCCTTAGCTCGCTGGACAGTTCCACCTAAATTTTTTGCAAGCATCTGGGCTCCAAGGCATATGCCAAGCAAAGGTTTTTTAGATTCTAAGGCAACTGTAATCCAATCGATTTCAAGTTTGATATAATCTAAATTATCATTGGCACTTGGCGGTCCACCATAAATCACTGCAACATCATGGTCATTCATTGAGTTAGGTAATTTTTCACCAATGACTGGACGTCGAACATCCAATTCATAACCTCTATCTCGCAGTTTTAACCCAACGTCACCTGTGCTCGATCGAGGCTGGTGAACAATCATTAATGCTTTTTTTGACTTCATCGTTACAGGAACGAAGTTACATTGCGCTGAGACCGCCATCAAGAACAATTTCTGTTCCTGTCATAAACTTTGACTCATCAGACGCTAAATATAAAATTGCATAAGAAACATCATCTGTATCACCAATTTTGTTCATTGGTATTTGACGTGCAAGCTTGGCGACTGCCTCTTCTGCTCCAAAAGCCTGTTTTATAGGGTCAAGTATTGGCGTATTAACAAATGCAGGGTGAACTGAATTGCATCGAACATCATATCCTTTTTTTGCACAGTATAATGCAACAGATTTGCTGAGTAATCGAACACCAGCTTTTGAGGAATTATAGGCAGCGGTATTCCATCCTGCAACAATTCCAGAAATTGATGAAATATTGATTATAGAGCCCTGACCTGACTTACTCATTTTTGGAATTGCATACTTGCAACCAAGAAAAACACTGTCTAAGTTTACTTGGTGAACTTTTTTCCACACATCAAATTCAGTTGAAACAATATCTGCACCAAGAGATATTCCCGCACTATTTATAAGAATATTAATCTTACCAAATTCATTTTCTGTTTTTTCAATGAGTTCAATCCACGCTTCCTCGTTTGTCACATCATGAACAAATGTACTAAATTGAGTTTGACTAAAATTTTTTAATCTTTCAGGCATGGTATCTAACACATCTTTATTGATATCGGAAAGCATTACTTTAGCACCTTCACTCATCAATTTCTCTGCAGCTGCGTAACCTAATCCTGATGCCGCTCCTGTAATGATTGCGACTTTACCTTCTACACGCGACATTAATTGATACTGATTTCGTAAAAGGCATCTTGAGAAGTTGAATCTTCTGATACAAAGTTTTTATAACATTGTTCCATACTATGCTTGCGCATGCCGTTTTCACCTGCAATTAAAAAATTATCAATACTTAATGGAATAACAGATGTATTACTCAGTCGATCTGAACGAACACATGTTTTAATGTTTTTTTCTCTGACCATATCAATAACACTAATAACGCCACCATTTCCACTTAAGACAATTCGTCCATCATCTAATAAACTAGCATTAGTTAAACTATTTTTTGTTCCTATAAACAGATCGTCAAAAGCATAAACTTTGCAGTCACCACGATAGTATCCTGATTCATAACATGCTATTGCTGTAGCTTTTTCAGGAGGAACAGTCTCATTTAACTCGTAGAGGGTGGCTAACGTAATATTTCCAGACATTCCTAATAATAATGATTGTCCATCGTCAACTTTAATACCAGACCAATAAGAGCCAAGATAACCAGTTTCAATTGCCAGCCAATTCAACCCGCGGTCATCTGTAACATAATATTTACCAAGCTCTCCAACAGCATAACCTTCATTTTCAGCTGACTTTCTCCAAGCCTGGTTGTCACCATAGGTATAATTCAGGTGAGGTTGAAATTCATCATCGTCAATAAACAAATAATCCCAACTGTTGCCTCCGTTTGAAGTTCTAAGTGATAATGCAAACGCACCTATGGCAACACCTTCGTTATCATCATACATATGAATCGACAGGAATGGAGCGTCAAATTCAACATCTTGGTACTGAATTTGCCAAGTTTTACCAGAGTCACTTGAATGCAGAATAGTAGCGTCATGACCTGTAGCCCAACATTTAATTTGGGTCGGACAACTTATGTCAGTTAATGTTTTCGTAAAAGGCACTTCTTCAGCTTGAGTCCAAGTTTCTCCTTCATCGTCTGAATAAACAATTATTCCATGCACACCAACGCCGAATATTCTATCTCCAGATTTCTCCAATGCATTAATCAAGGCTTTGTGTGCATTCGGAGATATTGCAGCGAATTCGGTTCCAAAATTGAATTGTGAAGAAAAACCTAAATTTGTTAATAGCAACAAATTAAAAATTATGATTATAAATTTAGTTTTCATAGACCATACTAAAATTAAAACCCGACCTAAAATTTTCAAGTCGGGTTTTAAATTAAAAAAAGAAAAAAGTAAGTATTTTTACCTAGCGTATCTTCTCAATCCATCAGGAGTAAAGAAGCTTGCAGGTTTTTCCTCACCGTTATAGACAGTTGGAACTGTACTGAAACCAGTACCTAGTTGGTTGTTACCAGTGTATGTTCTTGTTGCAAAGTCAAAAGTAAACTCACCTTGAATATTGCACTCATCAGCTTCTGTTCCTTCAATACCTCTAACCATTGTTCCAATTTGGTGTCTCATGAGTTCTTGATTATCATCATAAGCATCCATAATAGACAGATTGTAGAAATCATCGTCCATTATGTAGAATGTTCGTGATGCGTAAAGATGTCTTTGTCCAGGCTTAAGTTGTGCATGAACAACGTGAACGTCTCTTTCTTCATAACGAACATAATCAGGATTTAAATGATATTGTGAGTGAGTTGTCTCGATTGCATTCTCCGCAAGCGCTTCGTTGGCTGCAGGCACGATCATCATTTTCTTACCTTCATAGGTCCAATCGTACTTGTCTTGAGCTCCATTAAAACCACCATACTGGTCAACAACAACAATACCACCACCAGCTAAAAGAACTGTATCATAAGTGATATCAGGCGCTCTTCTCACACGTCTTGTAGCAGGGTTATACTGCCATGCTTTACGCGGCTGAACATAACTGTCAATAAAGTCATGCACTAGTGTTGTCGTTCCTGCTGATCTTGGTGGGCCCAAGTTTTTCTGCATAAACATCGCATAGATGTTTTTATCGGCATACTGTGAAACCGTATTCGGATTACGCGGGAATACGATATTTGTTTCTTGCTGACCAACAATTATAGACCCATCAGCTTGCACATTTGTTGATGTTGCAACACGGAAAACTGATGATACTAAACTTGAATTCAATCTCATGTTCCAAATAAAGTGTTGAGCTTCTGATGGGTTTGGGAAAGGAATTTGACCCATATTAGCAACTTCAAAACCTTCGTTATCATTTATCAGTGTACCATTAGTTTGAGAGATGGACATTATCTCTGGCGGTACCTGACATGCACCACTGTTGTCATACACATGAATTTTATATGTGTCTGGATAAGCAGAAAACATTGTAATCTGCCCCGGTGACAACATATCTGTATATTCAGTATAGTTTGAACTATCCACTGTGTACTTATGCCCGTCAGCAACAGACGTAGTTACTGTAAAGCCTAAAGCTACAACAACAGATATAATTAGATTTTTTATATTCGTATTATTCATTTTTAACCCTTTCCTAATTAAAATGAGTGCGAAACAGATGCAGTAATGTAATCTTTATCTGTTCCACTTCCAACTCTCTCGTCACCCATGTAGTTAACATAGCTTAAACCCAATGATGTTCCACCAGATGTAGCGTTAACACCTAAAGACAGAGACATTTTATCCTCTACGAAACCTCCAAGAGATGATGGTCCATAGCCTCTAGGATCATGAGCAAATGCAAAGTTAGGACTTAATGCCCAACGAGTGTTGTTGAAGTTATTATAAGTTGCAGTACCAACTATTCTGTATGAAAAAGATCTCTCATCAGCACCTGGCTGATTTTCACAATATCCACCATTACCAAATAGTCCGTCATGGATCGAAGCACCAAGGTTTGAAACAGAAGCCCCGGATGCTGGAGCCATATTAGTTCCAACTGCACCCATGCATTTTGCAGGTGCGTCTCCACCAGCAGAGTAACCTCCTCTGTTGACGTAACCCTTGCTGTTATCAAGGTCTTGGATTTGAACCATTGCTAACTCAGTAACTATTGCAGCAGAGTCGGCACCAAGGCTTACCGTGACTGGATCAGATGCTGTGAATGATGTAGTAGTTCCAACATCAATCGATAAAACGTCATATTCGATGAATGGGGTACTATAGTAATCGCCAGCTTTAACTGTGTCTTGAGAAATAGCAGGTAATGAAGAACGTTTAAAATCTCTTACTGCATTTGAATATGCATTAGTACCTCCAACAGCATTTGTACCTGCTACCGTTGCAAAAAGTAGAGCTTGAACTCCGTCTTCAGCTGCTTTAGCAGCTGATGTTCCGCTACCGGTTAGACCTGTATTCGTATTCGAACCCAGAGCGTTCAATCCAGTGAAAGCAACCCAGTTCAACATTTGCGTTGCACCACTCGCGTCAGCAATCTGGTTGATCTGACTTGAAGCCGGTGTTGCAAGTGGGAAGTCAGGTCTGTAAGAAACTTCACCCTGTACAGTTGTGGATCCAACGTTTGTACTAAAGCTAGCACCAAAGATTTGATTGTCCTCAGGGTAAATAAATTGATACGTTGCCTGATTCAATGGAGTAATTGCAGCTAGGACACCGACTCCAGTAAGTTCCAATGCGAAGTTTGTATCATTTAATGTTCCATTACCACCTCCTGAAAGAGCGTCTGCTCCGTTTGCAGTAGCGTTACAAACAGCAGAGTTATGAACAAGAGCTTTTTCACCATCAATTGAGGTTCCAAAAGTTCTGTCCATGTACAATGCCTTATGCTGATCAGTGATAGTAAGCTTAGTGATCGTTGAGTCACCAGTTAACGTCTGCATAGATGTTACACCAGCTGTTCCACCAAACACAGCTGAACAAATTGTTGAACCATATGCTACATCTTTAATTGCAGTATATAATGTATCACCACCGTTTGATTCTAAACTACCAGCAAGTGCGGATAGAGGACCAGCGTCATAAAATCCGAAATGGTCTGTAACTGTTGCACGCATTAAAGCATAGTAGTCGCCAGCAAACATATTTTTCATTCCCTTAATTCTCACATAAGGAGCTTTACTGTGATAATTTGCATAATAGAAACTTAAATCAACGCCGGTACCAACATCATCTAGATATGTACCTAGACGAATACCCCATTCGCCACCGTCATCTGCATAAACATGTTTTTGTGCATCTGGTAAAATTTCTACACCAGCACGTTGATTTGCAGAATAAGCAGTTAACCCCGATAGCGTTGTTAAACTATCTAAGAATCCAGCTGCTCCAGCTGTATAGAAAACTTCAGATCCAGCTCCCGTTTGAGTAGAAGCGGTTGCATTAGTGCCTGCAGCAATACCCAGAGTAGCATTTCCAGCAGTTAGAACTACGTTATCCTCTAAGTCTGATCCAAGACCCTGGTTACCAGCTTCACTACCGAACGTAGTGATGGCAAATTGACTACTTGCTAATGTTAAACCAGTCGCATTATCGAGGATCTCAGTGTAAGCGTTATCTAATTGATTTAGTATTCCAGTTGTATTTGATCTAGAAGCTGCAAGTGATGTTGCATCACAAGTTACACCTGTTTGAGTAGATAAGTTACATGTGCTTCCACCTGCAATTTCATAATCATATGCTCCACCAGCATAAAGGCTTCCTGAACCTTCACCGATGAAATCAGCTCCAAAGTAAGAACCTGAAGGATCAACTTGTACTGTTTCTGCACCAATTTGATAATATGCTTCTAGGGAAATACCATCAAGGTCAGTTGAAACAGTTATTTGCTCAGTTGGCATCAACGCTTCACGAATGGATGCACCCGGACCTCTGATCTTAGAAGTATCAAGGGCGTTTGTTACCAATCCATTAGCTCCAACAGGTATGAAAGTAGCTTCACCCCAGCTTGTTGCAAATCGACCGATTTGATAATCAACAAAGTTTCCATTAGGTGAGTCAAATGATCCTGTTACATAAGCATCATAAATTGCGAAGTCTTGTTCAAATGCATCCTCAGCGTCTGATGTTAGCTTTTTAAAAGCAGGGGAATTGATGTTCAACGCTGGGTTGTATGCAGCACTATAAGAAAGTTCAACACCGAGACCTTGAGATGTTGTTCCAGATATAGATCCAAATATTTTTTGTTTTGCACTGAAGATATCGCCAGGACCAAAGTTTAAACTACCATCGTCATTGTTCGGGTTTGACCCTTGATAGTTGTTATACTTTGTTGCGGTGTTACCGTAAATATCTGTCCAATATGGAATATTGCCTTGATTAAAACCACAACCTTCTCCGTTACCTCTTGTAACAGATGCTAAACCAGTTGTAATTCTTGTGTCAGTAAAAGTATATCCAGTATAAAGATTGCAGTCATAGTCTGCGGACCTAATGCTGAAACCAGAAGTTACTGTATGGTTTGCAGTTCCAGTAAAACCTGGAGTGTTAATGTCAGCAGCATAAGCACTTCCAAAAAAAGTAAGTGCATAAATTAAAGCTGAAGACAAACTTGTCTTAATTATATTTGGTCTCATAATTTATTCCCCTTAAATAAATATATTTATTCTAGTACATAAATGTCACAAAACGA
Organism: uncultured Pelagibacteraceae bacterium; assembly: GCA_902524285.1. Lineage (GTDB taxonomy): Bacteria > Pseudomonadota > Alphaproteobacteria > Pelagibacterales > AG-422-B15 > CACNXQ01. Next base: position 12,504 of record CABZCR010000009.1, on the reverse strand, counting down.
TCTAACCGTTTTGCTTCCTAAAACTAGGTAATTAAACTTACATTATCCCAATAAGTCAAACAATTATAATGATTATTTTTAGTAATACTGGTCTTTTATTGATGCAATTCTGCAACAATCACTAATGCATAATATTCTTTAAAAACAGCCATTTTTACAATAATTATTGTTTTTTTGATGTCAGTTCTTTTATTAATGACTTTTGGTTCGGCTTGGCTGATACAAATGTCTTCTCAAAAAAACGACTTTTTTTAACATATTTGTCAATACGGTCACTTAATGAAAATACTTGGATTTTTGATACTTTTTTTTTTAGCTTTTCTGAACTTAACAGTTTGATCAAAGTCTGCGCGGTGTAACTTGAGAACAAAACAATTTGTTTAATTTTATTTTGTCTCAGCAAGCTTACTGTCTTTCTTTTCAGTTTCTTTGTGGGTATGACTTTATATATGATTACTCTCTTCACAGAAATTTTTTTGTGCTTAAGTGCTCTTAGAAAATCATTGTTTGTGATTGAACCCGAGAGATAAGTTAGATTAAATTTACTTTTAAATAACAATTTATTTTTAATTAGATAATCATACATCTCATCACTGTTTTCAGCGGTTTTTTTTATTCTTATATTATTATTTTTTTCGAGTTCATTTCGGACTTTTTTTCCAATAACTAAGAAACGACCTTCAGTTAAAATATCACTGTATTGATTTTGATATTTTAATAATGATTTAACTGCTTGTAGGCTTGAAACCAAATAATAATTGTTCTCTTTGAATTTTATATTTTTATAAGTTGATTTAAAGGAGATCAAAGGATCCATAACGGTATTCAGATTGAGCTTTGTAAATTCTTTTGCAAGAATTTGCGCTTCCTCAGATGGGCGAGTAATCAAAATCATTTTTTAATTCATCTAATTCATTTATTGTATTTTGACCAACAGCTCTGATAATTTCGTTTCCGATTTCATGACTTGATTTTATAAAATCCTTTTTATAATTCGTTTTTTTTGTTTTAAAAATCATATCACCCTCATGATTGTATAAAGTACAATCGATATTAATCTCTTCTTTATTTATATGTGCATAAACAGAGACAGGACTGTTGCAATTTGCGTTGATTGTTTTTAAAATTTCTCTTTCAGCAGTACATGCGATTTGTGTTTCACTGTGGTTAAGTTTTGAAAAGATTAGATCTAAATTATTATTTTTTTTTACCTGTAAGCTTACAGCGCCTTGACAGGAGGCTGGCAAAAAATAGTCAAAAGATAATACTTCGGTCACAAGATGTTCTGCGTTTATTCTTTGCAGCCCTGCTAAACTTAATATGATTGCGTCATATTCATTATCTTTTAACTTTTGCAATCGAGTATCCACATTTCCTCTCAACAGCTTTATCTTTAGATCTTTTCTAAAATTTAATATTTGTGATCTTCGTCTAATAGAGCTAGTTCCTATAACAGAGTTAGGCTCAAGTTCACCAATTCCTTGCCCATTATTTGATATTAAAGCATCGCGCGCATCATACCTCTTTAGCCAACAACCGATTTCTAAACTTGGAGAGTTTTCCACAGCTGGTAAATCTTTAAGACTGTGAATGCCAATATCAATGTCTCCAGAAAGAATTTGTTCTTCAATCTCCTTGACAAATAATCCCTTGCCTCCCAATTGGTCAAGACGATGATTATTATGAATATCTCCTTTTGTTTTTATTGTCTTAATTTCAAACGAAAATGAATTCTTTATTTCATTTATTTTATTTGCTTCTTTTAGAAAAAAATTCGTTTGAGCGATAGACAGTTTACTATCTCTTATTCCGATCAGAACTTTTCTTAAATTTGACATTAATTATTAAGCATTATTATTTATATGATACACTGAGACAACATATAACTGTACATATTAATATAAATCGGAATGCAATTTTAAAGTTATGAGAAAAAATTCAATACGGGTTATGGGCATTGAATCAAGCTGTGATGAAACATCAGTCTCAGTCGTAGAAAAAAAAGGAAACAGTTTTAATGTGCTTTCCAACATTGTTAAGTCTCAAACCGATATTCATAAACTTTATGGTGGGGTAGTTCCCGAGCTGGCTGCCAGGGCCCATTCTGATGTAATACACAATTTAATTCAAATGGCATTGAAGCAAGCGCAGGTTTCTTTCAGAGGAATCAATGCAATTGCAGCAACGGCTGGCCCGGGTTTACTTGGAGGATTGCTTGTTGGAGTGGTCGCCGGTAAAACGCTCGCACATTTCTTAAAGAAACCATTTATTGCAATAAATCATTTAGAGGGGCATGCATTATCAATTAAGTTGGAAAGAGACATTAGTTATCCTTATTTGTTGCTGTTAGTTTCGGGCGGGCATACAGAATTTACGATTATAAAGAATTTTAATTCTTATCAGCGGTTAGGTACAACAATCGACGATGCCTTGGGTGAAGCATTTGATAAAACAGCCCGCATGTTGAACCTTGGTTATCCTGGTGGGCCTCAGATTGAAAGTTATGCCAAGAAAGGAAACAAAGACCGATTTATTTTGCCCATGCCTTTAATTAACGAAAAAACTTCTCACTTTTCTTTTGCAGGACTTAAATCAGCAGTTGCTAAAATAGTTAATGAACACAGATGCACTGAAAAATTTAAAAGAGATATGTCGGCCTCTTTTCAAAAAACAATCAACAAGATAATTTATACAAAAACAAAAAATGCGATTTCAGAATATAAAAAAATATTAAAGAAAAATAAAGACATTAAAATTGTTGTTGCAGGAGGAGTAGCTGCAAACAAAAGCATCAGGCAAACTCTGAAGCAACTAGAAGAAGAAATTGATTGTGAATTTCTCTTTCCATCAATTAAGTACTGTACAGATAATGGGGCGATGATTGCTCTTGCAGGCATTGAGAGATTTGAGAGAAAAAAATTCAATAAACTGGATTTTAAACCACGCCCACGATGGCCCTTGGATAAAAAAGCAAAATTTTTAAAAGGAAAAAGAATCATTGAAGGCTAATACTAAAAAGCAAATAGCAATAATTGGGGCGGGCGCGTGGGGAACTGCACTTGCAAATATTTTAGCTAAAAAACAAACAGTCATTTTGTGGGCAAAAGAAAAAAGTGTTTGTGATAATATCAATAAACTCTCTGAAAATAAAAGATACCTGCCAAAGATAAAGTTAAGTAAAAAAATAACATGCACAACATCAATAATTGATGTTGCCGAATGTGAAATAATATTTTTAGTTTCGCCTGTTCAATATTTATCAAGTAATTTAATAAAATTAAAAAAAAATATTAAAGCTAAAACGATTTTTGTTTGCTGCTCGAAGGGAATAGAAATGAATAGCCTTAAACTGCCTAGTGAAATTGTATCTTCATTATTTCCAAAAAATAAAATTGCTGTAATTTCAGGACCGAATTTTGCATCAGAGATTGCGAGAGGACTACCGGCTGCAACAGTCGTTGCATCCAAAAGTGATCAGGTAGCTAATAAAATTGCTTTGTTAATTAAATCGCCAATATTAAGACCTTACTTATCTGATGATATTATCGGTTCACAAATAGCAGGAGCTTTAAAAAACATTTATGCAATTGCAAGTGGTATTGTTTTTGGAAAAAAATACGGTGAAAATGCTGTAGCTTCAATCATATCAAGAAGTTTTGCTGAAATAAAAATTGTAGCTCAATCTATGAATGCAAAAAAAAGTACACTTGCCGGACTGTCTGGTATGGGAGACTTATTTCTTACATGTTCATCAAAAGAGTCTAGAAATTTTTCTTTAGGAACTGATCTTGCAAAAGGGAAAACACTTAATCAAATTATTGAAAAAAAGTTTTCAATCGCTGAAGGGGTATTTACTGTGAGAGCCCTTAAGAAACTATCGATTGAAAAAAAATTAGATTTACCAATCAATGATGCTATTTACAAAGTTCTATACCGTAAGAAAAATATTGATGTTACAATTCAAGAACTTTTAAATAGACCGATCATAAAGGAATAAAATGAACTACTGGTTAATGAAATCAGAACCTGAAACATGGTCTTGGGAGCAACAAGTAAAAGCTGGCAGTAAAGGTGAGGGCTGGGATGGTGTGAGAAACTACCAAGCATCCAACAATATGAAAAAAATGGAGTTAGGCGATCTTTGTTTTTTTTATCACTCTGTTAAAGAAAGAGATATTGTTGGTATCGTAAAAGTCGTAAAGAAATATCATCCTGATCCTACTGACAAATCAAAGCGTTTTGGCATGGTATCCGTCGCTGCTGTAAAGGCCCTTAAAAATAAAGTAAACCTGTCTCAAATAAAAGATCATCCAAAACTCAATCATTTAGCCTTGGTCAAACAGTCGCGTCTCTCGGTAATGCCAATCGATAAAAAGTCATGGACAATTATTTGCAATCTTGGTGGTATCAAATAAGATTATTTCCCTATGAGTGAAAATGAAAAGTTTGAAGTAAGTAGTGAATGGTCTGCAGAAGCTCAGGTTAATTCAGCTAAATATAATGAGTGGTACGAAAATTCGCTCAATAGCAATGAAGAATTTTGGAATGAGCACGGAAAAAGAATTGATTGGATTAAACCATATACAAAAGTAAAAGACGTTTCTTACAATAAAGATAATTTCTCAATCAAGTGGTACTATGACGGTACACTCAACGCATCAAGCAACTGTATTGATAGACATTTAGAAGATAAAGCAGATCAAACCGCAATCATTTGGGAAGGCGATGATCCAGCTGACTCAAAACACATTACTTATAAAGAATTGCACAGTGAGGTATCAAAACTTGCTAATGGCATGAAATCTCTTGGTGTTAAAAAAGGTGACCGTGTAACTATTTATATGCCAATGATTCCTGAAGCAGCTTACGCAATGCTAGCGTGTACAAGAATTGGTGCAATTCACTCAGTTGTATTTGGAGGCTTTTCTCCAGACTCGTTAGCTGGAAGAATAAGTGATTGTAAATCAGATATTGTGATTACTGCGGATGAAGGCGTAAGAGGCGGTAAATCAATTCCATTAAAGAAAAACACGGATGAAGCAATTTCAATCTCAGGTGGAGTTCGTCATTGTATTGTTGTTAAAAGAACAGGTGGAGATATTAGTTGGATTGATGACAGAGATGTTTGGTATCACGAACTGACTGAAAAAGAATCTGATGATTGTCTACCTGAAGAAATGTCAGCAGAAGATCCTCTCTTTATATTGTATACATCTGGATCAACTGGCAAACCAAAAGGAGTTATGCACACCACTGGTGGTTATATGGTTTATGCCTCGATGACACATCAATATGTCTTTGATTATAAAGATGGTGACGTTTATTGGTGCACTGCAGATGTGGGTTGGGTTACAGGACACAGTTACATTGTATATGGTCCGTTAGCAAATGGAGCTGTCACTGTTATGTTTGAGGGTGTTCCAAACTATCCAAGCGCCTCTCGTTTTTGGGAAGTGGTTGATAAACATAAGATTAATATTTTCTATACTGCACCAACCGCAATCAGAGCATTGATGCGAGAAGGTAAAGACCCTGTTAAAAAAACAAACAGGTCCTCACTAAAATTGCTTGGTACTGTTGGTGAGCCAATAAATCCAGAAGCATGGATGTGGTATTATAATGTCGTTGGTGATAAAAAATGTCCGATTGTTGATACGTGGTGGCAAACTGAAACAGGGGGAATTTTAATAACACCTCTTCCAGGTGCTATTGCTCAAAAACCAGGATCAGCAACAAAACCTTTCTTTGGGGTCAAACCTGAAATTTTAGATGCTGAAGGAAATATCCTTGAAGGTGCTTGCGAAGGTTCACTTTGTTTAGCAGACTCTTGGCCTGGACAAATGAGAACAGTTTACGGAGATCATAAAAGATTTATTGAAACCTATTTTTCTCAATTTGATGGAAAATATTTTACGGGCGATGGCTGCAGGAGAGATGAAGACGGTTATTACTGGATCACTGGAAGAGTGGATGATGTCATAAACGTATCTGGTCACAGAATGGGAACAGCAGAAGTAGAATCTGCACTAGTTGCTCATCCTAAAGTTAGTGAGGCAGCAGTTGTTGGTTACCCTCATGATATTAAAGGTCAAGGGATCTATGCTTACGTTACGCTTAATGCAGGAGAAGAAACATCAGATGAATTATATAAAGAACTTGTTGCATGGGTTCGAAAAGAAATTGGTCCAATCGCATCACCTGATTTAATACAGTGGGCGCCAGGTCTTCCAAAAACTCGATCTGGAAAAATTATGAGAAGAATTTTAAGAAAGATTGCTGAAAACGATTACAGTAATTTAGGAGATACATCTACACTAGCAGAGCCAGCTGTGGTCAATGATTTGGTTGAAAATCGAATGAACAAGTAACTTCTTGTGAGTGATAAAAATATTATTAGAGATTTAATTAAAGAACACAAAATGAATCCACATCCTGAGGGAGGTCATTACGTTGAGATTTTTAGAAATGATGATGTCACTCATATATATTTTTTACTTAAAGCACATGAAAACTCACACTGGCACAGAATAACAAAAACTGAAACTTTACATTTTTACTCAGGCAGTCCTCTAAACGTATACACATCAAAAGACGGTGAGGAATTTCAAATTGATCAGATAGGATCTAATAATAATTTTATGTACACTGTTGAAAAAGGAACTTGGTTTGCCTTGAAATCTACTGGAGCATATAGCTTAATTGGATGCTCCGTTGCACCCGCTTTTGAATTTGAAGATTTAGAACTGGCCCCAAAGGATTGGAAGCCATCAAAATTTGATCAAGAGCTCTAAGATATTCTAAAAGTCTGAGGTAATTCCTTTTTTTTCCCAGTCTCCAAAACGAGTTGGTTCTGGACCATCTGCACCGCCTATTTCTTTTTTCTTCTTAGGTAGTTTGGAGTCAGTTTTCTTATCTTCTTTGTCCTCGGCAGCTTCTGTTTTTTTATCGCTCATATATGTAATGTAATCTCTATTTATCGCTTATCAAAGTATGAAAATAGTGGGAAACAGCAAACCTTTCTGTTATACAGAGAAATAATGCTTCACAATAATGTCGGTTAAAATATCACCTTCTATACTAGCATCAGACTTTTCATCGTTAGGAGATGAAGTTGTTAATATCACTCAAGCCGGGGCTGACTACATACATGTAGATGTAATGGATGGACACTTTGTTCCTAATCTCACAATAGGTCCAGATGTTGTTAAATCTATAAGAGATAAATCTTCATTGCCGTTTGATGTTCATTTGATGATCGATCCTATACAGCCTTATATTGAAAAATTTGTTGAAGCTGGAGCAGATATTGTTTCAGTTCACCCAGAAGCAAAAGATGATACAGAAGCATGTTTGAATAAAATTAAATCATTAAAGATAAAAGCTGGGCTTGCAATCAACCCAGATACTGAATGGGAAGTCGTTAAACCTTTTATGGATAAACTTGATCTCATTTTAGTAATGAGTGTTCATCCTGGTTTTGGCGGTCAGAAATTTATTCCAACAGCTCTTGATAAATTATCAAATCTTCGAGAAGAAATTAATAAGTCTGGTAGAGAAATTCATTTAGAAGTTGATGGGGGAATTAATTTTGAAAATGTTCAATCGGTAATCGATGCTGGAGCTGACATGATTGTTGCAGGTACCACAACCTTTAAAGGTGGTCCAAGTGAGTATGCAAACAATATTGAAAAACTAAGAGGCCATTAAATTGGATATTAAAATTAAAACTGCACTGATTTCTGTTTCAGATAAATCGGGTTTAGATAAAGTTGTTCAATCACTTAAAGAACATAATATTAAAATAGTTTCAACAGGTGGTACGGCAAAATCGATTTCAGCCATGGGTGTTGATGTAACAGATGTATCTTCTTTGACCAATTTCCCAGAGATGATGGATGGACGTGTTAAAACTTTGCACCCAAATGTGCACGGGGGCTTGCTTTCAAAAAGAGATGTCAAGAACCATGTTCAGTCTCAAGAGGAGCATGGAATAGAAGACATAGACTTAATAATCGTAAATCTTTACCCCTTCGAAGAAACAATAAAATCAGAGGAAAATGAAGAAATTTGTATCGAAAATATAGATATCGGTGGCCCAGCAATGTTGAGATCAGCTGCCAAAAACCACAAATTTGTAACTGTAATAACTGATGCGGAAGATTACGACGAATTAATTGATGAAATAAAGAAAAATAAAGGATCAACGACTTTAGAATTTAGAAAGAGACTTGCAGCAAAAACTTTTTCTACAACCGCTTACTATGATTCTCTTATCAGTAATTGGTTTTATCGAGGAAAAATTGAAAAGGTAGCAAAATTTTCAACTGCAGGAAAATTATCATCGACACTTCGATATGGTGAAAATCCACACCAATCTGCGAGTCTCTATAAGTCATCAATTCAAAATTCAGGTATTCCTCAAGCAGCATTACTACAAGGAAAAGAATTAAGTTATAACAACATAAATGATGCTGACGCTGCTTTACAATTAATTAGAGAATTTGAAGAAGCAACTCCTACTGTTGCTATTATTAAACACGCAAATCCTTGTGGCGTTGCAAGTGGATCAACTTTGCATGAAGCGTACACAAAAGCGTTTTCATGTGATACGACAAGCGCATTTGGTGGCATCATTGCACTCAATCAAAAAATCGATAAAGACTCCGCCGAGGAAATCGTAAAAATTTTTACCGAAGTTATAATAGCACCAGACATTACAGACGAAGCCAAAGCAATTTTCAAATCAAAAAATAATTTACGTGTTTTAATTTTAAATTCATTACACGAAAAAAATAACTCACAAAATTTTAAAAGTATTGAAGGGGGAATTTTAGTGCAATCAAACGATGATGAGAATACAAATAAATCTGACTTAAAAGTTGTTACAGAAAAAAAACCAAGTGATAGTGAAATTGAAGATATGTTGTTTGCGTTTAAAGTTTGCAAGCATGTAAAGTCAAATGCAATTATTTATGTCAAAAATAAAAAAACAATTGGTATCGGTGCTGGACAAATGAGCAGAGTTGATAGTGCTAAAATTGCCTCACAAAAAAATGGTGAAATGGAAAAGTCTGAAGAAAACTCGCTTGAAAATTCAGTGGTTGCATCAGATGCATTTTTTCCATTTGCTGATGGATTGCTGGTTACAATTTCATCTGGAGCAAAAGCAGTTATTCAACCTGGGGGCTCTGTTAAAGATGATGAGGTCATTGAAGCTGCAAATAAAGCGGGTATTTCAATGGTGTTTACAGGAACTCGTCACTTCAGACATTAGTTTTTCTTAATAAACCTGAAAATAAAGGGAAGAATAAAAATATTAAAAGTGCGAAGTTCCACTCAATCACATTTTCATAATTAGAGTTATCAAGAGGTAAAATAAGTAAATAGGCTCCCACACAAACAAGATACATACAAATGAGTGCGTAAAGAAACAACTTTGATCTTATTTTTTTATTAGAAATTGAAAATGCTAACAAAGTTTGACTCATCGGAGTGAGTATAAAATATATAAATATTCCGATTTCTCTCATAAATCTGTAAATTTTTCCATCAAATCCTAAAGCTAAAAGATATATAATTAAAAAAATACAAGAGGTGATGCTTAGAAACAAAAGCAAGTTACTTTTATAAATATAGTTATTTACTTGGTACCAAAAAATTATCATTAAGATGACAGATGGGATAATAAATATTTTATATAGATAGAAAGAAATACCATATCTGCCAACCTTACTGATTGATGTGCAGCCATCTATTAACGGTATACACCAGTCAACAAATCCACCAAAAGAAGAAATAAAATATGAAATAATAACAGTTGATACAGGAATAAAAAAAATAAACTGAGGTATAATTTTGTTCAATGTATAGTTATTACTTTAAAAATTAATATAGAAGTAATCCTTTACTGTATCCTGATGAGTGAACGTACCCTTTCCAATTAATTTGAAATTAAAGTCTTCTAAAAATTTTGTGGTCTCACTCAGCTTTTCATCAAAGATTTCTATTTGCAATACAATTTCATTACTGATCAGCAAATTTCTGAACCCATCTAAAACACGACTTTCAAAACCCTCTACGTCAATTTTAATGGCAACCCTTTCATTTTTTAAATTAAGAATATCTTCAGCCCTCTTTAATTTTATTTTCGTAATATTCAATCTGTTATGATCTGTTTGCTCAACTTTTGCTCCTCCTGATTGCGTATCAAATGCCGAACTTAGAAAGCCAGGACCAGTGACATCAGACAAGGCGATATTATGTGTTTTGATAGTATCGCTTAATTTGTTGAGCTCAATATTTGCCCGTAGCCTTTTAAACGCTAAGGGGTGTGGTTCAATAGAATTTATTTTTATTTGAGGAAATTTTTTCCCAACTCTTAATGAATATATTCCAATATTTGCACCAACGTCGATAAAATGTTTTATGTTATATTTTTTTATACTGTCAATTAAGAATTGAATTTGGTTTTCTTCATAATAACTATTAAAAAAAATTTCACGATCGATTGAGTCTCTTAAATCCAATTGAAATTTTATTTGTTTATATACAAATTCAAATTGCTGTTTTCTTATTAAAAATAAAAACCGTTTTAAAAAACTTTTTCTTAATTTATGAATTCTTTTTTTGAACATCAGCAGATCTATTTTTTTGCTTTTTTATTATTCCATAAATTAACACAAGCATTGAAGCTAAAATAGCAATCCATTTAGCCGATGTAGCCATACTTGATAAATAAACATGAGTTTCGTTAATATTGGGGAAGTTTAAATTTAGTATTGTAATCTGAATATTCTCTAAAATATCAAAACTGAAGGCTGTTAAAGGTAAAAATAAAATTGTTTGAGATCTTTTAAATAACTTTACGAAGGCTCCAAGAAATAATGATGTATATAAAATGGGATAGATTGTATCAAGTAGAAGTGAAGAAAGAACATAAACACTACGACCATCAGAACCTATTGCATTGAAATTTTTGATAACGTTATTTTTATCGTAAAATAACTCAAGATCGAGCATGTTATAAAAAATGTTATGTGGAAGAAAAAGAAAAATAAGACCACAAATATTTAGAAGTACAAATATTGTAATTTGAGACTTAGTAGTGGAAACTAATTCAAGATATTTACTGATCATTGTTCTGAGACAAAATACATTCCTACAATACCAATTAGATTAAACAACACTATCGAAATCATTGCATATTGAAGACTTCCGGTGAAAGCTAGAATAATTGACATCAATCCAGGAACTAGCCACGCTGTTGATTTTCCTGCAAACGCATAAAGACCAAAAAATTCAGTCATCTTTTCTTGTGGGGAAAGTTTCACCATTAATGCTCTTGAGGCAGTTTGTGCAGGACCATAAAAAATTGAAATACCAATGACAACACAAATATATGTTACTTGACTTACAGAATTAAATATTCCAAATGTAAATTCTTCAACACCAGATGAATATTCATTAACTGTAAAAAAATAAAATATCGTATCTTTATCAATTGATAAGCCTAAAAGTCCTGAAACTAGCAATCCCCAGAGAGATAAGTTTATTACATTCTTAGAACCAATTAGATCATTTAAATAACCTCCATAAATTGAACTGGGTCCTGACAAGATATTTAAAATAATTCCAAGTATTAAGACTTGAGTGAGCGACATCCCGACTACAAGACTTGCGTAAACTCCACCCACTACAAACAGCGCATTCAAGGCATCTTGATAAAACATCCTTGTAATCAAGAATGTGAAGATATTTTGATATTTTCTGGCTTCTTTAAAAGTATTGATAAAATTAGTAAGTCCAATCTTTATTGAGCTAATCACAGTAACATCACTTTTTTTAAGATCTGGAGTAAATAAAAATAAAGGAATAATAAATACCGCATACCATATTGCGCATAGCGGTCCAACAATTCTTATATGTTCATATTCATTTGTATCCAAACCGTACAAATTTTTCGTTTCTCCACCAGGCCAAACAAATATTATTAAAAATAAAATTAACGCGATGAGGCCTGCGATATAGCCAACCCCATAACCCATCCCGCTTAACCAACCAGAATTCTCAGGAGTTTCGATAGTTGCTAGAACTGAGTTATTAAAAACCTCAGAAAACCCAACCATTGCTGACGCAAGTATTAATCCAAACATAACAAGCCAAATACCATTGGGAGCGCCCGGGGGTGAATACCAAAGCAACACCATACCAATCATAAATAAAACTGATGTAGTGCCCATTAATAGTTTTCGGTTTCCTTTTATGTCAGTAATAGATCCAAGAACTGGGCTCAAAAGAGCAATAGCTAGACCTGAAATTGTTTGGGTAAGAGTTAATTTTTGAGCACCATCTTCGCCAGCAACAAAGACGTCAGTAAAGTAGACAGAGAAAACAAAAGTCATAATTAATGTATAGAAAGGCTGATTTGCCCAATCAAACATTGTCCATGAGTATCGTCCTAATTTTGAAGCTCTCATAGCACGAATTCTATACTTTTATAATTAT
>CABZCR010000008.1 GCA_902524285.1 uncultured Pelagibacteraceae bacterium | reverse complement strand
TATTTTAGAGCTTGGCTTGTTAGAAACCTTAAACATGGGTAAGCCTATAACTAGAGCAACAGGCGATATAGCGGCATGTATTAATTGTACAAAATGGTATGCTGAGGCAATTGATAAACTCTACGATGATGTAGCACCAACAAGTGATAATTTGATTGCCACTATCACCAAAGAACCTCTGGGTGTAGTTGGAGCAGTTACTCCTTGGAATTTTCCTTTGTTAATGGCTTGTTGGAAATTTGCACCTGCGTTAGCGACTGGAAATAGTTTTATCTTAAAGCCTGCAGAACAATCACCATTATCTGCATTAAGAGTTGCCGAACTAGCAATGGAGGCTGGTATTCCAGAAGGAGTCTTCAATGTAGTGCCAGGTTATGGTCCTACTGCAGGAAAAGCGTTAGGGACTCACATGGATGTTGATAAACTTGGATTTACAGGATCTACTGAAGTTGGAAGATATTTTTTATCTTACGCAGGTGAGTCCAACATGAAGAGGGTTTCACTGGAGTGTGGAGGAAAGTCTCCAAATATAATATTTGCAGATGCGCCTGATTTAGACCACGCTGCGAAAATGGCAGCCGATGGCATGTTTGGAAACAGTGGTCAGGTATGTGATGCGCCCTCAAGGTTGCTACTTCAAAAATCGATAAAAGACGAATTTTTAGAAAAAGTCGTAAGCTACTCTCAACCTTGGATGCCAGGCAACCCTTTTGATCCAAACACTTTAATGGGCTCAATTGTTGATAAAACTCAAACTGAAAGAATAATGAATTATATAGATAAAGGTAAATCTGAAGGTGCAAATGTTATAACTGGCGGTGATCAGGTGCTTCAAGACTCAGGTGGCTACTATGTTAGTCCTACGGTCTTTAAAGATGTTCAAAATTCAATGACTGTTGCTAAAGAGGAAATTTTTGGACCAGTATTATGTGCCATAGATTTTGAAAATGAAGATGAAGCTCTTCAAATAGCAAATGATACTCATTATGGACTTAATGCAATGATATGGTCTAATGATTTAAATAAAGTACATAAGCTTGCAAAAAGAATTAAAAGTGGAAAAGTTCTGATAAATAGTTTGAGCGATGGAGACATGTCTTTACCTCACGGTGGATACAAGCAGTCAGGTTCTGGAAGAGATAAATCTCTGGAAGCTCTTGGCCAATATACTCAAACAAAACTTACATTGATAGAAGTTAAGTAATTAGTGGCACATAAGCTATCTGATGGCCTTCAAAAGCAAATAAGCAAAGCTACTCTTTTTAAGAATAAACCACTGCTTATAACTGATGCTGATGAAGTCTTATTAAATTTTGTAAAATGCTTTGAAATTTATTTAGAAAAAAAAGGGTTTTGGTATGACCTAACTTCATACGCCCTTTTTGGAAATATAAAACAAAAAGGAACTAATGAAGTTCTGTCTAATAAAGTTATACTTGAATATTTAGACGATTTTTTTCGAACAGAATCAAAAGATATAACTTTTGTCGAAGGATCAATTCACTTTATCAATAAACTATTGGACTCTAATTTTCAAATTTTAGTTCTTACTAATATTCCATTCAAATATTTGGATGATAGAAAGTATTGTTTTCAAAAGAATGGTCTTGATCTTCAAATAATTGCTGGAAACGGACCAAAAGGGTTGGTAATTAAAGAATTAATTAGAGACTTTAATGAAAAAGTTTTTTTTATAGATGATTTAGCTCCCCACATATCCTCCGTAAAAGAAGAAGTATCAAGATCTAAAACTATTCATTACATATCTGATGAACGATTATCTAAACTTGCAGTTTCGCCGAAAGAGGCGGATTTTCGTGCATATAGTTGGAAAGATATATATAATTTTCTTATTAATGAAGTTAGCGGACAAAATACTCGAAGTAGAAAAAGATTATAAGCAATTTAAGCTTGTAACTCTTGGGAATTATTTGCCTTTTAAAAAAATAGGCAACTTGATTTATGTATCTGGGCAACTTCCTATAAAAGATGAAAAAATTATAACTGGCAAAGTTCCATCAGAAACTGATATTAAGGAGGCATCATATGGATCACGCATATGCATGCTTAATACTTTGTCTATGTTAGATCAACTAAACCCTTCATGTGAACTTAGTGATTTTAATTGTATTCATGTTGCTGGTTACGTAAATGCTGATCATTCTTTTTCTGACCATCCTTTAGTCATCAATGGTGCATCAGATGTTGTTTGTGATATTATGGGAGAAAAAGGAAAGCATTCAAGAATTGCAGTTGGAGCAAACTCTCTCCCAAAAAATGCTAGTGTTGAAGTTGCATCAATATTTGAAATTCTGAAATAATGAGTCCTTTTCTTGATCGTCCGATTGCCCATAGAGGACTTCATGATAAAAAATTAATTATTGAAAATTCATTGGAAGCATTTGAAAATGCAATGAAACACAACCTTGCAATCGAATGTGATATTGTCTTATCTAAGGATAAAGAAATTATCGTATTTCATGATTACAATTTAAAAAGGATGTGTGGGATAGATTCTAATATTAATGATCTAAATATAAACGAAATAAGAAAACTAAAGCTTTTAGACACAGATTGTAAAATACCTTCACTTGATGAGATGCTGCATTTAGTAGATGGCCAAACACCTATATTAATTGAAATAAAATCTGGTTTTAATCCTGAAATTGAAGAAAGATTAATCGAAATAATTCGAGCTTACAATGGAGATATTGCTTTGCAGTCATTTGATTATAAAATGTGTGAATGGTTTAAAATCAATGCTCCATTTTATAAAACAGGCCTAATAACCAGTAATGATAACATCGATTTTAAAGAAATTTCTCATCTCGGCATTAATTTTTTAGCGGTTGATGTAGAAAAAATAAGCATCAGAAATATTCAAAGTATAAGGAAGAAAAATATTCCACTATTAACTTGGACAATTAATAGTTTGGATAAGTATAATTTGTCAAAAAAGTTTGCAGATAATATTATTTTTGAAGATATACATTATGAAATTAGTTAAAAGTATAAAATATCTCAATAAAATCCTAGATCGATATAGAAATGATGGTTTTAAAATTCATCTAACACCAACAATGGGAGCTTTGCATGGAGGACATTTAAGATTAATAAAGGAATCACAAAAACAAAAATCAATTGTTGTAGTTAGTATTTTTGTTAACCCTACACAATTTGGACCAAAAGAAGATTATAAAAATTACCCAAGGACACTCAAAAATGATCTTAAAGTCTTAAAAAAATACGGTGCTGATATTGTCTTCACTCCAATACAAAAACAAATTCTCACCCATAAAACGAAATATAATTGTCCGCAGTTTGCAATTGAAAAACGACTATGTGGTAAATCAAGGCCAAAATACTTTCCAGGCGTTAAAAATATTGTACTTAAACTTTTTGATATAGTGCAACCAAACGCAGCATTTTTTGGTGAAAAAGATTATCAACAATATTTGGTAATAAAAAAAATGACAGAATCATTAAAATTAAACACAAGGATAATATGCGTTAAAACTGTTAGGGATAGAAATGGACTTCCACTTTCATCAAGAAATAATTATTTAAGTGGTCAGGAATTTAAAATTGCTATTAAAATCAATAAATTACTTAAAAAATTACCTCCATTGATTAGAACCAAGTTAAAGATTAATAAAATACTCAATAACACAAAAAAAGCCCTGATAGATCATGGTGTTGATAAAATTGATTATCTGACTGTATTAAATGATGATCTCTCTGTTCGAAAAAAAATAAGTGATAAATCAAGAATATTTATTGCAGCTAAAATAGGAAATACTCGATTAATTGACAATATAAAAATCTAAAATAAATAAATTGAAGCGAGTCCTAGAAAAGATAAAAATCCGAATACATCAGTTATTGTTGTTACAAATACACTTGATGCCAAAGCGGGATCAATCTTAACTTTATTAAAAATATATGGAATTAGGAAACCAAACAAACCCGCAGATAAAATATTTATTACCATTGCTGCTCCAACAATTATAGATAAACTAAGATCAGAAAACCAAATCCAGGCAGCAAATCCTGTTATAATCGCAAATAATATTCCATTTAATACTGATATCGCAATTTCTTTGAAAAATACCTTTCTTCTATTATTATCTACTAATTCTTTAGTTGCGATAGCTCTTACAGTTAGCGTTAACGTTTGTGTTCCTGCATTACCGCCCATTGATGCAACAATTGGCATTAAAATCGCCAATGCTACCATTTTCTCAATACTGGCATCAAACAGACTTATTACATAAGATGCGAGAATTGCAGTTAATAAATTTAGAAATAACCATATAAATCGTCGCCTCGTTGATCTTCCAATGGATTGGTTCATCTCACTTTCTGAAACACCCCCCAACCTCAAAATATCTTCTTCTGCTTCTTCTTGAACAACCCAAACAATATCATCTGCCGTAATTCTTCCAATTAATCTATTTTGGTCATCGACAACTCCAGCTGACACCAAAGAGTATTGCTCAAAGAAAAGTGCTACTTCTTCTTGATCCATAGATGCCTTAACAAATTTTGGGTTTTCTTCTAAAATTTCATTTAATTTTGTATCTCTACGTGACTTCAGAACTTTAGAAACTGAAGCGCTCCCTAACGGTTTATTGCTCGGGTCAACAATAAAAAGTTCATAGAATTCATCGGGCAAGTCAATTTGTTCTCTTAAATGATCAATGGCCTGCCCTACTGTCCAAAATCCCGGCATTGAAACAAATTCTTTTTGCATTCTTCTTCCAGCAGTATCTTCAGGGTAATTAAGACTTTCTTGTAAAATTTCTCTCTCAGTGGGATTGACTTGGTCTAAAATTTTCTTTTGAGCTGCCGGCTCCAAAGACTCAATGAGGTTAATTGCATCATCTGTCTCCATCTCACTAATGGAGCGAACTACTTTAGTATCCTCTAATTCTTGAACTGTTTCATCAATAATAGTGTCATCTAGCTCAGCTAGAACATCTGTATGGCGGTCTTCACTAAGATTATTAAGAATGTAAGATCGTTGCTCTTTACTAAGAAAAGTGAAGAGATCAGCCAAATCTGCAGGATGAAGAGGGGAAATAATATTGGCGAGTTTATCTTTTTCTTTGTTATTGCAAAAATTTATTACATCATTAATTAGTTGATTATTAAATGTAATATTCTCATTTTGAGGAGGTTCATTTACAATATTATTCATAATAAAAACATGTACATCAATTTAAATTATTATCCAGAAAAACATGGAAATTAAGATAGACAATTCAGCTCAAGACTACTTAAAAAGTCTTAAATATATGGAAAATAGAGTGAATGAAATAATTAAAAACCAGAATGACGAACTTGCATGGCTCCTAAGTCATCCAGCAATATATACATCAGGATCTACTGATCATAAAAGTGACCTTCTTAATAATAATAAAATACCTGTAATTAAGACTAATCGAGGAGGAAAGTATACCTATCATGGCCCTGGACAAAGAGTTATCTACCTTATGATCAATTTAAATAATAGAAAAAAAGATATTAAATTTTTTGTAAACCAAATTGAGAAACTGATTATAGAAATTTTAGGTAATTTTCAAATTGTTGGAGAAGCAATACCTGATCATCACGGAGTATTCGTTAAAAAGGACAATGGTCAACTCTACAAAATTGCTAGTATCGGTCTAAAGGTAAAAAAATGGGTTACTTACCATGGTTTTTCAATAAATATAAATCCAGATTTAAGTCACTACGAAGGTATCAAGCCATGTGGAATGAGTAGCAAATTTGTCACTAGTTTTTCAGATTTAGGTTATAATATAAAAAATATAGAAATTGATAAAATAATTGAAAAAACTCTAGTTAAATATTTTAATTAAAATGAACTTTATTTCAGTAAAAAATAATAAAAAAACTATAAATCTCAAAAATAAAACTAAGAACTATGAAGTAAATGCTCAATGGCTTTATGAGCATAGTAAGAACAGCGAGATAAGAGATAATTATACAAATCAACTTTTAATAGAGGCGGCGGAAATAGATGAACATTTATACGTTAAATCAGCCAAGATAAAAAAAAATATTTTACAAATTCAATTTTCAGATAATTCAAAACATTCGTATCAATTTGGCTATCTCTACAATCAACTAGAATCAGAAGAATTTAAGTCCAAAAAATGTTTATGGAATAAAGAAAGTATAAAAATTCCAAAATATAACTTTCTACTAATAAATGAAAAAATGTTATCTGACATTTTGTTATCTGTTGAAACATTTGGTTTTTGTTTAGTCAGAAATATTCCAAAAACTAAGAATGGATTAAATGAACTTATGAAACTTATTGGGCCGGTTAAAAAAACAAATTGGGGCGGTATTGCTGACGTTAAAAACATAAAAAAGGCCTATGACTTAACTATGACAACAAGAGCACTAGAGAACCATACTGACAATCCATATCGCTTCCCTACACAAGGTTATATTTTCTTACACTGCATAGAAAACGCTTCAATAGGTGGAGAAAATTCAATAGTTGACGGTTTTAATGTTGCAAAAATTATGCGAGATAGACATAAACAATTCTTTAATACACTTACAACTTTCAATACTTTTTTTAGATATAAAGATGAAAATGCCTGTTTAGAAAATAAATGTAAGCTGATCGAGTTAGATGATATGAACAATGTAATACAAGTAAGATACAACAATAGAACTGAATTAATTCCATTCGATAAAAATAAAAAAATAGACGATTATATAAATGCAAGGCGAAAGTTTTGGGATTTAATTAAGGATAAGAAAAATAATATACGCATTAAACAACGACCAGGTGACATGCTAATTTTGGATAATTATCGTGTCTTGCATGGGAGAGGTTCATATAAAGATACTAAAAATCGTCGCTACTTTAGACAAGGCTACATGGATAGAGATATTTTTCAGAGCAAATTAAAAACTCTGGCTATTTAGAAAATAGAATAAGCTCCTCATCAGCGCCCACGCTATCGCCTGGCTTTATTAGAACTTTATCAATTACGCAGTCTTTTTCACTTTTTAATATATTCTCCATTTTCATTGCTTCAATGATTAGCAATTGATCGCCGCTTTTGATTTTTTGTCCTTCAGATACGTCTACTGACTTGATTAGACCAGGCATTGGAGAAATTAATTTTTTTGATAAATCTTCTAATTTTATTTTTGGCATAAGCCTTATGTAAGTTTCATGTTGTTTACTTACAACTGTAGTCTGACATCTACAATCATAGTAACTGACATCCGAAGAGTTAAGGTTTACAAGTTTATTTAATTTAAAATACTCTATTTGCCGATTAATACTTACCTGACATAACCTCTCGTTAAGCTTTATAGATGTTTCAATCTCATACTCTTTTTTATCTATTTTAAATGTTCCATAAAATCTTTCTTTTTCAAACTTAGATTCTGTAACTTTGAGGTTAAGAAAATCTTCTCCTACCTTTATTACAAAATCATTTGAAGTTAGTATCTTGCTTTGTAATTGGAATATAAATAAAACCTGGGCAAAAATTGCAATTCTGTGTTTATTATATTCACTTAAATTATGATTAGAATAGTAACCCTTAGGGAATTTTTCTTTGATAAAATTTGTACTTATTTCACCGTTTCTAAATTTTTTGTCATCTAAAATTGAAATCAGAAATTCAATATTATTTTCAACTCCTGATAAGTAATAATTTTGCAGTGAATTGATCATTAAGTCTATTGCAGTTGCTCTATCCTTACTATGAACTGCTAGCTTTGATATCATAGGATCATAAAATAAAGAAACTTCAGATCCAGGATTTATTCCTGTATCGTTTCTAATAATTTGTTCTTTATCTTCGATTTTTGATGGCTCTATGTATTCAGTCACTCTACCAATTGAAGGTAAAAAATCTTTAGTTGGATCTTCGGCGTAAATACGAGACTCAATTGACCAGCCTTTAAGGTCAATATCTTTTTGTGATATATTTAACTTATTATTATCTGCACAATAAATCATTTGTTCAACCAGATCTACGCCTGTAACAAGCTCAGAAACAGGATGTTCAACTTGAAGTCTTGTGTTCATCTCGAGAAAATAAAAATTTTTGTTAGCATCTACTACAAATTCTACGGTCCCCGCTGAGTCGTACTTAACTTCCTTTGCAAGTGTTAGAGCTTGTGCAGCCATTTCATTTCTCATTTCCTCATCTACAAATGGTGATGGGCACTCCTCAATAACTTTTTGATATCTCCTTTGAATTGAGCATTCTCTCTCACCTAAATGAACTTGATTTCCATGTTTGTCACAAAGAATTTGTATCTCAATATGTCTTGGTTGCTCTATATATTTTTCAATAAACACACGATCATCCCCAAAGCTTTTCTTTGACTCACTCTTTGCAGCATTAAAATTTTCTTCTAATTCACTATTTTTTCTTACTATTCTCATTCCTTTACCGCCACCTCCAGCTGATGCTTTTAGCAAGACTGGGTATCCAATTTTATTTGAGATTTTTAATGCTTCTTTTGAGTTTTTTACCGGAGCGGTATGACCGGGTATTACGTTTAATTTAAGTTTTATTGCAAGATTTTTGGACTCAATTTTGTCTCCCATTTTTTTTATAGCATTAGGATTAGGTCCAATAAATTTTATTTTCTCTTTAGCCAATCTTTTAACAAAAGCGGCATTTTCAGATAAAAATCCGTATCCTGGATGAACTGCGTCAGCCTTTGATTTTTTTGCAATATTAATGATCTTATTAATATCTAAATAAGACTCAGCTGGCTGAGAGCCTCCTATATGGTAAGACTCATCTGCCTGTTTCACAAACAAAGAATCTTTATCAGCATCAGAATAAACAGCTACCGTATTGATATCCAACTTCCTTGCTGTACGTATAACTCTGCACGCAATTTCTCCTCTATTCGCGATTAGAATTTTTTTAATCATTAATTATAATGGTATATTATCGTGTTTTTTTAAGGGAGAAGATAATTCTTTATCTTTGAGATTTTCAAGTGCTGTCGCTATACGTCGACGTGTTGAATGTGGTCTTATTACATCGTCTATAAATCCTCTCTTTGAAGCAATAAATGGATTTACAAACTGATCTGTATATTCTTGTGTTCTCTTATCAATTTTCTTTTTATCCTTTATTTCGTTTCTGAACAAAATTTCAGTAGCTCCCTTTGCGCCCATAACTGCAATTTCTGCACTTGGCCATGCATAATTAATATCACCACGCAAATGCTTTGAAGCCATTACGACATATGCACCTCCGTAAGCCTTACGAGTTATTATTGTAATTTTGGGAACGGTTGCTTCAGCATAAGCGTATAAAAGCTTGGCACCATTTTTAATGATACCATTGTGTTCCTGAGATACTCCTGGCAAGAAACCCGGTACGTCAACAAAAGTTACAATTGGTATATTGAAACAATCACAAAATCTTACAAACCTGCCTCCTTTTTTACCAGAGTCTATATCAAGACATCCTGCCAAAACTAAAGGCTGGTTTGCCACAAATCCGACTGTTCTTCCCTCAATTCTACCAAAACCAGTGATAATATTTTTTGCAAAGTCAGGTTGAATTTCAAAAAAATAGTTATTATCAACTACTTTATTGATTAGTTCCTTCATGTCATATGGTTTATTTGCGTTTTCAGGAACAAGGGTATCTAAAGAGTAATCTGGACGTAGGTCTTGAAAACTATCTTTAATATTTTTAGATCTCTCACGATTACTTGAAGGCAGCAAGTCAATAAGACTTTTTACTTCTTGGAGTGTTTCAATATCATTGTTGAATGCTCCATCAGCTACAGAAGACTTTGAAGTATGTGTTTTAGCGCCTCCCAATTCCTCTTGCGTAACATTTTCTTGTGTCACGGTCTTTACAACATCTGGACCAGTCACAAACATGAATGAGGTATTTTTAACCATAAATATGAAATCTGTCATTGCAGGTGAATACACAGCTCCACCAGCACATGGACCCATAATTACTGAAATTTGAGGAACAACTCCAGAGGCAAGAACATTTCGTTGAAATACCTCTGCATATCCAGCTAAAGAAGCAACGCCCTCCTGAATACGTGCGCCACCAGAATCATTTATGCCAATAATAGGGGCTCCAACTTTCATTGCCATATCCATTATCTTGCATATTTTTTCTGCATGAGCTTCAGATAATGAGCCCCCAAAAACTGTAAAGTCTTGACTGAAAACGTATACTAATTTTCCATTTATTTTTCCACTACCGGTAACCACTCCATCACCCGCATACTTCTGATCGGCCATGCCAAAGTCATTAGTACGGTGTTCCACATACATATCGTACTCTTCAAAAGTGTCTTGATCTAAAAGTACCTCTATTCGTTCTCTTGCTGTTAATTTGCCTTTTGCGTGCTGAGAGTCAATTCGTCTTTTTCCTCCACCCAATTTAGCCTCTTCGCGCTTTTTTTCTAATAATTTGATGATATCACTCATGAAGTAACTATATTATATAATATTTCTGAATTATCAATTTATAAGTATTTTCTAAAGTGATTTGGGAGTTCAGTCTCTATTTTGACTTTTTTATTATTCATATCAATGAATTCTAAAGCGCCGGCATGTAGAAATAAATTAGAAAATTTTATTTGATTACGTTCAATATAATATTTTTTATCGCCAAGGATTGGGAAACCATTCATAAAACAATGTTGCCTGATTTGATGTTTTCTACCTGATTGAGGATTTAATTTTAAAAGAAAATATTCTCCAGGCAGTTTTTTTATTATTTGATATTTTGTTTCAGCCGAAACATTTTTTTTATTTTTGGGAAGCATATCATTAAGTACTCCCTCTCTATTTTTTGGTTTTTTTTCAACTATTGCATAATAAGTTTTCTTTATTTTATGGTTAGACAGAATTTTATGAAAGTACCTTGCTGAATTAGAATTTTTTGCAATTATCAATAGACCAGTTGTGTCTTTATCAAGCCGATGCACTAGCTTAGGATGACTATCTTTAGTATTAAAAAATTGAAGTAGATCATCAATCGATAGATTAATTTTTGATCCACGCTGACACGGTATTCCAGCCCATTTATTAATAATAATAAAGTCGTCGGATTGATAAACTACTGAACTCTTAATTTTTCTCTTGAGTATGTTGGGTATTTTAATTGAAGATTTATTTTTATGAATTAATTTGAATTCCTTGAAAACATCAACAATATCATCTTGTTTAACTCTATAACTTCCAAGTTTTTTTTTATTATTTACTTCGATTGATTTTTTTCTGAGCTCTTTGTGAAGTAATGAAAAAGGAATATTTAATCTTTCTTTTAAAAACTTGTCTAATCTCGCCCCGTTAGAAGCACTATCAACAATTATAGTTTTTTTGGATTTCATCTAAATTTATATGTTTAGATAAATCAACTTAGTATTAATTAGATATTATTTTTCTTGATCAAGAATTTGGATGTAAGCCATAGGCGCATTATCACCTGATCGATAACCGGCTTTTACAATTCTACAATAGCCACCGCTTCTATCTTTGAATCTTTCAGATAAATCTCCGAAAACTTTTGTTACTGCTTCTTTATCTCTAAGCGAGTTAAAAGCATTTGCCCTAGATGAACTTTTATTCTTTTTACCTAGAGTGATAATCTTTTCAACAAATGGTCTTAATTCCTTTGCTTTTGGAAGTGTGGTTTTAATAGTCTCATTTTTGATTAGAGAAACAGCCATGTTCTCAAGCATCGCTATCCGATGCGATGATGTCCTATTTAACTTTCTTTTTGCTATTCCGTGTCTCATTTTTAGTTATATGGATCTTCAATCTTTCTTGCCATTTCCTCAATATTTTCAGGTGGCCAATTAGGTACTTCCATGCCTAAATATAGTGACATAGTACCTAGTACTTCTTTTATTTCATTTAGAGACTTACGACCAAAATTGGGTGTACGCAACATTTCAATTTCACTTTTTTGAACAAGGTCTCCAATGTAAATAATATTATCATTTCTTAGACAATTCATTGATCTCACTGAAAGTTCAAGCTCCTCAACTTTTCTTAAAAGATTTTTATTAAATTGAGGTTCCAATGCATCAGGTTCTTCCTGAATCTCTTCAGGTTCTTCAAAATTAATAAATGATTGCAATTGGTCTTGAATTATTCGTGCTGCAAAAGCAATTGAATCCTCAGGAGATACTGATCCATTTGTTTCAATTGACATTGTTAACTTGTCATAATCTAAAACTTTTCCTTCTCTAGTATTTTCTATACTGTATGAAACTTGTTTAACTGGGCTAAATATGGAGTCTATTGGAATAAGGCCTATTGCAGAATCTTCTGGCTTGTTATGTTCAGCAGCAACATAACCTTTACCTTTTGCTACGGTAAGCTCCATATTAAATTCAGTATTGTCATCAAGATTACAGATAACTAATTCTGGATTTATAATATCAATTTCAGATGGTGTATTTATCATACCCGCAGTAATCTCACCTGGACCAGTTACATTGAGATTCATTTTTCTTACACCTTCAGAATGCATATTTAAAGATAAGGACTTAATATTTAACACTATATCTGTAACGTCTTCTCTTACTCCATCTATAGATGAAAACTCATGAAGAACATTATCTATTTTAATAGCTGTCACAGCAGTACCTTGTAGTGATGACAACAGCACTCTTCTAAGAGCATTTCCAAGTGTTAATCCAAAACCCCTTTCAAGTGGTTCCGCAATTAAAGTTGCTTTATATTGAGTGTCCTCATCGCTGATTAGCTTTAGTTTTGAAGGTTTTATTAATGCCTGCCAATTATTAATAATACTCATAGTTTTTTTCCTTTAATAAATATTAAACTCTTCTTTTCTTTGGTGGACGACAACCATTATGAGGGATTGGTGTAGTATCTTTTATAGAAGTTATATAGAATCCCACGGCTTGTAATGCTCGTAGTGCCGACTCTCGTCCTCCGCCTGGTCCTCTAACAAATACTTGTAAGTTTTTTAAACCAAACTCTTTTGCTTTTGTGCCAGCATCCTCAGCTGCAATTTGTGCAGCGTATGGTGTGGACTTTCTTGATCCTTTAAAACCTTTTACTCCCGCAGACGACCATGCAATACTGTTGCCTTGCTCATCGGTAATGGTAATCATAGTATTATTAAATGTAGCATTAATATACGCTAATCCAGATATGATATTCTTTTTTTGTTTTTTCTTTTTTAAAGTTTTAGCTTCAGCCATATTTATTTAGTAACCTTTTTCTTTCCAGCAATTGCAATAGCTTTTCCTTTTTTAGTTCTAGCGTTTGTATGAGTACGCTGACCTCTACATGGCAAATTTTTTCTGTGTCTTACACCTCTATACGTACCTAAATCTTTTAATCTTTTGATATTTCCAGATACCTCTCTTCTTAAATCACCTTCAACTAAAAATGATGATGAAATAACATCACTAACGTTTTTTATTTCTGCTTCAGATAGATCCTGAACTCTAGTATTAGCATCAACATTTGCCTGAGAACATACATCTTTTGAAATCTTATCACCAATTCCGTAAACGTAGGTCAAAGCAACTCCTAATTTTTTTTGGGTTGGAATATTTACTCCAGCAATACGAGCCATTAATAAAGACCTAACATTTTTGGTTTGAGAGATTGCGGGATTATAGGATTATTAATTAATTGGTCAAGCATATTAAAGATGATCTATAATTGTGTTAATTGATTGATTTATTTGCATAATTTCACCAACACCACTGACTTTTTTTAGCAATTTTTCTTCATCATAATATTTTATTAAAGGCATAGTTTCATTGAAATATGTTTCGAGTCTTTTAATCAAAGTTTCCTCGTTATCATCGGATCTTCCTTCTTCTTTACCTCTAGATAATATTCTGTCTTTTAAATGTTTTTCATCAACATCTAACTGAATTACGCATGATATTTTGTCTTTAAGTTCTGACATCAATTTATCTAGAAGCTTAGCCTGCTCTGTATTTCTGGGAAAACCATCGAGCAGGTATCCACTTAAATTTTTATTATTATTAAAAAATGATTTAATAACATTAATTATAATATCGTTAGAAACTAGTTTTCCCTCATCAATAATTTGTTTAGCCTTTACCCCAATTTCACTTTTATTAGCTATCTCCATTCTAAGCAAATCACCAGTAGATAAGTGACTTAAATTATATTTTTCACAGATTAAATTTGCCTGTGTTCCTTTTCCAGCTCCTGGGGGTCCCAATAAAACTAAATTCACCTTCTTGTGCCTCTTAGGCGAGATTTTTTTATTAGAGCTTCATATTGATATGCAAACAAATGACTTTGAATTTGTCCAACAGTATCCATACCTACAACCACAACAATGAGTAGCGATGTACCTCCCAAATAAAATGGGATTGAGTATTGTGCAATTAAAATTTCCGGGAGTATGCATACAAATGCTAAATATAGTGCCCCAATGGTTGTTATTCTGGATAAGACAAAATCAATATACTCTGCAGTTTTTTCACCTGGCCTAATTCCTGGAATAAAGCCACCTTGTCTTTTTAGATTATCAGCTGTTTCAACTGGATTAAATACAATTGAGGTATAAAAGAATGCAAAAAATATAATGGCCGCAGCATACATGAGCATGTAAGCAGGTTGGCCCCTTCCAAGTAATGCTGCAACATCATTTAACAATCCTGGCTCTGCAGATACATTAAAATTCGCAATTGTAATTGGTAGCAACAGAATAGATGAAGCAAATATTGCTGGTATAACTCCTGCAGTATTGAGTTTAAGAGGTAAGTGTGTGCTATCTCCAGCAAACATCTTATTACCCATTTGTCTTTTTGGATACTGGACTATTAATCTTCTCTGAGCTCTCTCCATAAAAACAATAAAGATAACTACAGCTACAATCATCACTAAAAGTAAAACAAGTGTAAGAGTTGAGATTGTTCCCTGACGACCCAATGTAAGTGTATTTATTAAGGCACTTGGTATCTCAGCTACAATACCAGAAAAAATAATGAGCGATATTCCATTCCCTATGCCTCTACTGGTTATTTGTTCTCCTAGCCACATTAAGAAGACAGTTCCACCAGTTAATGTAATTGTTGTTGAAAGTCGAAAAAATAGTCCAGGGTCTGTAACAACTTTTCCTGCTGATTCTAACCCAACAGAAATCCCATATCCTTGTAATAAAGCAAGTAAGACAGTTCCGTATCTTGTATATTGAGTAATTTTTCTTCTACCAGGCTCACCTTCTTTCTTCAAACTTGCCAGATGCGGAGAGACACTTGTCATAAGCTGCATAATAATTGATGAAGATATATATGGCATGATACCTAATGCAAAAATAGCCATTCGACTAATTGCGCCACCTGCGAAAACATCAAACATTCCAAGAATTCCGCTTTGATTAGTTTCAACAAGAAGTTTTAATTGCTCAATGTCTATTCCAGGTAAAGGTATATATGTGCCAAATCTATAAATTATTAAAGCACCTAAAGTGAACCAAATTCTTTTCTTCAATTCAGTTGCCTTAGAAAAGACACTAAAGTTGAAATTTGATGCTAATTTTTCAGCTGCTGAAGCCATTTCACTAGATTGCTTTACTTATTTTTAATTCAACACCAAGTTTTTGAAGTTTTTCTTCTGCGGACTTAGTTACTTTACTACACTCAATTATATTTTTTGATTTTAATTCACCTGTACCGAGAATTTTTAGGTGTTTTTTATCTTTACTTTTCAAAATACGTAACTTTTTTAAGAGTGCAATATTTATAATCTCTGACTCATTGATAGAATTTTTATCGATCAATTTCTGCAGTTTAGCGAGGTTTAATTCAAAATATTGTTTCTTTGTAAAATTTGAAAATCCAAATTTAGGTAATCTTCTATGTAAAGGCATCTGTCCACCTTCGAAACCATTAATAGCAACACCCGAACGAGCTTTTTGTCCTTTGTGACCACTCCCAGAGGTTTTACCTTTACCTGAGCCTATACCTCTTCCGATTCTCTTCTTTGATTTAAAGCTCTTATTTTTATCAATTTGATTTAATTTCATTTAATTATTTTCCGTGATTACTAAATGTTTAATTTTTTTAATCATGCCTAATGTTTCAGGCGTTGCTTCTCTTATGACGCTGCTGTTAATTTTTTTCAGCCCTAGTCCTTTTACCGTCGCTATTTGTCCTTTTTGAGAACCAATCATACTTTTTTTTAATGTAATTTTTAATTTTTGAGTCATGTCGTTTCTCTTGCAGAAGTAATGTTGCCGACTTTTTTAGATCTCCTTGCAGCAATTATCTTGGGCGATTTTTGCTGTTTCAGTCCATCTACTGCCGCTCTGATAATATTATAAGGATTTGAGCTGCCAACTGACTTTGCAACAATGTCTTGTATGCCTAATAATTCAAATACTGCCCTAACTGATCCTCCAGCAATAATACCTGTACCTGAGGGTGCAGATCTCATTACAACCCGTGATGAACCATGTATTCCAATTATATCATGATGTAATGTTCTACCCTCTCTAAGCGGTACTCTGACCAAACTTTTTTTAGCTGAGTCTGTTGCTTTTTTTATGGCCTCTGGAACCTCTTTTGCTTTTCCATGACCAAAACCAACTTTACCAGACTCATCACCAGCAACAACTAATGCTGCAAATCCAAATCGCCTTCCTCCTTTAACAACTTTTGTAACACGGTTAATTGCTACTAGTTTGTCTTTAATATCAATACCATTTTGATCTTTGTTCTTGTTTTCTTTAACCATAATGTTTCCTATAAATTTATCCCCCCAGATCTTACTTCATCAGTAATAGTTTTTACTATTCCATGATACAAATTTGAACCACGATCCAAGTAAACATCTTTAACGCCCTTTTCAGCTGCTGACTTAGCAAGTTCACTACCTAATATTTTTGCATTTGCAACATTACATGAATTTTTATTTTTTTCTGATTTTAGAGTTGAGGCACTGCAAACAGTAATACCTTTATTATCGTCAACAATTTGAGCATACAAGTGCTGTGAGGACTTATAAAGAGTAAGTCTCATGCGAGATTTATTATTTTTCTTTAGCTTAAACCTTACCCTGCTTGATCTTTTTTGTTTTTTTGGAGATAACATTATTTCTTTTTACCTTCTTTTCTATTTATATATTCATCGGCATACTTTATGCCCTTACCTTTGTAAGGTTCAGGCCCCCTAAAATTTCTAATTTCAGCAGCAGTTTGTCCAACAAGTTGCTTGTCAGGACCCTTAATCTCAATATTATTTTGCTTATCTACTGTGACTGTAATATTTTCTGGAATATCGTAGTTTATCGGATGACTATACCCAAGCAATAATTCAAGAGTTTTACCTTTTAAGGCTGCACGATATCCAACGCCATTCATTTCTAATTTTTTTGTAAAACCCTCGCTTACACCAATAATTAAATTATTAACTAAATTTCTCTGTAAACCCCAGAAAGAAACTAAAGTTTTGTCATCAGATTTGGGTTTCATTGTAATTTTGTGACCCTCAATTATTACTTCGATTTGAGAATTTAACTTTGACTCAAGTCTGCCTAATGGCCCCTCAGCTGAAATTAATCCATCTTGAAGATCAATTTTTACGCTTTCTGGTATATTTATTTCTTTTGATCCAACTCTAGACATAATTAAAATACTCTACAAATAATTTCCCCGCCTACTTTTTGATCTCTTGCGTCTGCATCCGTCATCACACCTTTCGAAGTTGAAATAATTGAAATTCCAAGGCCATTATGTACATACGGTATCCTTCCAGCGCCAGAATAAACACGCCTACCTGGTTTTGAAATTCTTGTGATCTCTGAAATTACAGGACCTTTTTCGTCATATTTCAGTTCAATATCGAGCTCTTCCCTGCCAGATGAGTGTTTTGTTCGAGCATATCCTCTTATGTAACCTTCTTTTTTAAGAACCTCTAAAATATTTTCCCTTAACTTTGATACAGGAGAACTAACAATTGGTTTATACCTCATTTGTGCATTTCTAATTCTACTAAATAAATCTGACAACGGATCTTGTAATGACATTTTTCTTCCTTTCTACCAGCTTGATTTATTCATTCCAGGGATTTGACCTTTAGAAGCAAGATCCCTCAAGGCAATTCTAGATAATCTCACTCGTTTATGGTAACCCCTTGGACGGCCTGTTAATTCACATCTATTTCGAACTCTTGTTCTCGCACCATTCCTTCTTAGTTTGGAAAGTTTTAGTTGAGCTTGAAACCTATCATCAATAGAGGTTTTTTTGTCCATAATAAGAGATTTTAGTTTACTTCTCTTATGCAAGTCTTTTTCAGACAGCTTTATTCTTCTTTTATTTTTTTCTATCGAACTTTTTTTAGCCATATCCTTACCTAATCATTAATTGGAAAATTTAGAGATTTTAATAACAACAACCCCTGCTCATCATTTGAAGCTGTAGTATTTATTGTAATATCTAACCCACGCACCTTATCAAGTTTATCAACGTTAATTTCAGGAAAAACTGTGCATTCCTTAATTCCGAAAGAGTAATTACCCCTTCCATCGAAACAATTTTTTTTCAATCCTCTAAAGTCTCTAATACGCGGAAGAGCAATAGTAACGAGTCTATCAATGAACTCGTACATCCTGTTACCTCTTAAAGTAACCTTTACTCCTAAAGGCATACCAGTTCTGATTTTAAAAGTTGCAATTGATTTTCTTGCTTTTGTTACTAATGGTTGTTGACCTGCTATCGAAGCTAATTGATCTGAAGCTAGTTGAATTACTTTCGAGTCATTTACTGCCTCTCCAAGGCCCATGTTTAATGAAACTTTTACTAACTTAGGTATAGCAAGATCATTCTTTATGGAAAGATCATTCTTTAGCTTTGACACTATCGTATTTACATACACTTCTTTTAAACGTGGAGTATAATTAACCATCGATTTGATCTCCCGTTTTAATGTTAATTCTCACTTTTTTATTGTCTTTTAAGTATTTATAACCAACTCTAACACCTTTGTTGGTCTTTTTATCAACCGGCATTAAATTAGAGAGCACAATTGGCATCTCCTTATTCAAAACTCCACCTTCGTTTTTCTGATCTTGTTTTTGATGTTTCTTTGAAATGTTCACGCCTTTAACAATTGCTTTCATGCCTAATATTTTCATCACTTCGCCAACTTTTCCCTTATCCTTGCCTGTGTTAACAGTAACTTGATCACCTTTTTTTAATCTCATGCTCATTATAAGACCTCCGGTGCTAGTGAAATAATTTTCATTTGTTTTTTTGATCGTAGCTCTCTACAAACAGGGCCAAAGATTCTTGTCCCTACCGGTTCACCCTGATTATTAATTAATACAGCGGCGTTTGTATCAAACTTAATTGTACTTCCATCAACTCTTTTCAACTCTTTTCTAGTTCTTACGATTACAGCTTTATGGACAGTTCCTTTTTTAACCTTCCCTTTTGGTATTGCGTCTTTGACAGTTACTACGATAATATCTCCTACAGATGCAAAACGACGCTTTGATCCACCAAGAACTTTAACACATAAAACCTCTTTAGCTCCTGAGTTATCCGCAACATTTAATCGAGATTCAACTTGTATCATTTAACTAATTGCAACCCATCTTTTTAGTTTAGAAATTGGCTTAGACTCCATAATTCTTACTTTATCTCCTGCGTTAAATTGATTGTCGGGATCATGTGCGCTGTATTTTTTTGATCTTCTAATCACTTTTTTTAACACTGGGTGTTTAAACTTTCTTTCAACTAAAACTGTTATTGTTTTATCTTGTTTGTTACTAATAACAGTTCCTTGTAATATCTTCTTTGGCATATTAGTTAACCGTTTTTTCCTTCATTATTGTTTTTATTCTTGCTATCAGTTTTCTTACCTTAAAAATTCGAGATGTATTCTCCAGCTGGCCTGAGGACTTTTGAAATCTCAAGTTAAAGGACTCCTTGTATAAATTTTGCAACTCAGTCTTAAGTTGATCTGTTGTTTTTTTTCTTATTTCTTCTGCTTTCATAAATTCACTATTTAATTAACTGTTCCACTACCTTAGTTTTAATAGGTAGTTTAGATGAAGCGCGTCCAAAAGCCTCTGTTGCAATTGCTTGTGAAACGCCATCAACTTCAAATAAAATTTTTCCTGGTTTAACCCTGCATGCCCAATACTCTGGAGATCCTTTGCCTTTACCCATTCTTACTTCTGTAGGTTTTTTTGAAACTGGAACATCAGGAAATATTCTAACCCACACTCTTCCAGCTCTTTTCATGAATCTTGTCATTGCAACACGTGCAGCCTCAATTTGACGAGCTGTGACTCTTTCAGCTTCTAAAGCTTTCAAACCATATGTCCCATAATTAAGCGTTGTCGCTGACGTTGCGACTCCCTTAATTCTACCCTTATGAGCTTTTCTATATTTTGTTTTCTTTGGCTGTAACATATCTATCCTAATTTATTTGGGTTGTTATCTAATTCATGAGGCGCATTGTCATCTATATCGCCTTTATATATCCAAACTTTTATTCCGCATGAACCATATGTGGTTTGTGCTGTTGCGACAGCATAATCTACATTTGCTCTGAAAGTATGCAGAGGCACTCTACCTTCCCTATACCACTCAGTTCTTGCTATTTCAGTTCCCCCGAGTCTACCTCCACAATTCACTCTAATTCCGTCTGCCCCCAGGCGCATTGCTGACTGAACTGAACGTTTCATCGCTCTTCGGAATGAAACGCGTCTTTCTAATTGTTCAGCTATACCATCAGCAATTAATTGTGCTTCTACTTCTGGTTTTCTAATCTCCACAAGATTTATAGAAACTTCATCGGAAGTAAATTCAGAGATTCTTTTCTTCAATTTCTCAATATCACTACCTTTTTTTCCAATAATAAGACCTGGACGCGCTGAGTATATTGTAACCTGTGCTTTCTTTGCAGGCCGTTCAATCTGAATTTTTGCTACAGCACAATTTTTAAGTTTTTTCTCAAGATAAGCTCTGATCTTTAAATCTTCCTGCAAGAACGATCCAAATTCTTTTTTTCCAGCATACCATCTAGATTGCCACTTCTTATTAAGAATTAATCTAAGTCCAATTGGATTTACTTTTTGACCCATATACTATTTCGCCTTCTCTTTCTTTACTTCCTTAGCTTGATCTTCAGAAACTTTAATTGTGACGTTAGTCAGAAATTTATTAATTCTTCCAGGTCTTCCCTTTGCTCTTGCTCTCCATCTTTTCATCACCATACCTTTACCGCAATATGCTTCAGTAACTTTTAATATATCAATATCTAACTGATGATTATTCTCGGCATTAGCAATTGCACTGTTTAAAACTTTAGAAATATTTTTAGCAACTCCTCTAGATGAAAACTTTAATAAGTTAAGTGCTTCTGATGCCTTTTTGCCTCTAATCATTTCAAGTACTGCATTAGCTTTTGACGGACTCACTCTCATGTTCCTTTGAATTGCATATGCTTCGTTATCTTTTCTTACAAGTTGTCTCATATTTACTTTGTTTTCTTATCACCTGTGTGGCCATTAAAAGTTCTTGTAGGAGAGAACTCTCCAAGTTTATGGCCAACCATGTCTTCAGTTACGTTTACAGGTATAAATCTTTTGCCATTGTGAACCGCAAAATTTACACCTACAAATTCGGGTAGTATAGTTGATCTTCTAGACCAAGTCTTAATGACGCTATTGCCACCAGAATCGGAAGCCGCTTTTACTTTTTTTAATAAATGGCTATCAACAAATGGTCCCTTCCAAACAGATCTTGTCATTTATACCTCTATTCTTGCTTTCTTATCCGTTTTTCTTTTTATGATAAATTTATCAGTTCTTTTATTATTTCTTGTCTTCTTTCCCTTTGTAGGTTTACCCCATGGAGTTACAGGATCTCTTCCACCAGAAGTTTTACCTTCGCCGCCACCATGTGGATGATCGATAGGATTCATCGCAACTCCTCTGACAGACGGTCTTATACCAAGCCACCTGTTCCTACCGGCCTTACCAAGCTTTTGGTTTTTTTTATCAATATTTGATAAAACGCCTATTGTAGCTCGACATTCTTCTCTAATTTTTCGTTGTTCCCCTGAAGGCAACTTAATAGCGACATAACCATTAGATTTTCCAACTATTTGGGTTGATGTGCCCGCAGACCTTGCTAATTGTGCCCCGCTTCCTGATTTTAATTCGATGTTATGTATGTCAATGCCTACAGGTATGTCAGACATGGGCATACAATTACCATTTCTAATTTCTTTTTTTGATCCAGAAACTACTTTATCTCCAACCTTTATATCTTTTGGGGCCAATATATAGCTTTGAATACCGTCATCATATTTAATCAATGCTATATATGAAGATCTATTTGGATCATATTCTATTCTTTCCACTGTCGCACTCACATCTATCTTATTTCTTTTGAAATCAATTATTCTATATTTTGATTTATGCCCTCCACCTTTTCTTCTCATGGTGATTCTGCCTGTATTATTGCGTCCACCTTTTTTAGAGATACCAGTGGTAAGTGATTTTACTGGTTTACCATTCCATAATCCTTTTTTATCAACTAGAGTAAGTCCTCTGGTTCCGGGCGTGTTAGGTCTGAATTTTTTAAGTGCCATTTATTTATACTCCCGCATTAATATCAATTGTTTGACCATCTTCAAGGGTAACGAATGCCTTCTTGTAATCCGACCTTTTACCAAGAGAACCCCTAAATGATTTAAGCTTACCCTTAACGATTGAAGTATTTACTTTTTTTACTTTGACTTTAAAAATGTTTTCAATTGCTAATTTAATTTCTTTCTTTGAACTTGTTTTCTGAACTTGGAATGTAACTTGATTATACTCTGAACCCATCGAGGACTTCTCTGTAATAATAGGTTTGATTATTGTTTTAAAATCTTTAATTGTAACCATCCTAATTAATCCTTCTCTCAAGCATTTCTAAAGCATTCTTGCTCATGATTAATTTTTCAAATCCAAGTAAATCGAGTGCATTAAAATTATTTATGCTTGAATACTTTATATTTTTTAAGTTTCTTGAAGCTAATGCAAAATTATTATCAGGTTTATCGCCCTCTAATATGAGCGCAGAGTGAGCGTTTAAATCTGAGAGGCTTTTAACTAATGTTTTTGTCTTTGGCTCTGCAATTTTAAGTTCTTCAACAATTATCAAATTGTTGTTCTTGAGTTTATCAGAAAGAATATGTTTCAAAGCCTCCTGCCTAGTTCGTTTTGGCATCTTTTTTAATGAACGAACTCCTCTTAAGTTATGAGCCATTCCACCACTTCTAAATATATTTGCTTTTTTGGAGCCGTGCCTAGCTCCTCCACTTCCCTTTTGTCTTCCTAGCTTTTGTGTTGTTCCTTTTACTTCTGACCTGTTTTTAGTCCTAGCTCTTAGAGGTTTCTGGTTAGACTGATTCCATCTAACTAGAGAGCCAACAACACTTAAATCGGATTTACTATTGAATAATTGATCATTCAAATTGACCGACCCACTCTTTTTTCCATCTATTTTGTGCATGTCAATTTGCATTTACTTATTTTTCCTTCTTAACTTCTTTTTCTGATTTTACCGGTGTGGCTTCGATTTCTTTGATGCCATCTTTTTTAATTGAGTCCTCAACAACTAACCAAGTTCCCCTTGAGCCTGGCGTAGCTCCTTTTACACAGATTAGATTTTTTTGGTCATCAACCTTTACAACCTGTAAGCTTTGAAGAGTTTTGTGAACATCTCCGTATTGTCCCGCCATCTTTTTTCCTTTGAAAACTTTACCAGGGTCTTGGCACTGACCCGTAGATCCATGGCTTCGATGTGAAACTGAAACACCATGAGAGGCTCTCAAGCCCGAGAAATTATGACGTTTCATTACTCCAGCAAATCCTTTGCCCTTCGTATAACCAGATACATCAATAAATTGACCTTCCTTGAAATGACTTGCTTTCAATTCATCTCCACTTTTAATCTCTTGGTCTTTACTAATTTCAAACTCTCTAAGATATTTATAAGCATCTGATTTTTTTTTATCAAAGAAGCCCTTCTGTGATTTTGATGTTTTTTTTAACTTGCAGGCACCAACCAATACCTTATCTGAATTTTCATTTTCTGATGTAATTCGATCAATAATTTTACATTTTTCAACATGAAGTACAGTAACAGGAATATTTGTTCCACTTTGTGTGTACAGATTACTCATTCCAATTTTTTTTGCTATAATACCTGATCTCATATCTTATAATTTAATTTCTACATCAACTCCTGAAGCTAAATCTAATTTCATTAGTGCATCGACTGTTTGTGGCGTTGGGTCGACTATCTCTATTAATCTCTTATGAGTCCTGATCTCGAATTGCTCTCTACTTTTTTTGTTAACATGGGGAGATCGAAGAACTGTAAACTTCTCATTATTTGTGGGTAATGGTATTGGGCCTTTCACCATTGCTCCGGTTCTTTTAGCTGTATCAACGATTTCAACTGATGATTTATCGAGTACACCATGGTCAAAAGCCTTCAATCTTATTTTGATATTTTGATTTTCCATTTTAATTCCTTACGCAAATTTTGCTTTTACCTCATCTTGAACGTTTTGAGGTACTTGCTCATAATGATCAAAAAACATTGAATATTGCGCTCTTCCTTGAGTCATAGACCGTAATGTGTTGACGTAGCCAAACATATTGGCAAGTGGCACCATTGAGCTAATTGCTGTTGTATTACCTCTAGCTTCACTTCCACTAACTTGGCCTCTTCGACTACTCAAATCGCCTATAACATCCCCCATAAACTCTTCAGGCGTAACTACCTCAACTCTCATAACAGGCTCAAGAAGTTTTGGGCCTGCTTTTTGACAAGCATCTTTAAATGCCATCCTTCCAGCTATCTCAAAAGCTAAACTACTAGAGTCTACATCGTGATATTTTCCATCGATTAATGTTACTTTATAATCAATTATAGGGAAGCCGGCTATGACGCCAGTATCAGCAACGCCCTCAATTCCTTTTTCAACTCCTGGGATATACTCTTTAGGTATATTACCTCCCTTAATTTTGTCTTCAAATAATCTTCCTGTCCCTGGTTCACACCCCTCAACAATGATTTTTACTTCAGCGAACTGACCAGCTCCTCCACTTTGTTTTTTATGAGTATATGTTACCTCAACCTCTTTAGATATTGTTTCTCTGTAAGCAACCTGTGGTGCTCCTACATTAGCTTCAACCTTGAACTCTCGTTTCATTCGGTCAACAATAATATCCAAATGAAGCTCACCCATTCCTTTAATGACAGTTTGCCCAGATTCATCATCAGACGTTACTCTGAAAGAGGGGTCTTCTTTAGCAAGTCGAGCAAGCGCTTCTCCCATTTTTTCTTGGTCGGCTTTTGTTTTTGGTTCAACAGCAATTTCAATTACTGGATCAGGAAAATCCATTGACTCTAATATGATTGGCTTCTGAGAGTCACATAAAGTTTCACCAGTTATGGTATCTTTCAACCCTGCTATCGCAACAATATCACCGGCATACGCAGTTTTAATATCTTCTCTGTTATTTGCATGCATAAGTAGCATTCTTCCAATTCTTTCCTTATCACCTTTAACAGAATTCGTAATTGTTGAACCAGCTTCTAACTTTCCTGAATAGACTCTTGTAAACGTGAGAGAGCCTACGAAAGGATCGTTAGCAACTTTAAATGCTAATGCAGAAAAAGGCTCTTCATCTGATGCTTTTCTTATTTCTTCTTCTTCTTTGCCTGGTATGTTGCCCGCTGCTTGTTGTACCTCACTAGGATCTGGCATAAAGTTTACGATGGCATCTAGAAGTGGTTGTACACCTTTATTTTTAAATGCACTGCCTGTTAAAATTGGAACAAACTCAAAATTGATAGTACCTTTTCTAATACAACGGTTAAGAGTTTCTTCATCAGGCTCTTCCCCATCTAAATATTTTTCTAATACCTCTTCATCCTGCTCAACTGCCATTTCAACCATTTCAGATCGATATTTTTCAGCCGTCTCTTTTAATTCTTCAGGGATCTCTGTGTACTCATATTTAGCTCCAAGGTCTTCATTTGCCCAAACAATTGCTTTATTTTTTACAAGATCAATAACACCCTTAAGATCAGACTCGCTTCCATAGGGAATTTGTAAAACTAAAGCATTTGCTTGAAGTCTGTCTTTAATCATATCAAGACATTTATAGAAATCAGCCCCGGTACGATCCATCTTGTTAACGAAGCACATTCTTGGAACCTTGTATCTATTCGCTTGTCTCCATACAGTTTCAGTCTGAGGTTCAACACCAGCTACACCATCAAATACTGCAACAGCTCCGTCAAGAACTCTTAGTGATCTCTCAACTTCAATAGTAAAGTCAACGTGGCCTGGAGTATCAATTATGTTAATTCTATGATCATTCCAAAAACATGTTGTTGCTGCTGAAGTAATTGTAATTCCTCTTTCTTGCTCTTGTTCCATCCAGTCCATAGTAGCCGCACCATCATGAACCTCTCCAATTTTGTGACTTTTACCAGTGTAATAAAGTATTCTTTCTGTAGTAGTGGTTTTCCCTGCATCAATGTGAGCCATAATGCCTATATTACGGTATTTCTGCAGTGCGTATTCTCTTGTCATATTACCACCTAAAGTGTGCAAAAGCTTTATTGGCTTCTGCCATTTTATGAGTATCTTCTCTTTTTTTTATTGCCGATCCTTTATTCCCAGCAGCGTCCATTAATTCAGAACTTAATTTATCAACTAAACTTTTTTCTTTACGGTTTCTTATTGCATTGACAATCCATCTAATTGCTAGAGCTTGCGACCTGTTACTTTTAACCTCAACTGGGACTTGGTAAGTTGCTCCACCAACTCGACGTGATCTTACCTCAACAAGTGGTCTTACATTTTCTATTGCTTTGTTGAAAACATTCATTGGAGGTTCACCAGTTTTGCTTTCAATATTTGTGAATGATTTATTTATTATGGACTCTGCAACAGTTTTCTTGCCATCAAGCATAATAGCATTTGTAAATTTTGTAAGAACTTTACTTCCATGAACTGGATCTGGTAGTACTTCTCTAATTTGAGCTTTTCTTCTTCTAGACATTTATTTAGGTTTCTTCGTTCCATATAATGAACGACGTTGTTTTCTCTCACCAACACCTTGAGTATCTAAAACTCCTCTTACAGTGTGATAACGAACTCCTGGCAGGTCTTTAACACGACCGCCTCGAATTAATATTACTGAGTGTTCTTGCAAGTTATGACCCTCACCACCAATATAACTTGTAACTTCAAATCCATTTGTAAGTCTAACTCTTGCAACTTTTCGTAATGCTGAGTTAGGTTTTTTAGGGGTAGTTGTATAAACTCTAGTACAAACACCTCGCTTTTGAGGATTTGCTTTTAATGCTGGAACCTTATTTCTTTTTTGAACTTTGGTTCTAGGTTTTCTAATCAGCTGACTTATAGTCGGCATAAAATATCTCCAGTCTTTACAACTTAAAGGTTAACTATTTTAAAAAATTAATAAAAAGTAGCGTTTAGATTTCTCTACCGCCTACTATTTAAGAATGCCGAATAATACTTAATAGTTTATGCAGGTCAACAAAATTTATTAGGAATTCTCCTGTATTTCGGCTGATTCTTGCTCTTTCTTTGCCTGAATTGCCTCAATTTCTATTTTTGCCTCTTTATCCAATAATTTTGCCTTATTTTCAATTTGATTGAAGGTTCTTCCTGTTCCTGCTGGAATTAATCTTCCAACAATTACGTTCTCTTTGAGTCCCTCAAGGCGATCCATTTTACCTTTTATCGACGCATCAGTAAGAATTCTTGTTGTTTCTTGGAAAGATGCAGCTGAAATGAAAGACCTTGTTTGCAAAGATGCTTTTGTAATACCTAGCAATACAGGTTTAGCTATAGCCGGTTTTTTTTCTTCACTTTCTAACTGTTCATTTGTAGTCAAGAATTCAAACCTATCAATTTCTTCACCTTTAATAAATGAACTATCTCCAATTTCAGTAATATGAACTTTCTGCAACATTTGCCTGCATAGTACTTCAATATGCTTATCGTTAATTAAAACGCCTTGCAACCTGTAAACTTCTTGGACTTCATTTATCAAATAATCTG
Organism: uncultured Pelagibacteraceae bacterium; assembly: GCA_902524285.1. Classification (GTDB taxonomy): domain Bacteria; phylum Pseudomonadota; class Alphaproteobacteria; order Pelagibacterales; family AG-422-B15; genus CACNXQ01. Next base: position 16,405 of record CABZCR010000008.1, on the reverse strand, counting down.
CTAAAGCTTCAATTCCTAAAATCTCTAAAATATCATGCGGATCTGGGTTACCATCGAGTAAATAATCACCCTTTTGGATTGTTTCACCTTCTTGATATGCTATATGCTTTCCTTTAGGAATTAAAACTTCTACAGGATCACCTTCTTTTTCAGGAGTAATTATTACTTTTTGTTTACCTCGAATATCTTTTCCGAAAGAGATCACCCCAGAAGTTTCAGAAATGATTGCATGGTCTTTTGGTTTTCTTGCTTCAAATAATTCTGCAACTCTAGGCAAGCCTCCAGTGATATCTTTTGTTTTTGAAGCAGCTTTTGGTGTTCTTGCAAGAACATCACCCGCATGAACTTCTGATCCATCTGCCACGGAAAGAATTGAGTCAGGTGGCAGAAAATATCTGGCTTCATTACCATTCGCAAGAAGTATAACTTCGCTTTTTTCATCTCTAAGTGTTATTCTTGGTTTTAATTCACTTCCTTTTGGATCTGATTTCCAGTCCTTAACTTTAGTATATGTTAATCCAGTTTTTTCTTCTGTCTCCTCAATAAGAGAAATTCCTTCCTCCATATCTACGTAATTAGCAGTTCCTGATTTTTCTGATATAACTGGATTAGTGAATGGATCCCATTCACAAATTTTTGTACCACTATTTACTCTAGAGTCTTCTTCTACTAATATTTTTGTACCGTAAGGAACTTTATAGTTTGCAAGTTCTCTTCCATTATCATCTTGTATTGCCAATTGACAATTTCGACCCATAACAATCAAATCATTATTGCTATCTTCAACAGTATTTTTATTTAAAATTTTAAATATTCCATCAGTATTGATCTCAATAAATGATTGATCATTAATTTGAGCGGCACCACCAATGTGGAAGGTTCTCATGGTAAGCTGAGTACCTGGTTCACCTATTGATTGTGCAGCTATCATTCCTACTGCTTCTCCCTCATTAACGAGGAAACCTCTAGCTAAATCACGACCATAACACTTTACGCATATACCCCGTTTACTATCACATGTTAGTGGAGACCTAATATAAAGGCTTTGAATACCTGCAGTTTCAATTTTCTCCGCAAGACTCTCATCTACATAATCATCTTTTTTTGCTATGTTTTCACCAGTAATTGGGTGGTTAACATCGCTTTGTAAGAATCTTCCTAATACTCTATCTGCTATAGAAATTATTACTTCTCCCCCCTCAACAACATCTGAAATCCAAACTCCATTGTCTGTGCCACAGTCGGGTTCAGAAATAGTACAGTCCTGAGCAACATCACAAAGTCTTCTGGTTAAATAGCCAGAGTTTGCTGTTTTCAATGCGGTATCAGCAAGTCCTTTTCTAGCACCGTGAGTTGAATTAAAGTATTCTAGTACATTTAAACCTTCTTTAAAATTTGAGATGATAGGTGTTTCAATTATATCACCAGATGGCTTGGCCATAAGTCCCCTCATACCTGATAACTGCTTCATTTGCGCAGCTGATCCTCGAGCACCAGAATTTGCCATCATGTAAATTGAATTGATTGGCATTTCTCTTTTAGTTTCATCATCAAATTTCTTTGAGGAAATCTCATTCATCATCTCTTGAGCAACACGATCCGTACACTTTGCCCATGCGTCGATTACTTTATTGTACTTCTCTCTATTAGTAATTAATCCATCATTATATTGCTTTTCATATTTTTCTATTTGACTAGCTGTTTCAGAAACAAGTTTCTCTTTTGTCTCTGGAATTATCATATCATCTTTACCAAATGAAATACCTGCCTTGTATGCATAATGAAAACCCAATGCCATCAATTGATCAGCGAATATTACGGTATCTTTTTGCCCACAATATCTATAAACCGTATCAATAAGCGATGAGATTTCTTTTTTACCTAAAAGCCTATTAACAAGTTTAGGGTCAAGATCTTTATGTAGCGGAACTAAATTCCAAAGCAACATCCTTCCAGGTGTCGTCTCAATTCTTTTAAATTTTTTTATACCTTCTGGATCAATAAAATTGACTCTTGCATGAACTTTTGCATGGACAGTTGTTGCATTATTTTCAAGAGCTTGCTGTACTTCATAAATATCTTTAAAAACAGCTCCTTGACCTGGCTCATTCTCTTTTTCTTGCGATAGGTAATAAATACCTAGAACAATATCTTGGCTTGGAACAATAACAGGTTTTCCATTAGCAGGGTTAAGTATATTGTTTGTTGACATCATAAGAACTCGAGCCTCAAGTTGTGCCTCTAAGCTTAATGGAACATGAACTGCCATTTGATCACCATCAAAATCTGCATTGAAAGCAGTACAAACTAGAGGATGAAGCTGGATCGCTTTGCCTTCAATTAAAACTGGCTCAAAAGCCTGTACACCTAGTCTGTGCAGTGTGGGTGCCCTATTTAATATTATTGGATGCTCTCTGATTACACGGTCTAAGACGTCCCAAACTTCTGGACGTTCTTTTTCAACCATTTTCTTAGCTTGCTTAAGTGTAGTTGCTAAACCAAGGGACTCTAACCTCGCGTATATGAATGGTTTAAATAGCTCGATTGCCATTTTTTTTGGTAAGCCACACTGATGAAGTTTTAATTCAGGACCAACAACAATTACAGATCTACCAGAGTAATCAACTCTTTTACCTAATAAATTTTGCCTGAATCGACCCTGTTTACCTTTGAGCATTTCAGCAAGTGATTTTAGAGGTCTTTTATTTGTTCCTGTAATGACTCTCCCTCTTCTTCCGTTATCAAATAACGCATCAACTGATTCTTGGAGCATCCTTTTTTCATTTCTAATAATTATGTCCGGCGCTCTTAGTTCGATAAGTCTCGATAATCTATTATTTCTATTGATAACCCTTCTATACAAATCATTTAAATCACTCGATGCAAATCTTCCTCCATCAAGCGGAACTAGAGGCCTTAATTCAGGGGGAATAACAGGTACGGAAGTTAGTATCATCCATTCAGGTCTATTTCCAGATGATATGAAGGCCTCAAAAATTTTAATTCTTTTTACTAATTTTTCTGATAACGCAACTGCTTTTGTTTCAGAGAGTTTTGTACGTAAAGCTTCAAGCTCTGGCTCAAGCTCTATTCTTTCAAGAACTTTTCTAACTGCTTCAGCTCCTATACCAGCAGTGAAAGAATCTTCACCATATTCTTCCTTTGCTTTTTCTAGTTCTTCCTCATCAAGCAATTGATTTTGAATTAATGAGGTTAACCCAGGTTCTGTAACCATGAATTTTTCAAAATAGAGAACTTTTTCAAGATCTTTTAACTTCATATCCATCATCAAAGCTATACGGCTTGGAAGAGACTTTAAAAACCATATATGGGCAACAGGGGCAGCTAGCTGAATATGTCCCATTCTTTCTCTTCTTACATCTTTTTTTGTTACCTCAACTCCACATTTTTCACAAATAATACCTTTAAATTTCATTCTCTTATACTTACCGCAAAGACATTCATAATCTTTGATAGGTCCAAAGATTCTCGCGCAGAAAAGACCGTCTCTTTCTGGTTTAAAGGTTCTATAATTTATAGTTTCTGGTTTTTTTATTTCACCATATGACCATGAAAGTATTCTCTCGGGACTTGCAATTGAAATTTTTACTTGATTAAAATCATCCCTTGATGCAGCTGGATTAAAAATATTCATTAATGATTGACTCATAAGTTTTCCTAATTCAAATTTGAAAGTTCAATGTTAAGACCTAACGACCTAATTTCTTTTATTAACACATTAAATGACTCAGGTGTTCCAGATTGAAAAACATCTTCGCCCCGTATAATAGTTTCATAGACTTTAGTTCTACCTGCAACATCGTCAGATTTGACAGTTAGAATTTCTTGCAACGTATAAGCCGCCCCATAAGCCTCAAGTGCCCAGACTTCCATTTCCCCAAATCTCTGCCCTCCAAACTGGGCTTTACCTCCAAGTGGTTGCTGTGTTACTAGACTGTAAGGTCCGATAGATCGCGCGTGAATTTTATCATCAACTAAATGGTGCAGCTTTAACATGTAGATATAACCAACAGTTACTTTCCTCTCAAACTTTTCGCCAGTTAAACCGTCCCATAATTGAGTTTGACCACTTTTATCAAAACCTGCTTCACCCAACATTTCTGATATTTCAGACTCAGTAGCTCCGTCAAAAACAGGTGTTTTTATTGGAACTCCATTAACAATATTCATTGCAAGTTCTTTTTGTTCATCCTTACTTAATGATGAAATCTCATTTTTATATTGGTCTTTGCCGTAAACCTTTTCGAGAGATTGTCCAATAACAGAGTGATCATTTGATGATTTGTACTGTGAGAGAGATTTATTTATAATTTCTCCAATTCCGGCACAGGCCCATCCTAAGTGCGTTTCTAATATTTGACCTACGTTCATTCTACTAGGAACTCCCAAAGGATTTAATACGATATCAACTGTTCTACCGTCTTCAAGATATGGCATATCCTCAACTGGAGCAATTTTACTTATTACTCCCTTGTTTCCATGCCTACCAGCCATTTTATCACCAGGCTGTAATTTTCTTTTAACTGCAACAAATACCTTAACCATTTTCATTACACCTGGTAGAAGTTCGTCACCTCTTTGAACTTTATCTACTTTATTATCAAAGCGGGTTTGAATTGCAGATCTAGCAATATCATACTGTTTTTTTAAATTATCAATTTCGTTTTGATCGCCTGAACTTTGTAACTTCAATTTCCAAAGAGAATCCAACTTTATTTCATCCAAAGTAGTTTTATCGTAACTGTTTTGCTTTTCAACATCATCAGGTGTCTCATTTATTGACTTTCCGTTAATAAGTGAAACAAGTCTCTCTTTTATATTCCTATTAAGAATACCCAACTCGGCTTCTCTATCATTGGCTAGTTTTTCAATTTCATCTCTTTCAATAGACAGAGCTCGATCATCTTTCTCAATACCATATCTATTGAAAACTTTCACATCCACAACTATACCACTTGATCCGGGCGGTAATCTTAAAGATGTATCTTTTACGTCTGTAGCTTTTTCTCCAAATATTGCTCTTAATAATTTCTCTTCTGGAGTTACAGGACTTTCACCTTTGGGTGTAACTTTTCCAACCAGTATATCTCCAGGATTTACGTCTGCTCCAACGTATACTATGCCTGCCTCATCAAGGTTTCTAAGCATTTCATCTCCAGCATTTGGTATATCTCTTGTAATCTCTTCTGATCCTAACTTAGTGTCTCTTGACATTACTTCAAACTCTTCAATGTGAATAGAAGTAAACTTATCTTCTTGAACAATTTTTTCTGAAATTAAAATTGAGTCTTCAAAATTGTAGCCTCGCCAAGGCATGAAAGCTACAACTACATTTCGACCTAAACCGAGCTCTCCAAAATGGGTTGATGGGCCATCTGCGATTATGTCACCTTTTGCAACTTTATCACCAACTTTTACAAGAGGTCTTTGGTTTATACATGTACTTTGATTTGATCTTTGAAATTTTTGGAGAGTATAAATATCAACACCAGACTCGGTTGTTTTAATTTTTTCAGTAACTCTCACTACAATTCTTTTTCCATCGATTTTATCAACTATACCATCTCTGTTTGCTACAATTGTTACACCTGAGTCTACTGCTACTACCTTTTCAACGCCTGTTCCAACTAAAGGAGACTCAGCCTGTATAAGAGGCACAGCTTGTCTCATCATATTTGATCCCATTAAAGCTCTATTGGCGTCATCATTTTCAAGGAATGGAATTAAAGAGGCTGCACAAGAAACTACTTGCTTAGGCGATACATCCATATAGTCGATTTCTTCAGGGACAGTCATAACAAAATCACCATTTCTTCGACAAGAAACTAATTTAGTAACAAAACTGCCTTTATCATCCAATTCACTGTTGGCCTGAGCAATTGTATAGTCCGCCTCTTCCATGGCTGGGAGGTATTCAACTTCATTACTAACCTTTCCCTTAATTACTTTTCTGTAAGGGCTTTCGATAAACCCGTACTGATTAACTCTTGCGTGAGAAGCTAAACTATTTATTAAACCGATATTTGGTCCTTCGGGTGTTTCGATTGGACAAATTCTACCATAATGTGTTGGATGTACGTCTCTAACTTCAAAACCTGCCCTTTCTCTGCTAAGACCACCTGGTCCAAGTGCTGATAATCTTCTTTTGTGTGTAATCTCAGCCAGCGGGTTGGTTTGATCCATAAATTGGGATAATTGTGAAGTTCCAAAAAACTCCTTAAGAGATGCAACTAGTGGTTTAGCATTGATAATATCTTGGGGAGTAGCAGCGTCAACTTCTAGAGAATTCATTCTTTCTTTAATTGATCTTTCCATACGAATGAGACCCATTCTGAATTGGTTTTCAACTAATTCTCCAACTGACCTAACTCTTCTGTTACCAAGATGATCAATATCATCAACTTCGCCTTTGCCAGTTCTTAAATCCATTACAGTTTTTATAACTTCGATTACATCTTCACTTCTAAGGACTGTAACAGTATCAGAGCATTCTAAATCAAGCCGATAATTCATCTTTACCCTACCAACATCAGAAAGGTCGTATTTTTCTGATTTAAAAAACAACGAGTTAAATACTTCAAATGCTGTTTCTAAGTTTGGAGGTTCACCTGGTCTGAGTACTTTATATATTTCAACTACAGCCTCCTCGGGACTTAAGTTTTTATCAACTCTTAGCGTGTCACGTATAAATGAACCTACATTAATACCATCGATTTCTAGTACAGGTATTTTTGATATCTTTAGTTCCTTGATTTTTTCAATTGTTTCAGATGTAATTTCGTCAGATGACTCAAAATAAATTTCTCCAGTTTTTTCATTTATTATATCATCAGCAATAAACTTACCAATAAGTTCATCATCTTCTAGCAATAAGTTTTTAAGACCATCACTAAATAGCTTTTTTGCAATAGCTGGATTTATTTTTGTTCCCTGCTTAACAGCAACTTTTCCATCAGCTGCATTGACAAGATTTTTCTGCAACTTTCCAGTCTTGATATTTTTAGGGTTAAAGTTTACTTTCCATTTGCCATCTTTTGTACTTAATGAGTAAGTTTCAGTGCCATAAAATAAAGATAATATTTCATCACGCTTAATTCCCATTGCCATGAGAAATGTGGTAATTGGAATTTTCTTTTTTCTATCGATTCGACAATGAATAATATCCTTGTGATCAAATTCAATATCTAACCACGAGCCTCTATAGGGAATAACTCTTGCTCCAAATAATAGTTTACCACTTGAATGTGTCTTTCCATTATCATGATCAAAAAATACCCCTGGACTTCTATGCATCTGACTAACAACCACTCTCTCTGTTCCATTTGTAATAAATGTTCCTTTTTGTGTCATTAAAGGCAAATCACAAAGGTAAATTTCTTGTTCTTTGATATCTTTTACAGTTCTAGACTCTGTTTCTTCATCTATATCAAAAACAATTAGTCTTAATTTTACATTTAATGGAGCAGCAAAAGTCTTGTCTCTTTGACGACATTCATCAACATCAAATTTTGGGGACTGAAAATCATATTCAATGTACTCAATTCTCGCTGATCCAGAAAAATCTTCTAGAGGAAATACACTTTTAAAAACTTTCTGCAGTCCCTTATCTGGTCTTTCAGAAGGATTTGTATGTTCAAGTAAGAAATCTTCATAAGATTTTTTTTGTATTTCGATAAGATTTGGGAATTTAGAAACTTCTTTTAGCTTGCCAAAATTTTTACGAACTCTTTTTCGTTCTGTAAATGATAATGTATTAACCATTAATGTGTATTCGTCCTATAAACAATAGCTAAATGTTGCAAGCTATTGAGAAAAAATATTTTAAAAAATTACTTAAGTTCTACTGTTGCGCCAGCAGCTTCTAACTTTTCCTTAAAGCCATTAGCTTCATCTTTTGAGACGCCTGTTTTCAGTTCCTTTGGCGCACCCTCAACAAGATCTTTTGCTTCCTTTAAGCCTAATCCAGTGATTGTTCTTACTTCTTTAATAACGTTAATTTTTTTATCGCCAGCAGCAGCTAATACAATTGTAAATTCATCTTTTTCTTCTGCAGCGGCAGCATCACCTGAAGGTGCAGCTCCTGCAGCAGCAACGGCTACGGGTGCAGCGGCAGATACACCCCATTTCTCTTCTAGCATTTTAGATAGCTCAGCAGCTTCAATAACTGTTAAATCGGATAGTTGATCAACTATTTGTTGGAGGTCAGCCATGTTTATTCCCTTTCTTAATTAAATTACTTTGTACTGTATGCGTTAAACACTCTTGCTAAGTCGCCTGATGGTACAGTTAACACTGATGCGATTTTTTGCGCAGGAGTACTTATCAAACCTATTAATTGTGCCCTTATTTCCTCGAGAGATGGCAATTTAGATAAAATTTCAATTTTTTCAACAGTTAAAATTTCATTATCCATTATTCCGCCAAGAATAACTAAATTACTGTTATTTTTGGCAAAATTTGTCAAAAGCTTTGTCAATTCTACAGGGTCATTTGAGTAGGCAATAGCTGTTGGTCCGTCAAAAAGTTCAGATAGCTCTGATTTATCCGTACCTTCGAGGGCCAATTTTGTTAACCTATTTTTAGTAACTTTTATGTTGCATCCAGAATTGAAAGACTGAACTCTTAATTCAGTCATATCGGTCATGGACATACCCCTGTAATGAAAGACTAGTACAAGACTATTCTCACTTAAAATTGTCTTCAAATTTTTAATAAATATTTCTTTTTGTTCTCTTTTCATTTTTACGCTCCAAAGGAATCCAAGTTTATATTGATACCCGGGCCCATTGTAGGACTGATTGATACCTTTTTAACAAAATCACCTTTAATTCCTGAAGGTCTTTCTTTAGAAATTGTTTCATAGAAAAATTTTATATTATTAATAACATCAATCTTTTCAAAATCAGATTTTGCAATCCCTGCCTGAATAAGTGTATCACTGTTTTTAAATTCTAGTTCGCCCGACTTAGCGTCCTCAATTGCTTGTCTTAAATCATTTGTAACACTGCCCAATTTTGGATTAGGCATTAGATTACGAGGTCCAAGAACTTTTCCAAGTTTACCAACTTTGGACATCATGTCAGGAGTAGAAATGCATCTATCGAAATCAATAAATCCATTTTCGACTTTTTCTACAAGTTCATCTGATCCTACAATGTCAGCACCGGCATCTTTGGCTTCTTGTTGTTTATCATCTGATGCAAATACACAAACCTTTACATTTTTTCCTAAACTCTTTGGAAGCTTGATCTTACCTCGAACATTTTGCTCGCCATTCTTAGGGTCAATATTTAAATTCAAGCAAATATCAATAGTTTCATTAAACTTAGTTGTTGATGTTTTCATTGCCATATCTACTGCTTCTTCAACAGAGTAGCTCTTTGAAAAATCATTCTCTTTAATAATATTTTTCAATCTTTTACCCATTAACCTGTTACCTCTATACCCATCGACTTTGCAGATCCAACGATTATTTTAACACCTTGCTCTACTGTGTTAGCATTTAAATCTTTTAATTTCTTAGATGCTATTTCCTCACATTGTTTAATTGAAATAGTTTTTATTATATCCCTACCAGGTTCCTTTGATCCTTTTTTTATTTTTAGAGTCTCTTTAATAAAGAATGACGCGGGTGGAAGTTTTATATCCATTGTAAAACTCTTGTCCGTAAAGTAGGTAACTACAACAGGCAGCATAACACCTGGTTGTTCATTTTTACTTTTGTCATTAAACATTTTGCAAAAGTCCATAATATTAATGCCTCTTTGGCCCAGAGCAGGTCCAACTGGTGGTGAGGGATTTGCCTGTCCTGCAGGAACTTGTAATTTTAATGTGCCTTCAATCTCTTTTGCCATTATGCTTTCTCTACTTGTGTATATTCTAATTCTACAGGTGTAGATCTGCCAAATATAGATACAGATACTTTCACTCGCGCTCTTTCTTCATCTATCTCTTCAATTAAGCCATTGAAAGAAGCGAATGGTCCATCACTCACTCTAACTTGCTCTCCAACTTCAAAAGTAATAGATGGTTTAGGACTAGTTACACCTTCTTCAATATCTTGTAAAATCTTATTTATCTCACTCTCAGGGACTGCTGATGGCTTTCCCTGTGTGTGGCCAAGAAAGCCGCTTACTTTTGGTAAAGCCTTAACCATATGATATGTTTCATCAGTCATCTCCATTTTAGTTAGCACATAGCCTGGAAAAAATTTTCTTTCAGCATTTCTCTTTTTTCCTTTTTTTACTTCAACAACCTCTTCAGTTGGAACAATGATTTCACTGAAAGCAGACTCGATATTTTTTGTTTTTGCCTTGTCTAAAATTGCTGCGGCAACTTTTTTTTCAAAACCAGAGTAGGCATGTACTATGTACCATTTATGTGACATTTCAAACAGCAACTCCTATAAGTTTATCTAGCCCAAAACTGAAAATCTGATCGATTATGAGAAAAAAAACTGCTGCAAAAGCAGTGATTAGTACAACCATGACAGAACCAGTTAGTGTTTCCCTGGAAGTAGGCCAAGTGACTTTACTCCCTTCTCTTCTAACTTCTTGAAAAAACTTAAATGGTTTCATAAAAATTTACCTTAAGTGGCAGGAGCGAAGGGACTCGAACCCCCAACCCCCGGTTTTGGAGACCGGTGCTCTACCAGTTGAGCTACACTCCTCCAGTTATGAGATAATTTCTGTTACAACGCCTGATCCAACTGTACGTCCACCTTCACGAATTGCAAAACGCACACCTTTATCCATAGCAATTGGTGCAATAAGCTCAATTTCCATTGCAATATTGTCACCAGGCATAACCATCTCAGTTCCATCAGGAAGCTTACAGACTCCAGTAACGTCAGTAGTTCTAAAATAAAACTGCGGACGATAATTTGTAAAGAAAGGGGTATGTCTGCCGCCCTCTTCTTTTTTTAATACATAAGCTTCACATTTAAATTTAGTATGTGGCGTGATTGAGCCAACATGTGCAAGAACTTGACCTCTTTCAACTTGGTCTCTCTCAATGCCTCTTAAAAGTGCACCGATATTATCACCTGCTTCACCAGTATCTAAAAGTTTTCGGAACATCTCAACTCCAGTACAGGTTGTTTTTTGAGTTTCTTTAATACCAACTATTTCAAGCTCTTCACCTACTTTAACGATACCACTTTCAACTCTTCCAGTACAAACAGTACCACGTCCAGATATTGAAAATACATCCTCAATCGGCATAAGGAATGGCTTATCCTTATCACGCTCAGGTTGAGGTATATGATCGTCTACAGCTTTCATAAGTTCCACAATTGAATTTTTTCCAATTTCATCATCTCTACTCTCTACTGCTGCCAAAGCTGAACCTTTAACTATTGGAGTAGTGTCACCTGGAAACTCATATTCATTGAGAATATCTCTGATCTCAACTTCAACAAGCTCTAATAATTCTGCATCATCAACTTGATCTACTTTATTCAAATAAACAACTATTGCTGGAACACCAACCTGACGTGCAAGAAGTATATGCTCTCTAGTTTGTGGCATTGGTCCATCTGCAGCGTTCACAACTAATATTGCCCCATCCATTTGCGCAGCACCTGTAATCATATTTTTTACATAGTCAGCGTGTCCTGGGCAGTCAACGTGTGCATAGTGTCTTGCATCTGTTGTGTATTCAACATGAGCCGTAGAAATTGTAATTCCACGTTCTTTTTCTTCTGGAGCCTTATCGATTGCATCATATGCTGTAAATTCTGCTCCACCTGATTCTGATAATACTTTTGTTATTGCCGCGGTCAAAGTTGTTTTACCATGATCCACGTGACCTATAGTACCTACATTACAGTGTGGTTTACTACGATCGAATTTTTCTTTAGCCATTTTTTTGTTCCTCTCAGTTTTTAGTCTTCGTTATTTTGGAGCGGGTGAAGGGAATCGAACCCTCGTAATCAGCTTGGAAGGCTGGAGCTTTACCACTAAGCTACACCCGCTTATTCCTTCAAGCTACCCTAAGGTACCTTAACGTGGTGGAGGGGGTTGGATTCGAACCAACGTAAGCATAGCTAACGGGTTTACAGCCCGTCCCCTTTAACCACTCGGGCACCCCTCCCGAGATAGTTTTCAACATCTCAAGATAAGTTTCCCTAGACTTAGTCTATAGAACCTTAAGGGGTGACTTATATGGAAAAAAAGACCCTAAATCAATAAATATTAATATTTTTGAACCCAAATAAATTATAAATGTTAAATTATCGAGGTGATGAACAAGAGATCAAAAAAACTCCCAAAAAAACGGCAAAATTCTGATTACTGGATATACGGCCATCATGCTGTGGTTGGGGCTCTAATGAATAAGAATAGAGTTAAATACGAAGTTTATTTGACATCTGAAGCTGAAAAAAAACTCAAAAATGAAATAAAACTAGAAAATATAAATGTCATGTGCATTAAAAAAACTAGAGATGAAATTGACTTGCTTTTGAAGGGCATCTCAAATCATCAAGGAATTTGTTTAAGAGTAGAAAAAATACAAACACCCCAACTCTCTGATTTTATCAAAAGTATAAATGATGAAAAATCTATTATCTTTTTATTGGATCAACTGGATGATCCACAAAATGTTGGTGCAATATTTAGATCTGCTCTCGCATTTAACATTGATGGTATAATATTGACAAACAATAATTCAGTAACTGAAAATTCATTTTTAACAAAAACAGCATCTAGTGCCATAGATAAAGTCCCATTTACAAAAATCCAAAATATAAGCTCTTGTATAAAAATGTTAAAAGATAATGGTTATTGGATTTATGGCTTAGACATGAAAGCTAAAAGCTTAATAACAGATATAAAATTTCCAAAAAAAATTGTTTTTGTTTTAGGTTCAGAGAACAAAGGAATGAGAAAGATCACGGATTCACTGTGTGACGAAAATCTTAAGATAAAAATAAGTGATAATCTTGAAAGTTTAAATGTATCAAATACAGCAGCTATAATGATGTTCTATATTTCAAATATAAATTTAAAAAGCTAGAGCTATCATTGAGATTACTAGAATAAAGAAAACTACTAAATAAGCTAAAGCAATTTGGCCACCAATAAAATCTAAGAATTTTTTCATAGTCGCATTTTACAAATAATTATAGACAATTAAAACTTAAAAATTTAAAAGTTTTATTAGTTGCCCCTATAGCTCAATTGGTAGAGCAATTGATTTGTAATCAATAGGTTCGCGGTTCAAGTCCGTGTGGGGGCACCACTTAATTATAAAAACTGCTTCTGATTAATTAATCATTCAAGCTCGACTGCGATTGTACCCATCATTCCATCTGTTGTGGTCATTCCTACAGCTTTAGCAGCCGCTGCTCTAATTTCATCGATGTTAGCTTTCATTTGTTCTTCGCTACTCCAAATAGTCATCGTTCTAAGTGTTTTTTCGCCCGTGACTGTTGCGCGCATATTAGTTGCTCCATGCTTTTTCATCTCAGGCCAAAAACCTTTCATATTTTCAACGGCATTTTCAATATTTCCGTCGAATTCCCAATCGGTAAAAGATACAAACATTTATTACTCCATATTTTTTAATAATAACTAAATAGTATATCGACCAATTGATTTGTAATCAATAGGTTCGCGGTTCAAGTTCGTGTGGGGACACCATTGATTTAATCTGTATAACCCGCTATAGACTTTGCAGTAGCACTTTTCTTAATGGATTTATTGTCCTTTAGAGTTCTAAAGAAATAATCACCGATCATATTTGTAATGCCCCAGTTATAATTCTCATTATGAAAATGATGACTCATATGAGCATCTCTCAATTTTTTTCCAATTATTGAAAAAGGTTTATACTCTCTAGAATGATGAGCCAAATGTATCCATTCATACCACAAGTGGTAAACTAGATGGCCTGTAAAAGGTACCATTGCTGCAGGAAAGCTCCAAAGTATAAGTGAATAGAGCAAATATACTTGTCCATATGTATAGATTAGGTATCTCCAAGGCGCAAATTGTAGTTTAATATTATCAGGATCTCTGTGGTGTCCATGGTGTAGTATAATTTGATATCTTCTGTACCAACCTTTCTTTTTTGTAAGCTCTCTATGTAGTTGATACTTATGAACATACCATTCATAAAAAGGAGCTAGAATAATAGGTATAAAAAACCAGAATAAATATTCAGATAACAGTCCGTTTGAAACAATGTAGTATATTCCAACAACTGCCATTGTTAAGAAGCCATAAATGGTTGAGTGTGAAAAATAATTTTTAAATACACCTAGCATATTTATATTATATAGGACGGAATTTACTCCGTCCCAATATAAAATTTAGACTATTTTCTCTTATATTTTGCCGCTTCTTCGGAACCACTTGTAGCAGAACCCTTGCTATAAGAGTGAGCGCCTGTTCCAGCAAGTGAGCCATCTTTAACAATTGTGTATTCCGTTCTTTGAACCTCTCCAGCAAAAAAGCATTCAAGAATTTCCCTAACACCAGCTGCGTATCTTGCTTGTGCTGATAGCGAAGTTCCTGAAGTGTGTGGAGTCATTCCATGATTTGGCATCGTTCTCCACACGTGATCATTTGGAGCAGGTTGTGGAAACCATACATCACCAGCGTAGCCACTTAATTGACCAGACTCTAATGCGCGGGCAATTGCATCTCGATTACAGATTTTACCACGTGCAGTATTTACAATATATGCTCCCTTTTTCATTTTACCGATCATCTCATCGTCAAATAGATTTTCAGTTTCAGGGTGAAGTGGACAATTGATTGTAACAACATCACATACTCCTACCATTGACTCAACTGAGTCATGAAAAGTCAAATTCAATTCTTTTTCTACTGACTCTGGTAGTCTATGTCTGTCAAAATAATGCATATGAACATCAAAATGCTTAAGTTTTCTTAATGCATCTAAGCCTATTCTTCCAGCAGCAACTGTACCTACATGCATACCTTCAAGGTCGTATGATCTTTGTACTGCATCTGCAATATTCCACCCACCCTCATTAATAATTCGGTATTGGTTATGATAATCTCTAACCAAAGATAAAATCATCATCACAATATGCTCAGCTACGGACCTTGAATTACAAAAGGTAACTTCCATTACATCTATTTTATTATCCATAGCAGCCTGTAAATCTACGTGGTCCGAACCGATACCAGCAGTTATTGCCATTTTTAAATTTTTAGCCATAGCAATACGTTCTTTTGTTAGATAAAATGGAAAGAAAGGTTGTGAAATTACTACATCAGCATCAACAAGTTCTTTTTCTGCTACGCATCCAGGAGCATCTTTATCATTAGTAACTACCAATGTATGGCCTGCATCTTCAAGAAATTTTCTTAGGCCTAGTTCACCGGAAACACATCCAAGCAATTCTCCCGGATTAAAATCTATCCCTTTTGGCGTTGGTAATGTCTGTCCATCTGGATACTTTTCGATTTTTGGCAAAGTTTCCACAGGATAACTTTCCGGCATTCCCCCTTTTGGATCATCGTATAAAATGCACAATACTTTCATTTATATCTCCTTCTTTATTTTGATTAATTAAGAAAAGATGAATCTAATCGTTCCATCTTTCTTTTCACTGCAGGCCATAATAAAGCCGCAGCCATTTCTCTTCCCTCACCTTGCTGTCTTGTTGTTTCAATTGACTCCTTTGAGGGGTAGTTCAATTCAAGATTTCCAGAAAGAGCCCTCACTTGATAAGAGCACGCTTTCTCTAAGAAATATATATTTGTAAATGCTTCCGCAACATTTTTACCTAAAGCCAATGTTCCATGATTTCTAAGTATCATTAAACGCGCTTTACCAAGATCCTTAACCAATCTTTCTTTTTCTTCTTCAAAAAGTGCAACTCCTTCATAATCGTGATATGCGATTTGACTTCTTACTAACATTCCAGTTTGAGATAAAGGCAACAAACCCTCTTTCAGTGAAGCTACTGCCACACCGTCATTTGAGTGAAGATGCACAATACAATGTGCATCCTCTCTTGACTCATGTATTGCACTATGAATAGTAAATCCTGCAGGATTTATAAAATTATTTGTGTCACTAAGTATTTTTCCCTTTAAATTAACTTTCACCAAGTTTGAAGCAGTTATTTCATCAAATAAAAATCCGTAAGGATTAATTAGAAATTCATCTTCAGCTCCTGGCACTTTAGCAGAAATGTGCGTGAAAATTAAATCATCCCAACCAAAATATGGAATTGTTCTATAGAATGCTGCCAAGTCTTGCCTTGTTTCCCATTCTTCTTTTGAAACACTATTTTTTACATCAACCATTATTAATCAATCCTTTTACAGTTTTTAACCATCTATTATATTGTTGATCTGCCTCGTCCAACGAAATAGCAGGTTCAAATTTGCGATCAGTCTTC
>CABZCR010000007.1 GCA_902524285.1 uncultured Pelagibacteraceae bacterium | reverse complement strand
TTTTTTGTTAGATCTAAGTACTCACTTTGCATTTGATTTTCGACCTTACTTTTTAAATCCTTTAAATCAGTTGCGCCCATTGATTTTGCTAATTCATCATCTACTTTTGACTCAACGGGTGAACTTATTTTTTTAATATTACAATCAAACACAGCATCAGCATTTTGTAACTCTTTTGCTGAATAATCTGCAGGAAACTTGACGTTTATCTTTTTGCTGTCTCCACTCTTTAGACCCACAAGGCCATCTTCTAAATCCTTT
The DNA here is from genome assembly GCA_902524285.1 of uncultured Pelagibacteraceae bacterium. Lineage (GTDB taxonomy): Bacteria > Pseudomonadota > Alphaproteobacteria > Pelagibacterales > AG-422-B15 > CACNXQ01. Next base: position 55,506 of record CABZCR010000007.1, on the reverse strand, counting down.
ATATATCGTCCAGAGCCAATTACAATTGTCTGACTTTCTGCCTTACCTCCATCAAAATTCTTGCCATCGATGGTTCCTTCATAATCTAATAAGACAGAGTCCTCTTTCTTAGCTTTATAATCACTAACTTGCTCCTTATATGTTCTTTGAGATTTGGCAATTAAGTCTATTCGTTTATCAATTTCTTTTTTATCAAGCTTTACCGAAGTTGACTCGATTTCGATTTTAGTAAAGTCGGCTAATTTTATTTCTGGAAAAACTTCAAACTCAATTTTAAACGTTTTATCAACATCTTTTTTTTCTTGTTCCTTATCTTTGTAATCAACCTTCGGTTGAGAAACGGGACGATGCTTTCCTTCTTGTATTATTTTAGAGACATTTTCATTTATTACAGCATTCAAAACTTCATTGTTAATCGCATCACCATGTTTTTGCATAATGATATTATTTGGAACTTTACCTGGTCTAAAGCCATCAATTTTTACCGATTTTTTTACTTCCTCAATTTTTGACTCTAGCTTTGTGTTAAAATCTGCAGATGCAATTGTGAACTCATAAGCTCTCTTCAAACCCTTATTTAATACTTCTTTATAACTCATATTATCTTCTTACTAACATTTTGGTGCGGATAGAGGGACTCGAACCCCCATGAGTTACCTCACTGGTACCTAAAACCAGCGTGTCTACCAATTCCACCATATCCGCGATTAATAGAAAATGCAAAATAGACTATTTTTTAGATGAATACAGTAAAATATTTAAATTTGATGCTATAGTTTTGACCATTAATTATGAGAAAAAATATTGTATTTTTAGATAGATCCACTTTTCCGTCTAATATTTTATTTCCAAAACTTGATTTTAATCATAAGTGGAAAAACCATAATTTTACAAAGGTAAAAGAAGTCAAAAAAAGGATTAAGAAAGCACATATAATTGTTACCAATAAAATTGAACTGAATAGAGATAATTTATCTAGTGCAAAAAATTTAGAACTAATTGCGATAACTGCAACAGGAACGAATATAATAGACTTAGAGTACTGCAAAAAACATAACATATCCATATGCAATCTAAGAGACTACGCTTCTATCTCGGTTGCTGAACACGTTTTAACCCTCATGCTTGCGCTTTCTAAGAATATTAAAGGTCTCGAGAAAGATATAAACAAGAAACTTTGGCAAAAAAGAAAAGTATTTGCATTACTTAGCAGAGAAATAAATGACCTACATGGCAAAACATTGGGCGTAATTGGAAAAGGTTCAATCGGTATGAAAGTTGGCAGAATAGCTAAAGCATTTGGAATGAATATTAATTATTTTTCAGTAAGAAATTATAAAAAAACTAAATTCTTAAAATTCTTATCATCTCTGGACTACTTATCTATTCATTGTCCCTTGAATGAGAAAACAAAAAACCTGATAACAATTAAAGAATTAAAAATAATGAAAAAAAATATGATCTTAATTAATACTGCCAGGGGTGGTGTAGTTAATGAAAATGATCTAGCAAAAGCATTAAAACAAAAAATCATTGCAGGAGCTGGAATTGATGTCACAACTAGTGAACCTCCAAAAAAGTCTCACGCTTATTATAGAATGTTAAAGAAATCAAATTTCATTTGGACACCCCATACTGCATGGGCATCAAATGAAACCTTGCAAGAAGCAATCAATCAATTAATAAAAAATATAAATTCTTTTTATAAAGGCAGAAAAAGAAATATCGTTTAAGCCTTTTTTATTCCGGCGCACTTTTTTGAACAGTATATTACTCTGTCCCAGTTCAATCTCCATTTTTTTCTCCAGTTGAAAGGGCGATTACAAACTGGGCATATTTTAGATGGCAAGTTTTCTTTTTTCATGATCTAATTATTAAATAATATGAAATTGTTTCAAGTCCATACAGGTTTTTATGATCGTAATATTTCAGATGGCTTTTACGAAGGACACACTAATATCTTTATCTGTGCAAAAGATGAAAAAGAAGCTCGAAAAAAAGTGAAAGAAAAAGAAGAATATAAGAAATTTAAGATGCACATCGATGGTATTCAGGAAATAACTATCGTTGATGACTATAAAGTTGAGCTAAATAAAATTTAGGCTCTAGTGCACTTACCGCTCATAAAGGTTCTGTAAATTTCATCCACTTCCTCGTCAGTAAGAGTTGTTCTATTAAACATTTTATCAATTATATAGCACTTTTGATCAACAGTTATGCTCTCACTTGATATCCCCTGAAGAATTGAATTAGCCGATAAAGTATTATTAAACATTGCAATACCTTTATCATTTACTGAATCAAAAACTATGAACCTCTCATTCCCTTTCTTGGCATCCCAAGGCATCCATTCTGTATTTACATCATAGGGTATAGAATTTGGATTTCCATCATATGCAAAATTTACCCAGTACTTTCCCATTTTTGTTGCCAAATCTAAATCTGTCTCTCTGTTATCTTCGTCATACATTATGTCATTAATCGCATCAAAACTCTCACCCAATAAACCGCCAGACTTAAAAATAAAAGCTAATTCCATTGCGTGTCCAGCACCTAATAACCTCGGCAAATCAAGATTTATATTCACACCTGGAATATTAAAGCCAATTATCTGATCTAAACCTAAGTCACTGTTTTGCTCATCCCAATCAAATCTATATGCGTATACATTCGAACTCTTATTTAAAGATGTGAAGTCGGACGGGAGATCTACTGCACCATATTTCCATGATTCTGCCATGTATCTTGCATATACATCATAGAATTTTGGATCTTTTGGCTTTACGTATAAATCGAAATATTCGGAAACAGGTCTAAGAAAAGCAAGAGGTCTTTCAACGAATGCATCATTTGCGAACATAAAAAGTTTGTCTTCATCTCTTGTAGAACCAAATATCATGGGTTTATCGTGCATTTCGCCATCACGATATACCCCGTATATACCTTTCATTGGAATAACAACACCGTCTGGGATTACATTTGGAACGTCTATTAATCCACCAGTATCATTTCTCACCCGATAATAAGAAATTATATCGTTTGCATTTGCTGATCTTAAAAATTCTTTGGACAGAAATTTATTGCCCATAAAACTAGAAAGTTCTTCATCAGCAATATTTGGATTTTCAGATTTAATAAGGTGTTTTAATAAACTCAAAGAACCAGCCCTTTCATTGTTTTCAGAGTATTCAAGTGAGTCTGATCCAAGATAGCCACTTTGCGAAATACCCCTTTGAAACAAATCTTTGCTTAATGGTGAAGACATAAGAGAAATCACATTTCGAGCTCCAGCAGACTCGCCAAAAATTGTTATGTTCTCTGGATCACCATTAAAAAAGGAAATATATTTATTCACCCATTCAAGGGATTTTATAATATCTAATGTTCCAAAATTAGCAGTACTATCTAAAGGGTTTTCTGAGTCTTGATTTAACCCGCTGTACGCAAACCATCCAAAAGGCCCAAGCCTGTAGTTTGTTGTGACTAATATTACGTCGTGATCTAAAATAAAATCACCTGATGTAAATATATTTGAAGCTGAATATCCCCAGGTATTGCCGCCACCATGAATCCAAAAAACAACTGGCAGCTTCTCTTTGCTCTTATATGCTTTTTCAGAAAGATATATATTTAAATACAAACAATCTTCTGAACCTATGATTGACTCACCCTCAATGCCATCCATTGAATCATAAAAGTTACTAACTTGCATACACCTATTCGGTAGAGTGGTTGCTTTAAATGTTTCAGGATAGCCATCTAATTCCCTGGGAGCTTTCCATCTCAGGTCACCTACTGGAGGCTTTGCAAAGGGAATTCCAACAAAGGAAATTGTCTTTTTATCTCCCTTTTCTTTTGCTACCGAACCAATAAATTCAGTTTTATTTGTTTTAAAAATGTATGACTCTTCTGCATAAAGTGTGCTAACTAGCAGAAGCATAAGAAAAACTAAGGCTACAATTATTTTATTTAATATCGTTGACATACGAATGCAGCTTTTTAATCATCAGAGGAATGTTGTCAATAAGATCCTCAGCTATAAGTCCTGGACCTATCATTTCTCCCAGCTTTGAGTGAATATATGCTCCAGCGCAAGCCGCATCAAAGGCATTCATCTTATTATCTCCAACAAGTGAAGCAATGATTCCAGCAAGAACATCTCCTGATCCTGCGGTTGCTAAATATGGAGCTTCACTTGCGTTAATCACAACATTACCTTCAGGGTCAGCAATAACTGTATCAGCACCTTTGAGTAAAACTATACTTCCTGCTAATTTGGCTGCTTCAACACACTTGAGCACTTTATCATCCATTAACGCGATACCTTCACCAAATAGTCTTTTAAATTCACCCTCATGAGGCGTGAGTATTGTATGCGGATAAGTATCTATGAATAATTCTTCTGGATTATTTTCAAAACATGTAATTGCGTCTGCATCAATTACACAATGATCCACAAAAGCTAGTGCCATTAAAGTTCTTGCTTTCGTTTCATCGTTTACTCCATTTCCTGGGCCTATGAGAACACTTGAAACTCTTTTGTCTTTTAAAAGTTTTTGAAAATCGTTTTTTTCTTTTATCACTGATAGTAATTCAACAGAGATTTGTGGTTCTAATATTTTTGCTGTTTCTTTGTCGCAGACCATTGTTACTGCTCCTGCCCCAACGCGCATAGCTGATCGACCAGCTAATCGAGCTGCTCCAGTTTGAAATTGAGGACCAGTATTAATTACAAGCATTCCTCTTGAATATTTATGATCGCTCGAAACTGGAAATGGAAAATTTTTAATCCATAATGATGGATCATTTTTTTTTATATTTGGCATGATTTTATCAAATACATTATTTTTAATTCCAATATCCTCAACTACTATTTCTCCACAATATTTTTTACCAGGATACAAATAATGACATTTTTTTTTATTAAAAAAAGTAATTGTTTTTGAAGCTTTAAAAGCTTCTCCAAGAACAGCAGATGTATCGCCATTAATGCCAGATGGAATATCTACAGAGTAAACATCTAATTTAGATTGATTAATATTATGAACTAAGGAACTTAAATCATTTGACATTGTCCTTGATAACCCTGTACCAAACAAAGCATCAACTACATAACAATAATTTGATAAACTTTTAATTTTAGTGACAAATAATGATTTATTAAGTTTTTGCTTATAATATAAATTGTCATTACTTTCCTTGGCTTTACTAATGGGGCAATAAATATCAATTTCCATACCTTGCTTTAAAAGAAGGTCAGCTGCAACATAGCCATCGCCACCGTTATTTCCCGGACCACATATAAAGAGCGCCCTTTTACCTCTTTGAACAGGAAGATTATTGAAAACTTTCTTTCCTGCGTTAAACATCAGATCCAAACTAGAAATACCAGATTCAATAGTTAAAAGGTCAGCCTTTGCCATTTCTTTATTACTAAGGATGTATTGAGTCATTTATTAGAAATCGCCTATAAGTGCATGTTTTAAATAAAGATATGTAAAATTTACCTCTACTTATAATTAAATCTATATGTCAATTTGGCATAAAAACATTATATATACATTCTATCATTAATTTTAACTTCTTTCAGAAAATTAATGTATAAAACTTAAGAGTTAACTCATAATGAAAAAAATCGAAGCTGTCATAAAGCCATTTAAGATAGATGATGTAAAAGAAGCACTTGAAAAAGTTGGGGTGCGTGGGATCACTATATCTGAAGCCAAAGGCTTAGGTAGGCAAAGAGGTTTTACTGAAGTTAACACTGGTGTTGAATATGGTGATTTTCTTCCGAAAATTAGATTAGAAATAATCTTACAAGATGATCTTGTCGATACGGCCGTCGAGGCGATTAGAGCTTCAGCAAACACAAATCGTATTGGTGATGGTAAAATATTTGTTTCTAACATTGAAACAGTTATGAGAATTCGTACAGGCGAGACTGGTTCGGACGCATTATAAACTTAATTCAGGGAGAAATTAATGTCAGATATGAAAACTTATGAATACATATGGCTCGATGGTTATACGCCAGAGCCTTTTATGAGAAGTAAAGTAAAAGCAACCGAAGAAAAATCAGCACCGGACTGGTCATTTGATGGTTCATCTACTCAACAAGCAGAGGGAGGAAGCTCAGACTGTCTTCTTCTTCCTGTTCAAACTTATTCTAATCCAAATGGACACGATATAGTAATGACACAGGTACAGGCTGCAGACCATACAACTCATCCATCAAACTTTAGAGCTGCGGCAGCGGAAGTTGTTTCAGACGAATGGTGGTTTGGTTTTGAACAAGAATTCTTTTTAACTGACGCTAAAACTGGTGAACCACTTGGCTGGGAAGATGGCACGCCAAGAGAGCAAGGCGAATTTTATTGTGGTGTTGGAGCGGGCAATGTTGTTGGAAGAGCCATATCAGATGCACATCTAAAAGCTTGTATAGATCTTGGGATTACGCTTACTGGAACTAATGCAGAAGTTGCACTTGGCCAATGGGAATATCAATGCTTTGGAAAAGGTATTAAAGCAGCTGATGATTTATGGGTAAGCAGATATTTACTCATGAAAACTGCTGAGGAACACGGCGTTGGAGTGAACTTTCACCCAAAACCAAAAACTGGTGATTGGAACGGTTCTGGTATGCACACTAATTTTTCTAATGAACAAATGAGATCTTCTGGATCAGAAGAATTATTTACATCAATGTGCGACAAACTTGGAAAGGTTCATGAAGAAGGTATTGCGGCTTATGGATCTGACAATAATATGAGGCTTACTGGACTTCACGAGACACAAAGTATCGATAAATTTTCATATGGTGTAAGTGATAGAGGTGCTAGTATACGTATTCCAGTTTATACTGTTGAACATAATTGGAATGGGTATCTTGAAGATAGAAGGCCAGCATCGAATGCTGATCCATACAAAATTGTATCACATATAGTTGGGACTTTGACTAAATAAATTCCATAATTAGGGGATCATATGGGTACTGCAAACGAAGTACTAAAAAAATTTAAAAATGGTGAAGTCAAGTATCTCGATATGAGATTTACTGATCCAAAAGGCAAACTTCAACATTTAACGATGGACGGTACAGCAGTAGACGATGATCTCCTAAACAGCGGAGTCTTCTTTGATGGATCCTCTATATCTGGCTGGAAAGCTATAAATGAGTCAGACATGGTTCTCAAACCGGACTTAACCACAACGGTAATGGATCCTTTTACAGCCCAACCAACATTAATTGTATTTTGCGATGTTCTCGATGCAGTGTCAAAGGAACCATATGAGAGAGATCCAAGAGGAACTGCAAGAAAAGCAGAAGAGTATGTCAAAGCAAGTGGAATTGGCGATACTATATATATGGGTCCAGAAGCAGAGTTTTTTATATTTGATGATGTAAAATTTCAAGTTGATATGAACAAATCAATGTTTGAAATTGATAGTACTGAAGGTCCATATAATTCTGGACGCTCTTACGAAAGTGGCAACTTAGCACACAGACCAGGTGTTAAAGGAGGATATTTTCCTGTACCGCCTGTTGATAGCGCACAAGATATAAGAACAGAATTTCTTGAAGAATTAAAAAATTTAGGACTGAAGATGGAAAAACATCATCATGAAGTTGCTCCAAGTCAACATGAATTGGGACTAAAGTTTGATACTTTACTCAAACAGGGCGATGCTATGCAGCTTTATAAGTATGGTGTACACATGGTCGCTAATGCATTTGGTAAAACTGCTACATTCATGCCTAAACCAGTTAAAGGTGATAATGGAACTGGAATGCATACACACCAATCCATATGGAAAAATGGTGAACCTCTATTTGCAGGAGATAAATATGCAGGCTTATCCGAGATGGCATTGCACTACATTGGTGGGATAATAAAACATGGAAGGGCACTTAATGCGTTTACGAATGCTAGCACAAACAGTTATAAGAGACTGATACCAGGGTTTGAGGCCCCTGTAATACTTGTATACTCTGCAAGAAACAGATCTGCCTCTTGTCGGATACCTGTTTCAGATAATCCGAAAGGAAAAAGAGTTGAAGTAAGGTTTCCTGATCCTTCGGCAAATCCTTATTTGGCATTTTCAGCAATGCTAATGGCAGGGATGGACGGTATAAAAAATAAAATTGACCCAGGAAATGCAGCCGATGAAGATCTTTATGAATTACCAGAGGCAGAGGTTAAAAAATTACCAACTGTTTGCGGTTCTCTTAGAGAGGCACTTGAGGCAGTTGACGAAGATAGAGCTTTTTTAACTGAAGGTGGAGTTTTTACTGATGACCAAATTGATGCATATATAGACCTGAAAATGGAAGATGTATATGATCTAGAACACTCTCCTCACCCTATTGAATACAAAAACTACTTTAGTGTGTGACAATTAGTTGAATTCTAAAGGGTGACCTTTGTAAATAAAATGCTATATATATTAAAATGGAACTAACAACAGAACATGAAGAGTTAAAGAGATCAGCTCTTAAATTCGTTGAAGATGAAATCAACCCCTATGTAGACGAGTGGGAAGAAAATGAAATTTTCCCAGCCCATGAACTTTTCAAAAAATTAGGTGATCAAGGATTTCTTGGAGTAACTAAACCTGAAAAATACGGTGGGTCTGGATTAGACTATTCATACGGAGCAGTTCTTAATGAGGCATTGGCACATATTAAATGCGGCGGTGTTCCAATGGCTATTGGTGTACAGACAGATATGTCAACTCCAGCATTGGCGCGCTTCGGCAGTGAAGAGATATGTAATGAATTTTTAAAACCGTCTATTACCGGAGATCTTGTTTCTTGCCTTGGTGTCTCTGAACCAAGTGCTGGTTCTGACGTGGCTGCTATTAAAACTCATGCTGTTAAGGATGGTGATGATTACGTAATAAATGGATCAAAAATGTGGATTACAAATGGCACTCAAGCAGACTGGATGTGTATGCTTGCAAATACTGAAACTGACAATAAGAATAAACATTTAAATAAATCTCTTATATGTGTGCCCCTTAAGGAAGATGGCAAGAGGGCAAAGGGTGTCACAATTAATCGTAAACTAAAAAAAATGGGTATGCATTCGTCTGATACTGCTGAAATATTTTTTGACGATGTAAGAGTGCCGCAGAAAAATTTAGTCGGAGAAGAAGGTAAAGGCTTTATTTATCAAATGATGCAGTTTCAAGAAGAAAGACTTTATGCAGCTATTGCTGGCTATACTGGCTGTGAATTAGCTATTAATGAGACCATTAATTATACAAGACAAAGAAAGACATTTGGTAAGCCTATTCTTGACAATCAGATTGTTCATTACAAACTTTCCGAGCTGATGACGGAGGTTGAAGCCTTAAAAGCACTTACATGGAAAGGAATTGAGATACATGTAAATGGTGGTGATTGTACAAAATTGGCTTCAATGTCAAAGCTAAAAGCCACACGACTTTCTAGAAAAGTTAACGACGAATGCTTGCAATATTGGGGTGGAATGGGCTATATGGATGAGTCACCTATTTCAAGAGCGTATAGAGATGGACGTTTAGGTTCAATTGGCGGTGGATCAGATGAAGTAATGCTGGGCATTATTTCAAAATATCTTGATATTCTTCCAGGAAAAAATTAATTACATTCTTGCAACGCCAAAAGTATTTGGTTTTAACTCTCTCTTATCGCCATCGCTGATAATATTTAAGCATTCACCTAAAATCTTTCTTGTATTCTTTGGATCAATAATTCCGTCATCCCATAATCTCGCTGAGCAAAATATTGCTTCACCTTCCTCACGGTACTGATCGATTATTTTTTGCTTCATACCTTCAAGCATTTCAAGGTTCTCTCCATATATTTTTTTGGGATCTTGACCTTTTCGTTCAGCGCCCTCAAGAGCAACTTGAGCCATTGTTCTAGCGGCCTGTTCCCCACCCATCACACTCATTTTTGCATTAGGCCATGAGAATAAAAATCTAGGATCATAAGATCTTCCCGCCATTCCATATTCTCCCGCACCAAAAGAGGCTCCAATCCTAAGTGTTATTTTAGGAACGGTGCAATTAGTAACCGCCTGTATCATCTTTGATCCGTGTCTTATCATTCCTTTTGCTTCCTCTTTAGTACCCACCATAAAGCCGGTTATATTTTGAAGAAAAATTAGCGGCGTATTTGATTGAGAACAAATTTGTATGAATTGAGTAGCTTTATTAGCACTTTCAGAAAATATCGGTCCATTGTTCCCTAAAATTCCAACTTTATAACCTTGAATAGTTGCATGTCCTGTTATGAGGGTTTTGCCCCAGCCTTCTTTAAACTCTAAAAAATCAGAACCATCAACAATTCTTGCAATCACTTCCCTGCAATCATATGGGGTTTTATAATCAACTGGAACAACCCCTGTTAACTCATCAGGTGAATAAACGGGCTCATCATACTCAGACTTTTGAGTAGAAATGAAATCATTATTCCATCCAATATTCTTCATTACATCTCTTGCAATCTCGATTGCATGTGCATCATCGTTTGCCATATATTCAGCAAGTCCGGAAACTGCAAAATGTAAATCTGCTCCACCAATTTCTTCGTCAGTAGCAATCTCACCAAGCGAAGCTCTTAATAAAGGAGGACCAGCTAAAAATATTTTTGATCTTTCTTTAACTACAATTATGTAGTCTGATAAGCCTGTCTGGTAAGCGCCACCTGCAGTTGATGAACCGTGAACTACGCCAATTGTCGGAATTCCCATTGCTGACATTTTAGAAAGATTGGCAAAACTTCTACCGCCCTTAATAAACATATCGGTCTGTCTCAGTAGATTTGCACCAGCACTCTCTATTAACTGAATAAAAGGTAATTTATTTTCAAAAATTATTTGAGCGCCTCTTAACGCCTTTTCAGTGCCCATCGCAGATGCACTTCCCCCTTTAATACCCGCATCTGAAACACCAATCATGCAACGAACGCCTGCAACATAACCAATACCGCTAATAGAGTTTCCCCATCCAATATTTTTATCGCCATCATCATCGCCAATCTTGTAACCAGCAAGGGTGGATAATGGAAGCCAAAAACTACCTGGATCTAAAAGTCTTTTTAATCTTTCACGGGGCAGCAACTGTCCTCTTTTATCAAACTTAGCCTTAGACCTAGCGGAATTATCTGCTATTTTTTGTTCTAAAGTTCTAATTTCATCAATAAGCTTTTGATGGTCCTCCTGATTTTTTTTGAAGGACTCTGAATTAATCATTATTTTTGATTCAATAACCGGCATACTAAAATCCTAATAAATTCATGCTGTTAGAGTAAATTAATATTACACAATGTAAAGAATCTATTATTAGTTGTATTGTTTGTTATGAGAAAGAAATCAAAGAAAAATAAATCAATTAAAAAGAAGAGTTCATCCAAAAAGACAATAAAAAATTCAAACACATCTTACACCGCAAAAGATATTGAAGTCCTTGAAGGTTTAGAACCGGTTAGAAAGCGACCCGGAATGTACATTGGGGGAACAGATATAATGGCAATGCATCACCTGGTAAGCGAGGTACTAGATAATTCTATGGATGAAGTTGTTGCTGGTTTTGCAAATAAGGTAGAAATTAAGCTAGTTTCCCAGGACACGATTGAAATCTCTGATAATGGGCGAGGTATTCCTGTTGATAAGCATCCAAAATTTAAAATACCTGCAGTTGAAGTCATTATGACAACACTACATTCTGGGGGCAAGTTTTCAAAAAATAATTACAAAACTTCTGGCGGTTTGCATGGCGTTGGAATTTCTGTTGTTAACGCGCTATCTAAAAAACTTACTCTTGAAATTGCAAGAGATAAAAAATATTTTGTACAAACTTATAGTCAAGGTTCTCCTAAAAATAAATTAAAAGCATCCGCAAAAGGTCCTCTTAAAAAGGGTACAAAAATAGTATTTTCACCGGACCCAGAAATTTTTGGCAAAGAAATAGAATTTGATGCTTCAATTATATATAATATGGCAAAAGCTAAAGCCTATCTTATACCAGATGTTGAAATTCATTGGTCATGCAGTAAGGCAACCGCCAAAAAAAATATTCCATTATCAGATAAACTACATTACTCCGATGGAATTAAAGATTATCTAAATAATCTTTGTACGCCCAATGACCCTATTTTTGAAGATCCATTTTATTTAAACACCGAGATAGATGTTGATAGTGGTAAAATTGAGGGAATTATAAATTGGTTTGATGTGATGGAACCTATAAATGAATCTTATTGTAACACTATTAAAACCCCATTGGGCGGTACTCATGAAAGCGGTTTCAAGTCAGGAATTTATAAGGCATTTAAAGATTTTTCAAAAATTAAATACGAAAAAAAATCATCTCAAATTAATCAAGAAGATCTCTTTGGTTCATCTGGATCAATCTTATCTGCTTTTATAGAAAACCCTGAGTTTCAAGGTCAGACAAAAGAAAAGTTATCAAGTATAGAGCCTGGTCGTAAAATTGAAATGAAAGCACGACAACTATTTGAACAATGGCTTACAAAAAAAACTAGGTCTGCAGAAGAATTATTTCAATACGCATTTAATCGATCACAGTTAAGACTGCAATCCAAGTCAAATCAAATCATAGAAAAAAATATAAAAAGAAAAAAAACAACCTTACCAGGTAAACTTGCTGATTGTTCAATTGATGGAAATAAAGGAACTGAAATTTTTCTTGTTGAAGGAGACTCGGCTGGTGGATCGGCAAAACAGGCAAGAGATCGTCAAACACAGGCCATTTTACCTTTAAGGGGTAAGATTTTAAATGTGATCAGTGCTGGAAGAGATAAAATAAATGCAAACCAAGAAATTACTGATTTAATGCAAGCTATTGGATGTAAGCGAGGAGATAAATTTAATAGCAAAGATATTAGATACGAAAAAATTATAATTATGACAGATGCTGATGTTGACGGTGCTCATATATCTACCTTATTGATGGCATTCTTCTATAAAGAATTTCCAAAACTAATTGATGAAGGGCATCTGTACTTATCCGTGCCTCCTTTATACAAAATATCTAAAGGAGCTAAAACGTATTATGCTGTAAATGATAAGCATAAAGATGAAATAATAAAAAAAGAATTTAAAAATTCAGACGTTACCATTAATAGATTCAAAGGATTAGGTGAGATGATGCCTGCTCAATTGAAAGAGACAACTATGTCGCAGGAAAATAGAACCTTATTAAAAGTTCAAATTGCATCAAAAGACAAAAAGAAAACTCATAAATCTGTAGATTCTTTAATGGGCAAAAAACCTGAGTTGAGATTTAAGTTTATTGTCGAAAACTCAAAAAAAATAGCAGCTGAGAGTATTCTCTAAGATAACCTTTTTATATTTTTTTCCGTAGATTCAGTAAATGGAGCTGTAATCATCTTACCCGCATCTAAAATATTTTGACCCTTCAAAACTGATCTCTTATGACTAAAGTTCTTAAAGCCATCGTAACCATGATAAGAGCCCATTCCACTAGGACCAACCCCTCCAAAAGGTAGATCATGCATAGAAAATTGGAATAAGACATCGTTTATAACCGCTTGACCAGATGAAGTATTGTTTAAAACAGTATCAATTTCTTTTTTGTCATCGCCAAAATAATATATTGCAAGCGCTTTAGGGTTCTTATTTATGAACTCTATTGTTTCATCAAAGCTTTTGTATGTTTTTACTGGCAATAAAGGTCCAAATATTTCTTCTTGCATAATTTTCATATCATCCGTTGGATTTAAAACTAAAGTAGGTAATATTTTATGATGCTCTTGTTGCGAAAGGTCTTCGTTTGCAGGGTTTATTTCTACAATAGTAGCTCCCTTTGACTCAGCATCTTTTACTAATTCACGAAGTCTCTCGTAGTGATTCAAATGAATTATGGATGTATAATCTGGATTATTTTTTATCGTTGGATAATTTTCACTAACATGGGATTTTGCATGATCAACAAATTCATCTGTTTGCCCCTCAGGAACCATTACATAATCAGGTGATATGCAAATTTGTCCTCCATTTAAGAGCTTTCCCATCATTATCTTATCAACACTTTTTTTCATTTTGGCATTTGGACCAACTATTACTGGTGACTTGCCACCTAATTCAAGAGTAAGCGGTACTAAATTTGATGCTGCCTCAGATGCAACTTTTTTAGCTACATTTGTTGATCCAGTGAAAAGCAGATGATCAAATGGTAATCCTGCAAAATCTTGCGAGGTTTGAGGACCTCCATTTACTATAACAACTTCTTCATCACTAAAAAATTTATTAATAAGTTCTTCAGTTAATTCAGAGGTTGCTGGAACGAACTCTGAGAGCTTCATCATTGCATTATTTCCAGCCGCAAATATTTCTATTAAAGGCGCAATACTTAGAGTTAGTGGGAAGTTCCAAGGAGAAATAACACCAACTACTCCATAAGGCTGGAATTGAACATAAGCTTTTGCGCCAAGTAATCCTAATGGGAAGTTAGGTTTTCGCTTATCAGGCTTAACCCATCTTTTAATATTTTTTAAGGCGTCTTTTGCATTATTAATTACAGGCATTGTGTCAGCCATTAGGCTTAACTGCTCATGTCGTGTGCCAAAATCAGATCTTAACGCGTCATGAAAAGCGTCTATATTTTCCTCAACTAAAGTTTGTATTCTTTTTATACGATCAATACGTACATTTAAATCTGGGTTGAAGTTTTTTAAAAATGGTTGTTTTAATTTATTTAATTTTGAGAGCATTTCTTCTCTACTTACCTCTGGATAAGTGCTCCCTATAGATACGTTTCCTAATCCCATATTTTATCCTTTATTAAACAAGTTTTATAAACTAATCCAAAATAACAAAAAAATATACTTTTTTGTTTTCTCATATGCATGTAATAGTTAATAAATGAACAATGTTTTAAAAACTGAAATCGTTGATGATATAGCTATTTTAACGCTGAATGACCCTGAAAGGCTAAACGCACTTTCTATGGACATGATTTCAGAGCTTCATAAGCAAGTAAAATCTATAAATAGCGGAGAATTAAAAGTTCGATGTGCCGTTCTAACAGGAGCTGGAAGAGGTTTTTGTGCGGGCGCAAACCTTGTTGAAGGAGCAAGCTTAGGTGATAATATAGATCCGGGAGAAACCTTAGAAAAAGTTTACCATCCTTTTTTAATAGATTTAAAAAATCTAAATGTTCCATTAATTACGGCTGTTAATGGAGTGGCTGCTGGCGCAGGTTGTTCATTGGGTGTATTTGGAGATTTAGTTTATGCCTCTAAATCTGCATACTTTTATCAAGCGTTTAAATTTATAGGGCTTGTACCAGATGCTAGCTCTACGTACGTAATTCCTCGAAAAATAGGTATGGCAAAAGCAATGGAATTTTCATTAATTGGTGAAAAAGTTTTAGCTGATAAAGCTCTTGAATGGGGTCTTGTAAATCATGTTGTTGAAGATGACAAACTAATGGAAGAAGTAATGAGTACAGCAAGAACATTAGCTTCAGGACCTACTGTAGCTTTAAAATTAATTAAACAATTATATTGGGATAGTTTTTCGAATAACTTTGAAGGTCAGCTCGCTGCGGAAAGCTCAGCACAAACAATTGCTGGCAAAACTGAGGATAGCAAAATTGGAGTAATGTCGTTCATTCAAAAGAAAAAAGCTGAATTCAAAGGTAAGTAACTAAGATTTATAACTTTCAAGAAATTCTTTTGAAAAAGACATAAAGCGATCCTCCTCTATAGATTTTCTAATATCTGCCATAAGACTCTGATAAAAATATATATTGTGCAAAGAAAGCAACATGCCGCCTAGCATCTCCTTTGCATTAAATAAATGATGTATATACCCAGCAGAGTAATTTTTACATACAGGATTATCTGAGTTTTTATCAATTGGATCATCTAAATTTTTGTATTTTGCATTTCTAATATTAATTGGTCCATGACGAGTAAAGGCTTGTCCATTCCTACCACTTCTAGTTGGCAATACGCAATCAAACATATCAATTCCTCTAGCAACACTACCAAGAATATCATCAGGCTTGCCCACACCCATTAAATAATGTGGTTTGTCGTCAGGTAGATGAGGCGAAGTAAATTCAAGTACCTCAAACATTTGAGCTTGGCTTTCACCTACTGCAAGACCCCCTACTGCATAACCATCAAAATTTATTGCTTCTAGAGTTTTTACAGACTCTTTTCTTAAATCCTCAAATACGCTTCCCTGAACGATGCCAAATAATTTGTTGTTATTTCTTTCTATGAAATAATCTTTACATCTTTTTGCCCATCTCATAGATAATTCCATTGAGTTTTTTGCTTGATCATGGGTACAAGGAAAAGCTGTACATTCATCAAACGCCATTACAATATCTGAGTTTAAGTTAGTTTGTATTTCCATTGAACTTTCTGGAGTAAGCATTACTTCTTTTCCATCTATATGTGATGAAAACTTAACACCTTCCTCACTAATCTTTCTTAGTTTAGATAGAGAAAATACTTGGTATCCACCAGAATCTGTGAGTATAGGTTTGTCCCAATTCATAAACTTGTGAAGCCCGCCGAACTCTTTTATTAGTTCGGATCCTGGTCTGAGCATTAGATGATAAGTATTTCCTAAAAGGATTTCCGAGCCTGTTTCAATTAGGTCCTTTGTAAAGACACCTTTGACGGTTGCAGCTGTACCAACTGGCATAAAAGCAGGCGTATTTATCTCCCCATGAGAGGTTATTAATTTACCCCTTCTGGCATTTCCATCTGTTTTAAGTATTTTAAAATCGCTCATTTCTTAAATAGTAAACTAACATCACCGTATGAAAAGAAACGGTATTTATTTGTTACGGCATGTTTATAGATTTTAAATATTTCTTCAGTGCCTGCAAATGCAGAGACTAATAGCAATAAAGTAGATTTTGGTAAATGAAAGTTAGTCAATAGCATATCAACAATTTGAAACTTATATCCAGGCTTTATAAATATATTAGTTTCTGTATTAAATTTCTCTACTACATTATTTTTTGCGGCACTTTCTAAAAGTCTTAGTGTTGTTGTTCCAACAGCAATAATTTTTCCACCTTTTTTCTTACATTGATTAATTTTCAGTGCAGTTTTTTCATCAATTATACCGTACTCAGAATGCATTACATGATTATCAAAATCCTCGTTTCTTATAGGCAAGAACGTACCGGCCCCAACATGTAAAGTAATCTCAGCTAATTGATCACTCTCAACCAGTTTGTTTATTATTTCATCATTAAAATGTAAACCAGCAGTAGGAGCTGCTACAGAACCTTTTTCTTTTGCATACACAGTTTGATAATCAGTAAAATCCTTTTTATCACTTTTCCTTTTTTTTTGAATATATGGTGGCAGCGGCATAAGTCCAAATTGGTTCAAATAATTATCAAATTCTTCCTCGCTACAATTAAATTCTAATTCAACCTCACCATAATCTAATTTTTTTCTAATTGTACAAGAGATCTCATTATTGAAACTGATTATACTGTTTTCACTTACATTCTTTGCAGGTTTCAAAAATGCAAGCCACTTATTGCTTGATAGTTTTTTATGAAGCGTAACCTTAATGTTTTTTTTTGAGTGAAATCCCTCAAGGAAAATAGGGATAACTTTTGTGTTATTAATTACGACCAAGTCATTATGGCCAACATAATCATTAAATTTACTGAAGTTCGTATCAGATATCTCATTTTTATAAACCAACATCCTCGATTCTTCTCGAGGCTCACATGGTCTTTCAGCGATCAGATTATCTGGTAGTTCAAAGTCAAATTGACTCAATTTCATGAAAATTATAGATCTGAAATGACCCTTACAGTTATCATTTCATCTGGGTCATCTACACTTCCAGAGCCTGGTTCTCCTCGTTTAATCTTGTCAACAAACTCCATCCCTTCTACGACTTGACCAAAAACAGTATACTGGCCATCTAGATGTGGAGCCTCGGCAAAACATATAAAAAATTGACTATTAGCTGAATCCGGGTCGGCTGTTCTTGCCATTGATACTGTTCCACGAAGATGAGGTGTATCACCAAATTCATTTTTCAAATCAGGTTTGGTTGATCCGCCTGTTCCATTTCTATTTTCGCCATCACCAGTTTGAGCCATAAAGCCCTCTATAACACGGTGAAAGGGTACTCCATCATAAAAGCCTTCTCTAGCAAGTTCTTTAATTCTATTTACGTGATTTGGAGCAATATCAGGTAGTAATTCTATTATTACATTACCATCTTTCAGCTCTATTTGGATTGAATTTTCTGGATCATTTGCCATGACAACTCCTTCTGCGATTAACGCTATAAAAAATGAAAATACAAAGATTAAAGTTCTTATTAATTTCATTTTATTTATTTGAATTTATCTTTTAATTTTTGCTCAACAAATTTATTTGTAAAATTACTGATATTTCCTCCCAAACGTGCAATTTCTTTTACAAAATTAGAGGAAATTGATTGCCGTTGAGCGTCTGCCATCAAGAATACTGTTTCAATATTATTATCTAATTGTCTATTCATACCCAACATCTGAAAT
Source organism: uncultured Pelagibacteraceae bacterium (assembly GCA_902524285.1). GTDB lineage: Bacteria > Pseudomonadota > Alphaproteobacteria > Pelagibacterales > AG-422-B15 > CACNXQ01. The sequence continues at coordinate 36,957 of CABZCR010000007.1, read as the reverse complement.
TCATATTCAAAATCAGAAACAACACGAAGACCCCTTATGAGTATCTTTGCATCTAGCGAATTAGCTAAATCAATCAATAAATTATCAAATGCAATTACTTCAATTTTATCATTTGATGAAAACTCATTTTCTATCATTTCTTTTCTTTCATCTAAATCAAATAAAGGTGATTTATGCGGGCTGTCAGCAACTGCGATATATAATTTATCAACAAGTTTTGTAGCCCTATTGATAATATCAATGTGCCCTTTATGAATGGGATCGAAGCTTCCAGGATATATGCCAGTTCTACTCATATTTGGGAATATATAATGATTATTTAAAGACCTCTAGTAATTTATTAGCTATCTAGCTCAACTCTGCTTGCAGAAACAACTTTTTCTTCTTTTGTTGTTTTAAATATACTTACTCCCTGCGTATTTCTACCAGCTACGCGAACATCTTTTACCGGGCAGCGAATTAATTGACCTGTTTTAGTTATCAGCATTATATCATCATCATTATTGACTGGAAAAGAAGCTAGAACATCGCCATTTCTATCTGATGTCGCAATACACATAATGCCCGATCCACCGCGATTAGAAACTCTAAACTGGTAAGAAGAAGATCTTTTGCCAAAGCCATTTTCAGTAACGGTTAAAATGAATTGTTCTCTCGCTTTTAATTCATCATATCGATCCTTAGATATTTCAATGTCAGAAACAGAGTTATCAGTATCATTATCGTCACTCTCGGTTTCTTCTTGCATTCCTTTTTCCTTTGAAATCATTTTTAAGTAAGCTTTTGCTTCTGCTGACGATACATCAGTATGAGAAATGACAGAAATTGAAATAATTTTATCATCTTTTGTTAGCCTGATGCCCCTTACACCCACCGAACTTCTACTTTTAGTTGTTCTCAATTTTGAAACAGGAGTTCGAATACACTTTCCATGTTTTGTTGATAGTAAAATATCGTCTTCATCACTACAGAGTTTTACACCTACGATTGCATTATTATTATCTAGTTTCATTGCAATTTTACCATTTGCTTGAATCCTTTTGAAATCTTCTAAACTATTTTTTCTGATGCTACCGTCCGATGTAGCAAATATTAAATACTCATTTTCATTTGATTCTTTATTTTCTGGCAACACAAGGATACTTGATAGACTTTCAGTGTCTTTAAGATTTAAGAGATTGATTATTGCTTTGCCCTTAGCTTGGGGTGATGATTCAGGAATCTTCCATGTCTTAAGTTTGTAAGCTATTCCTCCAGACGAGAAAAACAACATATTGTCATGAGTACTTGAGGTAAAAACTTGAGTTACAAAATCTTCTTCATTGGTTTTCATTCCCGCTCTTCCTTTGCCACCTCTTTTCTGTGCTCTGTACATATTTAAAGGAACCCTTTTAATATAACCTGAGTTTGTTACACTTACGACCATATCACTTCTTTGAACTAGGTCTTCTTGATCAATATCTGTAGCCTCACCTTCATTAATTTCTGTCCTTCTTGGTATTGCAAATTGCTTTTTAATTTCATTTAGCTCAACATTTATTACATCATTCAATACCTCCGTATCCCTTAATATTGAGAGGAATTTGTTTATTTGATTGGAAAGATCTGATAATTCTGACTTGATCTCATCTTTGCCTAGAGCAGTTAAACGTTGCAACCTTAACTCTAATATCGCTTTGGCCTGCTCGTCTGTTAAATAAATTTCTTTTTCATTTTTAATTTGCCTTGGGTCATCAACTAACTTTAACAAATCATCAATATCCTTGCTTAGCCACTTAGTTTTAAGAAGCGAGGTTCTTGCCTCATTAGGATCTTTGGAGCTTTTAATTATTTCTATTATTTGATCAACATTAGCAACAGCAACTGCTAGGCCAATCAATACATGGGCCCTATCTCTTGCTTTGCCGAGATCATGACGTGTCCTGTTTCTGATAATTTCTTTTCTGAATTCTATAAAATGGTGAATGAATTCTTTTATATTCATTAATTTTGGTTTTCCGTTTACCAACGCCAACGAATTAACACCGTAAGAACTTTGTAGTGCAGTAAATTTATATAATTTATTTAATACAACTTGTGATATTACCCCTTTTTTTAATTCAACAACAACTCTTACTCCTTGGCGGTCAGACTCATCTCTTAAATCACTTATACCATCAATTTTTTTATCTCTGACAAGTTCAGCTATTTTCTCAAGCAAAGATGATTTGTTTACTTGGTATGGTACTTCAGTAAAAACGATTGCCTCTCGATCTGTTTTAAATTCCTCTATGTTTGATTTTGCCTGAACAATGATTGAGCCTCTACCTGATGACTGAGAGTCTTTTATCCCTTTTATGCCAATAATTGTTCCGCCAGTGGGAAAGTCTGGGCCTTTTATAATTTGATTTATTTCCTCAAAAGTTACGTCGGTATTTTCAAGGTAAGCAATACTAGCGTCAATGACCTCTCCTAAATTATGAGGTAAAATGTTAGTCGCCATACCAACAGCTATACCACCTGCACCGTTGACAAGTAGGTTTGGATATTTTGCAGGAAGAACAGATGGCTCACTTTCAGTTTCATCATAATTAGGTCTAAAGTCGACCGTTTCTTTTTCTATATCTTCAAGAAGGAAACTAGCAATTTTTGCCATTCTAACTTCCGTGTATCTCATTGCAGCAGCCCTATCACCGTCCATTGATCCAAAATTTCCTTGACCATCTAATAGTGGCACGCTCATTGAGAAGTCTTGAGCAAGTCTGACCAACGCATCATAAACAGCTTGATCTCCATGCGGATGGTATTTACCAATAACATCACCTACAACTCTAGCACTCTTTCTATGTTGTTTATTCCACTCATAGCCTGACTCATGCATTGCATATAAAATCCTCCTATGAACTGGTTTTAGTCCGTCTCTAACATCGGGTAATGCCCTGCTAACGATTACGCTCATAGCGTAATCGAGGTAAGAATTCTGCATTTCTGTATCGATTAATATGGGGATTACAGATTGCTCTTTACCTGTTTTAAGATCTTCATTTTGATCCTTGGAATCAGTCAATTCTATTACCTATTGAAGCGCTAAAAATCCCTAAAAAATAGGAAAAATAAGCACGATTTTGTTATAAAAATTAAGAATAGTATATCAGAAATTTGCCCAGTTTTCGATTGAAAAAAGTAGACTTAAAAGGGTATTTCGTCGTCTATATCAAGGTCAGGTGGAGCACTGTCTCCCATGTCTTGATTTATATCTGAACCCATATCTGGAATTGAATCGCCGCCTCCTGAGTTCCTTGAGTCAAGCATGGTAAGTGTGCCATTATAGTTTCCAAGAACTATTTCCGTCGTATATTTTTCAACTCCACTCTGATCTGTAAATTTCCTAGTTTGTAATTGGCCTTCGATATAAATTTTTGAACCTTTTTTAAGGTAACTCTCAACAACACCAGCTAAACCATCGTTAAATATGACTATTCTGTGCCAACTGGTTTTTTCTTTTTTCTCGCCTGTAGCCTTGTCTTTCCATGACTCGGATGTAGCTAAGCTAAGTTGGGCAAGCCTTTTCCCATCTTGAGTCTGACGAATTACAGGGTCTGCTCCAAGATTACCTATTAGCATTACTTTATTTAAACTAGCAGCCATATATTGTAATTTATCCAGATATTGATGCACTGTACATACAAAAATCCCTATTTTGCTGTTTATGCACAGGTTATCTTTAAATTAGGAGTGTTAAGATTAATTAATTCTTATGAGTAAGACAATTTCAGTACAAGGGGCCCGTGAACATAATTTAAAAAATGTTAACGTCAAAATACCCCGTGAGAAGCTAACAATAATAACTGGTTTGTCGGGCTCAGGTAAATCTTCCCTTGCTTTTGATACTATTTATGCCGAAGGCCAAAGAAGATACGTTGAGAGCTTATCAGCTTATGCAAGACAGTTTTTGCAAATGATGCAAAAACCAAATGTTGATTTAATAGAAGGGTTAAGTCCCGCAATTTCCATCGAACAAAAAACAACATCAAAAAATCCTAGGTCAACAGTTGGTACTGTTACAGAGGTATATGATTATCTTCGTCTTCTTTTTGCGAGGGTTGGAATACCCTATTCTCCTGCAACAGGATTACCCATTAAAAGTCAGACAGTGACCCAAATAGTTGATCGAATACAAGAAAGAGAAATAGGTTCAAAGTTTCTAATATTGTCTCCAATTATCAGAGGAAGAAAAGGTGAGTACAAAAAGGAGTTACAAGAATTGCACAAAAAAGGTTTTCAAAGAGTAAAGATTGATGGGGAATTATACGAATTCGACTCTTTACCTGAAATTGATAAAAAAAAGAAACATGACATCGAGGTTGTAGTAGACCGTATCGTACTAAACGATGAAATAGGTAACAGGTTGGCGGATAGTGTCGAAACTGCCCTCAATTTAAGTGATGGATTGGTGATCGTTGAAAACTTTGAGATGAAAAATGGTAAAGTAGATAATGAACTATTTTCATCAAAATTTGCTTGTCCTGTATCCGGTTTCACAATTGACGAAATTGAACCAAGGTTATTTTCTTTTAATAATCCTTATGGAGCGTGTGAAGAGTGTGATGGAATTGGTACTGATTTATCAATTGATCCTAATTTAGTTGTTCCAAATAAAAACCTTTCAATAAATGAGGATGCACTTGCTCCTTGGCCAGTCTCGAGATACGGGTATTTTAGAAATATTTTAAAGGTTGTAGCTAGAAAATATAAGTTTTCACTTGATACACCCTGGAAATCACTAGGAAAAAAAATTCAAAACATAGTTCTTTATGGCTCTGGTGAAACAGAATTAAAGTTTACTTATGATGACGGTTATGAGTATGAAAGACCTTTCGAAGGAGTAATCAATAATCTTGAGCGCAGATATCTAGAGACAGAAAGTGATTGGATGCGTGGAAGAATTGAGAGATATCAGAGTGAAGTAAGATGTCATGCATGCAATGGTTTTAGGCTTAAAGAGACTGCATTGGCTGTAAAGATAGATAAGCTGCACATAGGTGAAGTATGCGACAAATCTATTAAAGAACTTGTTATTTGGTTTCAGCAACTTGAAAAAAAATTAACTAAAAAAGAAAAAGAAATTGCATTTAGAATTCTTAAGGAACTCAATGAAAGGATACTTTTTTTAAATAATGTAGGTCTTGAATATCTAACTCTTTCAAGAGGTTCGGGTAGTTTATCAGGCGGTGAGTCACAACGTATTCGTCTTGCATCACAAATTGGATCAGGTTTGACAGGAGTTCTCTATGTGCTAGACGAACCCTCGATTGGCTTGCATCAGCGTGATAATGAAAGATTGTTAAAAACTCTTAAAAGATTAAGAGATCTTGGAAATACAGTTATTGTCGTTGAGCATGATGAAGAGGCAATCACGACAGCTGATCATGTAGTTGACTTGGGACCGGCTGCTGGCGTTAACGGCGGAAGAGTAGTTGCTGAGGGTAATGTTACTAAAATTAAAAAAAATCAAAATAGCATAACTGGTCAATACTTATCTGGTAAACTAAAAATTGAAATACCTAGCAATAGAAGAAAAGCACTAAATAATAAATATATAGAAATTATAAAAGCTGAGGGCAATAATCTTAAAAATGTCGACTGCGAAATTCCTCTTGGAACACTTACTTGTATTACTGGAGTTTCTGGTAGCGGTAAATCAACTTTAACAATTAATACGCTTTTTAAGTCAGTCGCACAAACGTTAAACGGGTCAAGGTACACACCTGCAAAGCACAAGGAAATAAAGGGTCTTCAAGAGCTTGATAAAGTTATAGATATTGACCAATCTCCAATTGGAAGGACTCCAAGATCAAATCCTGCAACTTATACCGGAGCCTTCACTTTTATAAGAGACTGGTTTACCGGTTTGCCAGAGTCAAAAGCCAGGGGTTATAAAGCTGGAAGATTTTCATTTAATGTTAAGGGCGGTAGATGCGAAGCTTGTGAAGGTGATGGTGTAATTAAGATAGAGATGCACTTTCTTCCTGATGTATATGTCACTTGCGATGAATGTGAGGGCAAAAGATACAACAGAGAAACGCTTGAAATTAAGTACAAAGATAAGAGTATTGCAGATATTTTAGATATGACAGTTGAAGAAGGATGTTCTTTTTTTGAAGCAATCCCAATGATTAAAAAGAAACTCGATACACTTCAAAATGTAGGACTTGGCTATATAAAAATTGGTCAGCAAGCTACTACTTTATCGGGTGGTGAAGCGCAAAGAATTAAACTTTCAAAAGAACTTTCAAAAAGAGCCACAGGCAAAACCTTGTATATACTTGATGAGCCAACTACGGGACTTCATGTCCATGACATTAAGAAACTACTCGAGGTACTCCAAATTTTAGTAGATCAAGGTAACACCGTTGTTGTGATAGAGCATAATTTAGACGTCATAAAAACAGCTGATTGGATCATTGACTTGGGCCCGGAAGGGGGTGACGGAGGCGGTGAAATAATAGGAAGCGGTTCACCAGAAGATATTGCAAAACTCAAAAAAAGTTATACAGGACAGTATTTAAATAAAATACTCAAATAGTCACATAAATATTTTACACACACGCATAAAACATGCTATGAATCGTTAATGGCATCAATATTACAATCATTGCAAAGAACAGTCATTCTTGGAACTTTGTTGGCAATTCTTTTGCTCATTATGGTTACAGGCCACTATGGTGGCTTTGACCAACTATATTGGGCCTCACTCTCGAGATTTCTTCACGTCATATCTGGAGTCATGTGGATTGGCCTCCTCTATTACTTTAATTTCGTACAGATTCCTAATATGCCAAATATTCCTGATGAGCAAAAACCAGCGATAGGAAAAGTTATTGCCCCAGCGGCTCTTTTCTGGTTCAGATGGGCTGCTTTGGCAACATTGATTACAGGTCTTACAACTCTAGCTCTTTATTATGGACATGAGGGATCAGTCAATGCTCTTACATTTACATTGGCTTATGGATTTAATGGTAAAGAACTTACAATAGGAATTGGTATGTGGCTTGCTATCATTATGGCTTATAATGTATGGATGGTTATTTGGCCAAATCAAAAGAAAGCATTGGGAATTGTTGAAGTTGATGCAGATACAAAAGCAAAATCAGCTAGAACAGCAATGCTATTCTCAAGAACAAACACCGTGCTTTCCATTCCTATGCTGTTAGCAATGGTAGTTGCACAAAATCTTTACTAAATTATCTAGTTGAATCTACTGCTGATGTCGTATTCCACTCACGTTTTACATCAAGGTATCTCAGTAATGGCGCTGCTACAAAAATTGATGAATATGTTCCAATTATAACTCCCCAAATCATTGCAAACGTAAACCCTTTAATCACTTCACCTCCAAAAATGAATAACGATAACAAAGCTAAAAGCGTAGTAACAGAAGTGACGATTGTTCTTGATAAAGTATCGTTAATTGACAAATTTAGTAAATCTGTAATTTCCTTTGAACGGTGCTTACGTAAGTTTTCTCTGACCCTATCGTACACAACAACTGTATCGTTCATAGAGTATCCAACAATAGTAAGTATTGCAGCAATGATGGGTAAATTGAACTCTAATTGAGTTATACAAAAAACACCTATGGTTAATATGACGTCATGAACAAGTGCGAGAACTGCTCCTAGTGAAAACTGCCATTCAAACCTAAACCAAATGTAAACAAGCATTGCAAATACAGCGACAAAAATTGCTATAGCACCAGATTGTATTAATTCTCCACTAACCTTAGGCCCTACAACCTCAGTTCTTCTAAAATTAATATCGGATGAAAGATAAGACCCTAAACTATCTTTTACTATTTGAACAACATCTTGTTGAACTTGATCTCCGCCTAATTGTTGCTCTACTCTAATTAGTAAATTTTTACTAGATCCAAATTCTTGAACTTGAACATCCCCTAATTCAAGGGTATTTAAGTTATCTCTTAAACCAGAAATTTCTATTTCTTGAGATGTTTCGATTTCAATAAGCGTACCACCCTTAAAATCAATTCCAAAATTCAATCCATTTACAAAAAAAGCCCCTATTGAAAGAAATATCAATATTGCAGAAAGAATAAAGGTAATAACCCTTACTTTTAAAAAATTAATTTGTGTTCCAGAAATATTAAGCATTTTTACTCAGACCTACAAAATTTGGTTTTAATCTTTTAGCGTTGAATGAAATTAGTAATCTTGTGAAAGTAAATGCAGTGAAAACTGATGTAAAGATTCCAATAGCCAATGTAATAGAGAAACCTCTCACTGGCCCCGAAGCCATAAAAAATAATATTATTGCAGCAATCAATGTTGTGATATTTGCATCTAATATAGTTGATAAAGCTCTTTTATACCCGTTTTCAACAGCATTCATCATATTCGATCCATTTCTAATTTCTTCTTTTACTCTCTCAAAAATTAGAACATTTGCATCTACAGCCATTCCAATTGTTAATATTATTCCAGCGATACCAGGTAATGTTAGAGTTGCTTGAAACAAAGATAAAACGCCAAGGACCATAAATAAATTTATAATTAATGCTATATCTGCAAGCAGGCCAAAATATCTATAGACAAATATCATAAAAATAATGACAGCAATAAAACCAATTATTGCTGCAAACTGACCCGCTTCAATTGAGTCAGCGCCAAGATCAGGTCCAACTGACCTTTCTTCTAAAATAATAAGTGGAGCCGGTAAAGCACCAGCTCGCAAAAGAATAGCAAGATCATTTGCTTCTTCTGAGTCAAAACCGCCAGAAATCTGACCAGAACCACCCAAAATAGCTTCCCTTATAACTGGCGCACTTATTACTTTATTATCAAGTACAATCGCAAAAGGTTTGCCTACATTTTGCTGTGTAACCCTTCCAAACTTTGTTGCACCTATACGATCAAACCTAAAAGATACTATTGGTTCATTTGTTTGAGGATCAAAACCAGGTTGCGCATCAACAAGATTTTCACCTCCAACCATAATTCGCTTTTTTACAATATATTTAAACTCTTCATCTGCGTCAGATGCCAAAATTTCTGAACCAATTGGTGCCTTCGAGGGATTAAAAGGGTCGAAATTCACTGAAGTATCAACCAATTGAAAAGTAAGTTTAGCCGTTTGGCCCAGTAAAGACTTAATACGGTCAGGGTCATCAATGCCTGGTAATTGAATTATTATCCTGGATGACCCTTGTCTTTGTATTGATGGCTCTCTTGTGCCAAGTTCATCTATTCTCCTTCGAACAATTTCTAACGATTGGGCAACTGCATTCGAAACAGATTGTTTAACAAATTCTTCAGTAAAATTTATCTGAACAGTATTTTCTTCTTGGGTAATAATTAGATTAGTTTGATCTCCCATTGCAAGAATATTTTGAGAGTTACTCATGGATAGCTCGGAAATTTCTTTTTGAATTTCGCTATTAAAACCCTCTACAATGAATTTTAGGGATTCATTTGAAACCTTGAAATTACTATAATTAAGATTGTTTTTCTTTAAGACTCTTCGAACGTCTGCGTTAAGGTTTTCCACTCTCTCCTTTATAATTTCTTCGGTATCAACCTCTAACAATAAATGTGAGCCCCCTTGAAGGTCCAAGCCGAGGTTTACTTGTTGCTTAGGAAAAAAATTTGGAAATGTTTCTAATTGATCTTTTCCAAAAAAATTGGGAACAGCAAAAAGTAAAGTAATTATGATTACAGCCAATACTGAAAATATTTTTAAATTTGAAAAGTACAGCATGAAAATTTATTGTGATGTATTTTCTTTCTCTACTTCAGCAATTGTTGATTTAATCATTACAACATTTACTCCTGAGGATATTTCAACCTCCACATCAGTATCTCCGATTACTTTGACTACTTTTCCTCTGACTCCTCCTGAGCTGACGATCTTGTCACCTCGCTGAACAGCAGCAACCATCTCTCTATGTTCTTTTGCTCTTCTTTGCTGAGGTCTTATCAATAAAAAATAAAAAATCGCAAAAATTAAGAATAATGGCATTAGTTGAATGAGCATTTGTTCCATGAAATTCTCCTTTAAAATAACTTAGGCAATATACATACTTAGGTAATATTTTTGAACTAAATAATTAATTTAGATCAGTTTTTAAACCTTTTTTTAAATCACTAAGACTTTTGTGATGCGTAAGATCTAAATGAAGAGGTGTTATTGATATGTGATGATCTGCCAGTGCCTCTACATCACTCATATATCCCTCAACTGTTTCATTTAGAGGAGGAATACTCAGATTAACATTTTCTTCAAGCCGTCTTCGCAAACCAAATCTGAATTTTGACTTCTGAACTTCATTAATTATCAAGTCGTCAGTTTCCCTGTTTCCTTGTGTTGTTATCTTTATACTTTTAACTAAATCAGCTGTGCAATATGGAAAATTAATATTCATGAATACATTATTTGGCCAGCCAAGAATTGTAAGTTCAAGTAAAATATTTTTTAAAAATTTTTTTGAAGCATCCCAAACAATTTGATTTTTTTTGCCCGCTTCATAATTTTGACTGATTGCAATTGATGGAATGCGTCTAATTAAGCCTTCCATTGCTGCAGCAATTGTACCTGAATATGTAACATCCTCTCCAACATTGCAGCCACTATTGATACCTGACAGAATTAAATCTGGTCTTTTATCTTTTAAAACATTGCTTATACCAATTGCAACACAATCGCTAGGAGTACCATTAACTGAAAATGTCTTCTCTTCATACTTTTTAAGTGTTAATTCGTTTTGAAAAGACAAAGCATGTGATGCACCACTTTTTTCATGTTCAGGTGCAACGACCCAGACATCATCTGAAAATTCATCAGCAATAGCTCTTAGTATTTTAATACCCTCTGCAGATATTCCATCATCATTTGTAATCAATATCCTCGCTTCATTAAGATTAATAACTGTCATATAGATGAATTAATTTGAAATTTGATTTATTCCACCCATGTATGGAATAAGAGCATCTGGCACTTGAATAGTCCCATCTTCATTTTGATAATTTTCAAGAATAGATATTAAGGTTCGTCCTACGGCTAAACCCGATCCATTTAATGTATGCAAAAATTTAGTTTCTTTACCTTCTTTGTAACGAGAGTTCATTCTTCTTGCTTGAAAATCTCCACAATTAGAGCAGCTAGATATTTCTCTGTATGCTTTTTGACCAGGCAACCACACTTCAATATCATATGTTTTTTGTGCAGCAAAACCCATATCCTCAGAAGACAATATGACAACTCTATAATGAAGATTTAATCTTTTTAAAACTTCCTCTGCACAACTTAACATTCTTTCATGTTCATCTTTAGATTGACTTTCTGATGTTAAACTAACAAGCTCAACTTTATAAAATTGATGTTGTCTCATAATACCTCTTGTATCTTTCCCTGCTGCTCCAGCTTCAGATCTGAAACATGGCGTATGAGATACATATCGTTTAGGTAAATCTAAAATATCAATAATTGACTCTCTAGTCATATTACTAAGAGGAACCTCGGCCGTTGGTATAAGCCAATAGTCATCGGTTGTTTTAAATAAATCATCTTTAAACTTAGGAAGCTGTCCCACACCATAAACTGATTGGTCTTTAACAAGTATAGGAACATTCATCTCTGTGTATCCAAATTCATTTGTATGAAGATCTAACATAAAATTAGATATTGCTCTTTCCATTCTAGCAATTAAGCCACTTTGTACAACAAACCTCGCTCCAGAGATTTTTGTGGCTTTTTCAAAACTCATCATATTGAGGTTCTCGCCTAATACATCGTGTTCTTTTGGTGTAAAAGTAAATTCTTTTTTATTACCTTCTAGCTTAATTTCTTTATTTAAACTCTCATCCCCAACCGGCACATCATCTGCTGGATTATTCGGTAAAGACGACAAAACAGTATTGAGTTCTTCTTGTTTTTCTCTTTGACTATTCTCTAACTCCTGCATTTTATCTTTTAAGCTTGCAACTTCCGCCTTTAACTTAGCGGCTTCATCATTTTTTCCATTAGCTGCATATTCTCCTATGAGCTTTGACTTGGTGTTTCTCTCTTCTTGAAGAACTTGAAGCTCACCAATAATTTCCCTGTTCTTTTCATCTAATTCAATTATCTGATTTGAAACTGGCGGATGCTTTCTTTTGGCTAATAACTCATCTAAATCTGAGGGATTCTCCCTTATTTTCTTCATGTCATGCATTTTTTACTCGGATTTAGGTTTTTTTCCTTCGATAAATTTTACAGCAAATATTGAAATTTCATACAGCAATAATATTGGTATTCCAAGCCCTATTTGGGAGATCGGGTCAGGTGGTGTTAAAACAGCTGCTACTGCAAAAACTCCTACAATCACATACTTTCTATTTTTTCTTAATCCTTCAGAACTTACAAAACCTACTCTTGCTAATAATGTCAAAAGAACTGGTAGTTGAAAACTGATACCGAATGCAAATATTAGACGCATAATTAAGCTTAAATACTCATTTACCTTAGCTTCTAATTGGATTGGTAATGTTCCTTGGCCACCAATCGACTCGAAAGATAGAAAGAATTTGATGGCAAGTGGCATAATAAAATAATAAACCAATGCCGCTCCTAACAAGAATAATATTGGCGTTGCAATTAAATATGGAATAACAACAGTTTTCTCATTCCGATAAAGACCAGGTGCAACAAAAATCCAAATTTGTATCAGTATAAATGGAAGAGAAACAAAAATAGAGGCAAATAGTGCTACTTTTAAATAAGTAAAAAAGGTTTCGTGTAAAGCAGTAAATATAAGCCTTCTGCCAGATTCACCTTGTACAGCATCAGCATATGGTTGAACTAAAAAGTTATAAATTGTGTCTGCAAAGATATATGCAACAACAAACATAACAGTAATCAAAATTAGTGATTTAATAAGTCTGCTTCTTAGTTCTACAAGATGTTGAATTAAAGGCTGCTTTCCTTCATCAAGTGTTTCATTTGTATCACTCATTTTCTTTTTTCTGATTTTCTGACTGAATGATATTTTTATTTATCGAGTCACGCATCTCATCTGTAAAGTTTTTGGGATTTGTATTTTCAACTTTAGACTTAATATCATCTACACCTGTTTCTTTTGCTATCTCATTGATACTAGATCTAAATTCTCTTGAGAAGTTTCTAATTTTACCCCACCATCTTCCAAAAGTTCTTAATACTGCCGGCAAATCTTTCGGTCCAACAAAAATGATAATTAATGCTGCAATGACAAGATATTCTACTCCTCCGATACCAGGTAACATAACAATTACTAAAGGTTAATCTTTGGAGTCTTCGTCTGATTTATTTATTGACTTTGGTTCATCATCATCGTTGATGCCTTTTTTAAAACTTTTTACACCTTTAGCTACGTCACCCATTAATTCAGATATTTTTCCTCTACCGAAAAGTATAACAAGAAGCGCTACAACGATTAATATTTGCCAAAAACTAATACCCATTTGTTCCTCAATTATTTCTAATAATATATATATATATTAATACCTTATTAGTAAAAGTTATAAATTACCATCAAATAAAAGGTAATTAAATAAGGTTTTTTTGAGATGCGGTTGAACTTATAGAGATGACATCTTCAGGTTTGCCGTTTTGAATAAAATTACCATCTTTCAAAATTAAAACTCTATCAGACATTGCTAGCGCGTCTTCAGTATCGTGAGAAACAATGATAGTCGTAGTGAGGTTATCACGAAGAATTTTATTTGTTTCAGATCTCAATCTTACTTTTAATTCCTTATCCAAAGCTCCAAAAGGTTCATCCATTAACAAAATTTTTGGATTTGGCGCCATAGCTCTTGCCAATGCAACCCTTTGTTGTTCACCGCTTGATATTTCATGGGGATAGTTTTTTGCATATCTCTCGACACTAAATAACTTTAATAAACTCATAGCTCTCTCGGTATTATTTTTATTCGTACCTTTGATTCCAAATTTTACATTATTCACAATCGAGAGGTGTGGAAACAATGCTCTTTCCTGAACAACCAATCCAATATTTCGTTCCTCAGTATTTACATGATTTAAATGTCCTGAAACAAGTTCATTATCTATCGATACTGTTCCTGCTGATTGTTCTTCTAGACCTGCAATGATTCTTAGCAATGTAGTTTTGCCGCATCCAGAGGGTCCTAAGATTGTAATTATCTCGCCTCGATTTACTTGTAGAGAAATATCTTTTAAAACTTCATTATCTCTTGTGAAGCTGTGTTTTATATTTTTTAGTTCAAGAATTATATCCATTATTAATCTCTTGATGCAGGTCTAGAACTTCTGATCATTCTAGTCAATATTATTATTGGAATAAGCCCTACCATAACTATTGCAATAGAAGGTGCAGCGGCATCGTACATTCTTTCTTCTGCTGCATATATATAAGTATATACAGCTAATGTATCAAAATTAAATGGTCTCAAAATAAGCGTTGCTGGAAGTTCTTTTATGACTTCTGAAACTACCAATAACATGCTTGTTAGAAAACTAGTTTTTAATAATGGTAAATGAACTGATGATAAAAGAGACCAGCCTGATGTTTTAAGTGTTTTTGCTACATCATCAATTCTCATATTTATACGCTGATATCCAGCTTCAATCGTAGAACTTGAGAGCGCATAGGATTTTATTATATAAGCTAAAACTAATCCAACTAGACTACCTGTAAGTACAAAATCAAAATAGTAATCTCCCATGTTTCTGTCTAAAAATGTAAGTAGCTGCATAACACCAATTGCAAGTATCAAACCTGGCACCGCATAACCAACAGTCAAAAAGGAACTCATATACTTCAGATAATTATTTTTTTTATATCTAATTGAGAAATTTATAAGAACAGCTAATAGACTGCATAAGAAGGCTGCTATTATAGCTAAGTAAAATGTATTCCATGCAGTCGTAAGAAACTTATCATTAAAAAAATCTAACTTGTAATTAAATGCCCAGTATCCAAGTTCCATCACAGGCAATAAAAAACCAACAAAGATTGGAACGAAACAAATTAATATTGCTAAAATATTTGAACTACCTTTCAGCCTAGTTAAATAAAGTGGCTTAAAGACTGAGCTGGCATTTGAATATCTAGCATTTTTTCGGGAGTAACGTTCAGATATAATTAATAGAATTGCAAATATGAGTAACAATGAAGCTAACTGCTTTGCGGTTTCAATATCATACATACCGTACCATGTTCTAAATATTCCAGTTGTAAAAGTTGAAATGGCAAAGTGATCAACTGCTCCGAAATCAGATAAAGTTTCCATGACTACGAGCATTAGGCCCCCAATAATTGCTGGTCTAATCATTGGAACAGCTAATTTATAGAATACTTCTAGTTTACCAAGTCCAAGAGTTCTACCCGCTTCAAGAATTGATCTAGATTGATTTATAAAGGCCATTCTGCTCACAAGATATACATATGGATATAGAGTGAAGGAAAATACTACAATCGCTCCAGGAACATTTCTTACTTTAGGAAAAAAAATAAAATCTGCACCTAGCCCAAAAAGATCCCTTATTAAATTATTCGCAGTACCAAAGGTATCGAATAAACCTGTGAAAGTGTAAGCAAGTATATATGGAGGTACAGCAAGTGGTAAAATTAACGCCCATTCAAAAATATTTTTTCCTGTAAAATTATAGTTGGTTACCAGCCAGGCAGTGCCGACACCGATTATGGCAACCATAATTGAGACCCCAAGAACTAAATAAATAGAATTTTCTATATAACCAAAAAGTACATGGTTATACAAATGTGTCCAGTTGTCAGAGTAATCTCCAGCAAGACTGAATAGCACAATAAATACTGGAGCAATAAAAATTGCAAATGTTGCAACTGGTGTTATTTGCCAAAAATCTAACTTCATAAATAGTTGCTGTTATCTATACTATTTATTTAAGAAACTCTAATATATTATCAGGATTTGTTTCAATATAAGGATCATCATCATTCCCTGTATCATTAAGACCTGGCTCGACAAACATCTGTTCAATTTCCATATTATTTGCAACAACTGCATATCTCCAAGACCTCATACCGAATCCATTATGATCTTTATTAATAAGCATGCCCATCATCCTTGTAAATTGACCCGTTCCATCTGGAATCATTTGTACATTTTTAACGCCCATATAGTTACTCCAAGCGTTCATGACATATGAGTCATTAACGGAGATACAGAATACTTGATCAATTCCTAAGTTTTTAAAAGCTTCAAATTTCTCATCAAATGCAGGCAATTGCTGTGATGAACAAGTTGGAGTAAAGGCACCAGGTAATGAAAATATTAAAACTCTTTTTTCTGAAAATAAATCGCTAGAGGAAATTGACATCCATGCCTTGTCTCCTTCAAGATAACACATTTCCCCAGTCTCAAATTCATTTTGAGACCTGATCTTAAATGTTACATTTGGTAATCTATTCATAAATATAACCTCAATTTAGTTGAGGTAATTTGACCTTGGATACTAATGAGAAGAAGAGACGGTGACCAAATTACCTCAAACTGGTTAGCAATAAATTATTGCCAACCAACTCTATCCATCAACTTAACAGCATCAGGATTGAATTCACCATAGCTTGCAACTGAAGTCTGATCTTCTTTAAAACCAGAACCAAATTGAGCTATTAAATCACTAGGTGCAACACCTTCAAGCATAGGAAACTCGTAAGTGTTATTAACTATGTGACTTTGAGCTTCTTCACTAAGCAAGAACTCTATGAACTTAACAGCATTACCTGCATTTGGAGCATTTTTCATAAGACCAGCTCCACTTACATTAATATGAGCTCCTCGTCCATCTTGGCCTGGGAAATGAAGTTCAACTTTTCTGGCAGCGGCTTGCTGTTCTTCGCCTTTTTTACCAGATAACATCAAACCAATGTAGTAACTATTCGCTACTGCAACATCTGCTTCGCCATTTGCAACTGCCATAATTTGTGCTCTGTCATTACCTTCAGGTTTTCTTGCAAAATTGCCTACAAATCTGTGTGCCCACTTTTCGGTAGCATCGACACCATTATTAGCAATCAATGAGGCAACTAAAGACTGATTGTACATATTACCAGAACTTCTTATTGCAACTCTGCCTTTCCATTTTGGATCTGAAAGATCTTCATACGTAAGCCCTTCCATATCCTCTGCAGAAACATTTACTGGATTATAATAAATCACTCGAGAGCGTTTAGCTATTCCCACCCACTCATTATTTGGGCCTCTTAAATTTTCAGGCACAACTGAATCGATAGTACTTGAGTTAATGCTTTGAAACATTCCATCTTTTTGAACTTTCCATAGATTACCAGCATCAACAGTAATAAAGACATCAGCAGGAGAATTTGCTCCTTCTGAAGTAAGTCTTTCCATTAATGCTTTTCCTTTACCTGAAATAACGTTTACTTTGATGCCTGTAGCATCCGTAAACTTTTGATATAATGCATCGTCTGAATCATAATGCCTTGACGTATACAAATTGACTTCTTTAGCGAATGAACTGCCAACTGTTACAAAACTAATTACAGCTATTGCTAAGAATCTTAATACTGAATTCATAAATTTTTACCTTCTTTAGAATGATACTAAGTTTCATTCTATATATCTTATTGAGAATGATTATCAATAGCAAATATGACGCACTTTACTTATTTGAGTTTATAGAGAATTTACAAAGCTAATTAATTGATTTACTTGATTTTTATCTAAAGATTTGAACTCTTCTAACACTCTAGAGGCTTCCCCGCCGTGCCATAATATAGCCTCCTCAATTGTTCGAGCTCTGCCATCATGTAAAAATCCATATTCTGCAGATACCACTGATGTCAACCCTATTCCCCACAAAGGCGGCGTTCTCCACTCAGAGCCACTGGCATTGAATTCATAAACACCATCAGACAACTGTTCACCCATATCATGCAACAAAAAATTTGAATAAGGGTATATGATTTGATTGGCTAAATTTTGATGCGTACTTTCATTTTTTGTAACAAATCTCTCAGTATGACAAGAATTGCAACCAATTTTAAAAAATATTTCTTTACCTTTAACCACGTTAATATCTTTCGCGTTTCTTCTTACTGGCACACCAAGTTGCGATGAATAAAAAACCACTAGATCCAATTGATCATTAGAAACTTCATAGCCATCATAGCTTTCGCTATTTCCACTGACTGCATTTTGACAGCTTAATTGCACATCAGTACAGTTGAATGGGTTTTCAAAAAGTTTATTTGATAAACCCATGTCATGAAAAAAGGCATCAGCAGTTTGTTGGTAAACAGTAGGTTGTGATGCTTTCCAGCCAAATCGACCAAGGGAATAATCATTTTTTTCATTATGCCAAACAATATTTGCTTTTCCAGATATTCCATCACCGTTTATGTCATTCACATCTGCATTTATTAAAATATCCGTTTCACTAATGTTTTCAATTAAACCTAGACCAATCATTGGTTGTGCGATTCTTGCTGAAAAGTTTGTATCTTCATTGATATCTCCGTAATTAAAATTTCTAATTTTAATTACAGGCTTTCTTAATTCGACTATACGACCATCATTGTAAGATATTGGAACATATTCATAATTAATAACAATGTCCGCTTCTCTTGGAATACTTTCAACCGAGAATTCACTAATTTGATTTCCATAAATGGGATCTGGTAGATTTTTAATACCATCTGAAATTGAGTCCTGATTTTTTGAAATTTGAATAACAACAGATACAGCGTCATCAGATTCATCTAGGGGCAAATGTCCTCGTCCATCAGAAATATGACATGCTTCGCACGAACGAGCACTGAAAAAAGGCCCTAAACCATCTCTTGCAATATTTTCTGAGAATTTTGCATCTTCCCAAATTCTCTCAAATAAAGCATTTCCTACAAGAAAATTGATTTTTAAATTATCTCCTAAATTTCTTGCAACCAGTGAAAAACTATTTTTATTTTCAACCTCATTCGAGGTTTTGCCACCTGGCAGTAACGGGTCTGAAGATATTGAAGTGCAAATATAAAAAAAAATGTTTGCAAACAGGATTGCTTTAAATAGACGTTTCACAATTTAAGGCTAATTTCTATTCTGCCTCATGTCCACTTTGAATCAGATCATCTATATTTTCATCTTCTCCGAATGGTTCTATCTGGCTGTGATCAATTTCTTTTGGTTCTCTAATATCTAAGTTTGGAGGCAGACGGCTTTCTAAAAGTCCAGCTGCTTTTAATTCTTCAAGTCCAGGTAAATCTGTGACTTGTTCTAGCTGGAAGTACTCTAAGAACCTCTCAGTTGTACCATAAATAATGGGCCTTCCTGGTACCTTCTTTCTACCGATTGGCCTCACCCAGTTTAACTCCATAAGAACATCAAGAGTTCCAGGACTAAAATGAACTCCTCTTATGTCTTCAACTTCAGCTCTTGTAACAGGTTGATGATAGGCGATTATTGCCAAAGTCTCAGTAGCAGCCTTTGATAGTTTTCTTTGAACTATTTTTTCTTTTTTCATCATTGGTGCAAGATCGGTGGCAGTTTTAAAGCTCCATTTATTTCCAGTTTTGACCAGATTAACTCCCCTATTTTTATATTGAGCTTCAATTAAATTTAGTAATTTGTTTAAATTTGTATCCTTCGGCAATCTTGCCTTTAAACTCTCTGCATCAAGGGGTTCATTTGCTGCAAATAGAAGAGCCTCAAGAATTCTAAGATTGTCCATATCCTCAGATGGAAAATTCATGACATTATTTTTTTCTACTTCATCAGACATAATTTATTTAATTAATGAACTCATCGTCCTTTTTATTTTTTAAAAATACTGGTCCAAAAGGAACCAGCTGCTGCACTTCAAGTACCCCTTCTCTTACAAGTTCCATTGCTGCGGCCAGGGTTCCTGCAACACCTGATCTAGCACTTTTACCATTTGAAAATTCATGTGGTAAAAATTTCTCAAGCCGAGTCCATTCTGGTACGTCACCTATCATTCTTTGAAGTCTAACAAGCGCATCTTCCATTGCAAAAACAGGTGGTCTTTCAATAGTCATCGATGAGTAGGCAGTTCTGTACCTTTGATCTGCATATGATTTTAAAAGATCGTATAAATTCAGATAATATTCAGGCGTTCGTATCAACCTTATGCCTTCAGGCATCCCTCTATTAAAAAAATCAGTACCAAGTTTTGGTAAATTCATTAATTTTTGAGAAACTTGTCGGATTGCTTCAAGTTTCTTGAGTTGAAATTTCAATCTTTCTGCCATTTCTTCAGCACTCAATTCTTCACCTGACTCTTCTCTTGGTATTAACAAATTGGATTTTAAGTAAGCCATCCAAGCTGCCATAACAAGATAGTCAGCCGCCAACTCTAAATTGCGATTACGAACTTTTTCTATAAACTCCAAGTATTGCTCTGTGAGCTGGAGAATGGAAATTTTCATTAAATCTACTTTTTGAGATTTTGCTAATGTTAACAGCAGATCTAGGGGACCTTCGAATTCTCCCAAGTTTACAATCAAATCATCTGGGCTAGTTTGATTAGATGCTTCCTGTTCAATATAAGTACTTGAAATATCTTCCATTTTTCAATTTTTTGATTCTTTTATTATATAACAGATGATGTTTATATACGATAAAATACATCAAAGCTGCTTGGTTAGATATTCGTAGGCTTTTATGTTTTCTTCATGTGCGAAATCAGATTTTTTCTGATAGATATTGATAAGATCGTCAGGTATTAAAATAGGCTCAGCTTCATTCTTAATTCTTTCAGCTATCTTATTAATTTCATTGATGTTTCCATTACAATGAAGAACAAGGTCACAGCCGGCACTAAGTGATTTTAAAGCAGCAATATCAACATCATCTGAAATAGCTTTCATTGAAATATCATCGGTCATCAGTAACCCTTTAAAGCCAATTTTATTTCTTATTATTGTTTCAATAATTTTTTTTGAAAAAGTAGCAATATTTTGATCATCTAAAGACTTAAATAAAATATGTGCCGTCATACCTAATAATACGTCAGAGTTGTTCTGAAAAGGCTTAAAATCAGTACTTAAAAGTTGATCTTCAATTTCATCTACTTCAGGCATTTCAAAATGACTGTCAACTCTTGCTCGGCCGTGCCCAGGTAAATGTTTAATCACAGAAGCTATGCCGCATTTATAATTTGTTTCAATTACTATCTTGCCTGCTTTAGAGACAGTCCTTTCATTTATCGAAAAAGCTCGATCTCCAATTACACCACTTTCATTTGCTGCTGGTAAATCTAAAACTGGCGCTGTGTTTGTGTTAATGCCCAATTCTTTTAGGGTATGAGCTAAAATTTCAGTATTAAGTCTTAATAATTCAAACCCTAAGTCTGCATCTTTCTCAATAATTTTCCCAAAAAAAAGATTTGATTTAAATTTATTAACACCCTTAAAATTTAGTCTTGAAACTCTTCCACCTTCCTGGTCTATCAATATTGGAATATTTTGATGATTAATTTCTTTGAGTTCTTTAATTAAATTTTTTAAATTATCCTTATTGATACAGTTTCTTTCAAATAAAATTATTCCCCAAGGTTTGTAATCTCTAAAAAATTTTATTTCTTCTGCTGTTAATTTTTCTCCAGAAATACCACAAATTAAAGGTAGGTATTTTTTCATTTTATTAAATTAATCTCCAAGATCGTATATATTTAAGTCAGGAGTATCAACGCCTCCCTTGTCTTTTGGTATTATTCTATAATCATTTAAATTGGTTTTTATTTCGATAATCTCTTCTTCTTCCTTTTTAGTATAAAAATAAATGGCAGTAATAAAAATTGCTAAAATTAAAGAGAAAATTATGAACCTCATTTTTTATTTCATTTCATCTGGCGAGGAAACTCCAAGAATATCAAGTCCAGATTTTATTGTTCTCTGAGTAGCAATCAGTAGTGCCATTCGAGCATAAGTCCTTGGTATATTATCTGCATCTACAAATTTCTTACTGTTATCTACTTTTCCCTGACTCCATAAAGAGTGAAATTCTGATGCTAATTCATACAGGTAATATGCAATTCGATGTGGCTCAAATAGAGAAACTGACGTATTAATGATATTACTATAATCCAGGATTTTTTTTAAAAGAGATATTTCAGAAAGATCATTTAGTTCAGAAAAATTGCATTCACTAAAATTCTCTAAATTTAATTTAATATTTTGAGAATGAAGATTGTTTAATACAGATGAAATTCTTGCATGAGCATACTGTACATAAAAAACTGGATTTTCTTTAGACTGTTCACTTACTTTTTTAAAATCAAACTCTAAGGGTGCTTCATTTTTTCTGTACATCATCATAAATCTTATACTATCACTACCAACTTCTTTCACTAAATCACTTAAGGTAATGAAGTCACCAGATCTTTTTGACATTTTTAATTCCTTGCCATCACTGATAAGTTTTACCATTTGACATAACTTTGCTGTAAATCTTGCTTTGTTATTAGTTAAGGCCTGTATCGAAGCGCTCATTCTCTTAATGTATCCGCCATGATCAGCACCTAATATGTCGATTAAATGTGTCGATCCTCTTAAGTATTTATCATAATGATAGGCAATATCGTTTGCAAAGTAAGTCCACTCACCATCTGATTTTTGTAATGGTCTATCGATTTCATCTCCATATTCAGATGATTTAAATAATAATTGCTTTCTTGGTTCCCAATCTTCAATTTGTTTACCTTTGGGCTTATCTAAAATGCCCTCATAGATTAAATTCATATTTTTGAGTTCATCTATGGTTTTGTCGATTTTACCTTGGGTTATTAATTCTTTTTCTGAAACAAAAATATCCTGATTAATAGATAGTTTACTTAAGTCTTCTTTTATGTTTTCTAATAGTAAACTTACACACTCACCTTTTATTGTTGAAAAGTAATTGTCGTTTTCAAGAATAGATGTACCATGTTTGTCTATTATTTTTTTAGCAACATCGATTAGATACTCACCAGGATAAAATTCATCTGGATAATTTTCTTCACTTTTGCTATTGATAATTTCTTTTATTCTAATAATTGTAGAGTTTGCAAGGGTATCAATTTGAGTACCTGCATCATTAATATAATATTCTTTTGTTACATTATGACCGGTGAATTTAAGTAGATTTGATAGTACGTCACCAAAAACCGCTCCTCTACAATGACCAATATGTAAGGGGCCTGTAGGGTTCGCAGAAACATATTCGACATTAATATTTTTATTTAAACCAATTTCTTCATTAAAGAGCAAGTTCGTTTCCAGCAGCTGCCTTAAAAATTTAAACCAAGTATCTTTAGTAATATTAAAATTTAAAAAGCCTGGACCTGCAACTTCCAACATCTCAAAGTCCTCAATTTTCTCTAATGATTTAATGAGAGTTTTAGCCGCCTCTACTGGATTTACTGATATCTCTTTTGCAAGAACCATGCAAATATTTGTACTTAGCTCACCATCAGATTTATTTTTTGGGTATTCAACTACAAATGAGCTCTTCTCTACAGTTTCATTCGAAACATTGAATATTTTTGAAAATTCTGCTCCGATTATATTCTTTAAATAACCATTTATGTTTTTCATAAGCTAATTAAATTTATTATAAAAATTCTGAGCATAGTTATCAGTCATTCCAGCTATGAAGTCGCATACTGCTCTTGGTTTATCCTCATCAGAAATAATTTTTTTCATATGTTCTTCTATGAATTTTTCATCTTGTTCTATAAATAGTTTGAATAGTGATGATATAATTTGATGGGCGTTACTGGTCATTGCTTTTACTTTATCATGATTATACATTTTCATTGATAGGAAAGATCTAATATACTTTACTTCTTCTTTTGTTTTATCTGAAAAGTCAGCAATTTTTTCATTATTAAGCCTGACATCTTCATTGCATCTTACTTTTGATTTTTTAACTTTCTCACTAATTGTATTAATTACATCAGTAATCATAATTGAGGTTGATTTTCTTGTTATTTCATTATTTATACGCTGCATATCGTAAGAGTTATAATTTTTCGGAAAATTTTTAATAATTTCACCAATCATTGGCAATTCAACCAAATCATCATATGAAAAAAAACCTGCTCTAAGTCCGTCATCTAAATCATGATTATTGTAAGCAATGTCATCCGCTATTGAAGCTATCTGCGCTTCAATTGATGAAAACTCATTCAACTTTAAGTCAAACTCTTTATCGAGGGCTTCTATGGTTTTTGGAACGTCTTTTGTCATCGGCCCATTATGTTTTACGAGTCCTTCAAGTGTTTCCCACGTTAAGTTTAAGCCTTCAAAATCAAAATACTTTTTTTCTAGCAAATGCACAATTCTAATTGCCTGATCATTATGGTCAAAACCCTCATGAGAAACCATGCATTCCGAAAGAGCATCTTCTCCAGCATGTCCGAATGGCGGATGACCAATATCATGACTTAATGATAATGTTTCAGTTAGATCTTCATTGAGATTGAATATTTTACTTATTGACCTAGCAATTTGTGACACTTCTAGCGAATGTGTTAATCTTGTCCTGTAGTGATCTCCTTCATTTGAAACAAATACCTGTGTCTTGTGTTTAAGCCGTCTAAAGGCAGCAGAATGAAGAATTCGATCACGATCCCGTTGGAACTCTGATCTAGTTTGACTGTAATTCTCTTTATACAGCCTACCTTTCGAAGTTTCTTGATTGGTTGAAATAAAAGATAAATCTTCAGAAATCATCACTAAATAGAATTGGTAACATAAATTTTTATTGTACAATAAACTCATTACTTTAAGAATCTTAAAATAACAATAAAAGAATACGGATGGTAAAAATAGTAAGTTGGAATGTAAATTCAATAAGGGTTCGTTTACCTCATTTAATGGAATTAGATAAATCAGTTAAACCAGATATAGTCATGCTTCAGGAAACTAAATCAACTGATGAAAACTTTCCAGAAGAAGAGATTTCTTCGCTTGGGTACCAAATAATTAAAAAGGGTCAAAAATCATATAATGGAGTGGCGATCTTATCAAAAGCCCCAATAAAAAAAATTACAGATACTTTGCCGGGAAACAAAGAAGATGTTCAAGCAAGATTTATTGATGCACAGGTACAAGTCGAAAATCCTTTTAATATTGTCTCTTTATATCTACCTAATGGCAATCCTATTGATACTGACAAATTTCCTTACAAATTAGATTGGATGAGGAGATTTAAAAAGTATGCTCAAAATAAAATAGAAAACCATGAAACAGTTATATTTGGAGGGGATTACAATATAATACCAGGTTCTGATGACGCGGTTGATATTAATAAGTGGAAAAATGACGCTTTGCATCATCCAGACTCTATAAAAATTTATAGAGAAATCATAAATTTAGGTCTGTCTGATGTGCTAAGAATTTATAATTCTAAACCCTATGAGTTCACATACTGGGACTATTCAAGGGGGTCATGGGAAAAAGACAACGGTCTTCGAATTGATCATTTTCTTGCCACACCAAGTGCTGTTGATCGAATAACTGACTGTCAAATAGAGAAACAATTTAGAGGTCTTGAAAGACCCTCTGATCATGTTCCAATCTGGTTTGAAATTAAATAGATTACTTTGGATTTCTTGCAATAATATTTATTAGCTCATAAACAATTGTTGCTGCAGCGGTTGAAGTAAGTTCTGCATGATCATAAGCTGGAGCGACTTCCACGACGTCTGCTGAAACAAGCTGTGAACCTGCCAATCCTCTTAATACGTTTAAAATTTCCCTTGTGGTCATTCCCGCAACTTCTGGAGTTCCAGTTCCAGGGGCATGAGCTGGATCTAAAACATCAATATCTATGGATATGTATAATGGATTATTGCCAATTCTATCTTTTATTCTTTTAACAATTTGATCAATTGTGTTTGTTTGGAATTCATCGCAGTGAATTGTTTTAAAACCTAATTCACGATCATTTTTTAAATCATTTGTACTGTAAAGAGGGCCACGAATTCCAATATGCATTGATGCATCATCCAAAAATAGCTTTTCTTCTCTTGCTCTTCTAAATGGTGTACCGTGCGTATAAGGAGCTCCAAAGTATGTGTCCCAAGTATCCAAATGAGCATCGAAGTGAACTAAAGCAACAGGACCACCAACTTTTTTGTTAATTGATCTAAGTAATGGTAATGCAATTGTGTGGTCACCGCCAATAGTTACAATACTTCCAACTTTTTGGAGCAGCTCAGTAGATCCTTTTTCAATTTGTTTAATTGCCTCGTCAATATCAAAGGGATTACAGGCTATATCCCCAGCATCAGCTACCTGTTGCACTTTGAAAGGTTCAACATCATAGTTTGGATGATAATTTGTCCTTAGTTGTCGAGAGGCTTGTCTTACACTTTGAGGGCCAAATCTAGCCCCAGGACGATAACTCGTACCCGCATCAAATGGTACACCTATAATTGCTACATCACACTCTTTTACATCTCTCAGCTCTGGAAGACGCGCAAATGTAGATGGGCCAGCATACCTAGGAACAACTGTTCCGCTTACAGGTTGAATTGGTTCTTTTTTATCGCTCATAATCTATTAATCAAATCCTCCAAAATCTTGAAATAACGATGGGTCTCCAAATATATCTCCGTAATCCTGATTACCACCTAAGGACCCTCCAGAAAGCTCTTCATCAGTAAGCTCATTAGACTCTAAAGTTTGCAATTGTTCAAGAAATTTGGATTTTTTCTCCTTATCAGCAGCATCAATACATGATTGTCCGTATAGATCATTTTTCACTATTTGGGTAGCTCCGTAGGTAGCAAAGACCACTATTAACAATATAGCGGTAATTCCCTTTGGAATTTTAAAGCCAGCTTTATATTTTTTATTAATTCTATTGTCTGCTGCTTTTTCTTTTACAAACTTTTCTTGTGACTCTGTATAACGTTTTTCTGCTCCTCTTCGTAAAACCTCATAGGTAACTGCAGCTATAATTGTTAACGCTATTATTGTTAAAGCCAATGCACTCAATGCAGGACTTATTCCCAGCCTTACTTTTGATGCAATTACAGTTGTTAATGTTTGATCCGATAAAATGCTAAATACCGTCGTGTTATAATTTTCAAATGAAAATAAAAAAGCAATTACTGCAGCTGATGCTATTGCGGGGCTTAAGTAAGGAACTAAAATTTTAAAAAATACTTGAGTTTGCGACGCTCCAAGGTCTAAAGCTGCCTCCTCCTGAGTCTGATCAAATCTTTGAAGTCTTGCAACAAATATTAAAAAACAATAAGTAGATATAAAACAGGTTTGAGCCAAAATTGTTAAAAATATTCCATTTCTTCCTATATCTGAGATGAACCCCTCTCCTCCTAAGCCTGCTATTCGGTCCCATAAAACGACTGTTGAAATACCAATTATCACACCAGGAAATAAAACGGGCATAATCGAAATTGAGTAATAAATATCCCTCAACTGCGAACGCACTTGAGTTAATACTATTGCTGCGGCCATTCCAATTGGTACGGAGAGAGTTACAACTCCTGCTCCTATAATCAAACTGCTAATAATACCATCATGAAGTCTCCAGTCAGATAAAAGCCCTGCCAGATGTTGTCCGTCGTAAGCGATTTTACCTTCATTAAACCATCTGAAACTAAAACATTCCCAAGGTGTGATTGAGGGAAATTCTGCGGAGTTGAATGCTGTAATGCTCATGATGATTAAAGGCCCAAATAAGTATGCAAAAAATATAAAAATATATATTCCCATCATGAAATTTATAAAATAGCTCGGTCTCACTTAATAATTTCTCCAATCCTAACTTTAAATATTCTCATCATTGTGAGTACAAAAATAACAGAAACAATTAACAAAATGATTGAATAAGCTGATCCTCGTGACCAGTTGTCATTCATATTAAACCATTGATATATCAATTGAGGAAACCATAAAGTATTAGGGCTACTTAAAACAACTGGCGTTGCTAATGCTCCAACAGTTAACATAAAAACCATGGTACAGCCAGATACAATACCTGGTTTAGCATGAGGAATAACTATTCTCCAATGCGTTCTAAAAGATGAGGAACCTAAATCTTTTGCTGCCTCGATTTGATTAATGTCCAAACTTTCGATTGCATTATAGAGAGGGAACATCATCAGCAAAATATAAGCATATATTAAGCCAGTATATAAACCGATATCATAAGTGATAAATAGGATTCCTTGATCAAGTATTCCGACCCCGGTCAAGAAATTGTTAATTACACCTTCGTTTGCAAACAAAATCCTCAATGCGAATGATCTAAGCAATTCATTAATCCAGAAAGGAATAATCAGAGAAACAATAAGAAGTCTAGCGGTACTAGGGTTTGCAATTTTCGCTATATAAAATGCTATTGGATAGCAAAATAACAGATTTGCAATTGTGACAAGCATTGAAACAAAGATAGTTCTTCCAAATACACCTAAGTCAACAAAGTTAAAAGCATCAGTAGCTGTCTTAGATCCAAATATAAAGTGGCTATAGTGTTCAAAAGTATAATAATCTTCAGGTCCACCTCTTGCTAAAGGAGGGACGTTGGTTCTAAATGATAAATCCAACATATAAAATTGTGGAATTATAACTAAGAAAACAAACCAAAATATTATTGCTACTAAAAAATATATCGCAACTGCCTTACCGTTTTTCTTAAAAAATGGTTGAGTAAATAAAAAATTGTTCATGACTTAATCTATAGCTAGAGATGCTTTAGGTAATATTACTGATTTTGAAGATTCAAAACCTAGCACGATTGACGATCCTGAAGTTATAGAGGATGTATCTATGGCGTTTGGTACTGAAAATTTGATTTTTGCTCCCGATTTAAGGCTTGCGTAAAAATTTTTTAAATTACCTTCAAATTCAAAGCTTTCAATATTCACATCAATTTTATTATCAAAGTTGTCGCCATCTCTTGGTATAAACAAAGTTTCAGGTCTAACAAATGCAATTGACTCATCTCCAATATTTAACTTTTTGCTTTCATTCATCGTTGCTAAATATTGCCCATCAGCAGTTTCAATTTTAGCTTTATCTCCCTCAATACCTGTAACTTTTCCATATAAAGGATTATTCTCACCAACGAATGTTGCAACAAATGGTGTTAATGGATTGTTATAAACTTCGTCGCATTTTCCAATTTGCTCAAGCTCTCCCTCATTCATGACCGCTATTCGATCAGACATTGTTAGGGCTTCTCCTTGATCGTGCGTAATATAAATAAATGTAATGTTTACTCTTTTTTGTATTTCTCTAAGTTCGGTTCTCATTCTTTGACGAAGTTTTAAATCCAAGGCAGACAATGGTTCATCTAAAAGAAGAACTTTTGGCTCAACAGCTAAGGCTCTTGCAATGGCTACTCTTTGTTTTTGACCTCCAGAGAGTTGATGAACTTTTTTATCTCCTTGTCCCTCTAAGGCTATCAATTCCAAAAGTTCATCCGCTCTTTTTTTTCTTTCTTCTTTTGATACGCCCCTTACTTCAAGGGAAAATGCAATATTTTCTGATACACTCATGAGAGGAAACAGAGCTAAGTTTTGAAATATTAACGCGGTTGGTCTTTTATTAGGACCAATTCCAGACATATCTTTATTGTCAATAAGCACTTTACCTTCAGACGGTTCTTGAAATCCAGATATAGCCCTTAACAGAGTAGTCTTTCCACAGCCTGAAGGTCCTAAGAAGCTGAAGAACTCACCTCCATTTACTTTTACATTGACATTCTTGGCGGCATAAAAACTGCCAAATGTTACCGAAACTTCACTTAACTCTACATCTGCGCTCATTGATACAAATTATAATGATTTAACTAAAAAACACGATTCAATAAAAACGCCCAAGACAATGCCTTGGGCGCTTTTAATAACTAATCCTAGAGAACTAATTACGCTGTTTCAAATTTGTTAGCGTATTCAGCTCTTGCATCAGCATACCATGGCGGTTCTGGTGGCCAAGGATTTAACTTGGTCGAAGTATCCCCCGGGTATATTGCTTTTGCTAAAGCTTTAGTTTCATCTGAGTAAAAGTCTGAAGCTCCATTAACAGCTGAGTTATAACCGATTTCGTTAACAGTTTGACCACCTGTTTCTGGTGTAAAACTGTAATTGATTAACTCATAAGCTTCATCAATGTTTTCAGCTTTTGCAGACATTGTTATGCCATCGATCCATGCCAACGCACCTTCATCGGTAGTTTGGTACGCAACCGGTTCTCCAGCTTTCATCATTGCTGCTATAGGGCCATCCCAAGTTTGTCCAACGACAACACCATCAGAAGTGAATCCTTGTTTCTGAGGATCAGCACCAGACCAGAATTTAACAAGATTTCCTTTCTTAGAAATACAATAGTCAGTAATTGTTTCCCAATTCTTTCTCATTGTATCTTCATCGTTATACGAAGACCAGAAATCCATTTTGCCTTGATGATGCATCCAAATACCACATCCAGTCATCATTGAGTATGTTCTACCCATCATGAATGCGCCATCTATTCCAGGATTAGGTTCCCAAATATCTCCAAAGCTTGGAAGTCCATCGGGTTGCCATTTGTCAGTTCTCCAAGATATTGACTCAGTACCCCAAAGTTGTGGAACCCAGTGAGATCCTTTCCCACCAAAATTCCAGTCACGCTCACCTACAGCTAGCATTCCTGGATTGACAGCACTTGTATTTATTCGATTCATATCAAATGGGGCAAGTACGCCAAGGTCAGCCCATTGCAAAGCTCTCATGTTTGTTGGACTTGCAAGGTCATAACCGGCTCCTCCACCAGCTTTCATTTTTGATATAATTTCACCGTTATCACCTATTTTAGTATGGTTAACAGTAATTCCAGTTTTTGCTTTGAAATCTGCAACTACTGAGTCCGGCAAATATTCGCCCCACATTAAAACATTAACAACGGGAGCAGCAAAAGCATTTGGAATATACCAAGGCCCAATAGCTGCTGCTGCACCAGTTGCAGCTGCACCTTTCAGGACTGATCTTCTTGAAACTTTTGCAGCCTTAAGAGTTTTATTAATTTTCTTCACGGCTACTCCTCATTTAATTTGTTTGTTTAATTAATAAAAATTTTCATACATATAGAGGTAGCTGTAAAGAACAAAGTTAAAGAAATTTAATAAGTTAATAAATTTTCTTTAAATGGATTTTTATCTAAATACATGATAAATATACATAAAAATTAATCATAAATAGATACTTTAGATTTATCCTATAAAGTATTGATAAAAATGATTATTATTTTTATTTTTTAGTTCAGTTATTGCTTGGCTAAATTATTGTTTTAAATAGACTTTTTGTATGATTTTAACAACTACAATTGGTGCCTACCCTAAGCCGGATTTCTTAACTTTACCTGATTGGTTCAAAGATGAGAAAGGAACAGATGCTGAATACCCAACATCTAAGTGGGAACAGGCAAAACTAAAAATGGGAGAAGAATATGAGGTCCAAATAAAACTTGCTTCAGAGAGTATTATTAAAGATCAAATTGAGTGTGGGATTGATATTATTACAGACGGTGAAGTGAGACGAGAAAATTATATTCATTATCACTGCAGGCATCTCAGTGGGATCGATTTTGAAAAGTTAACAAAGAAAACAGCGAGAACAGGTAATTATGATTGTTGGCTTCCAACAATCACAAATAAAATTGAATTTATTGGCTCGTTTTTAAATAAAGAATACGAAATTAATCAGTCAATATCAAAAAATCCTATTAAAGTTACAATACCTGGACCATTGACTATCACAGATACGATTGCTGATGAATTTTATAATGATCATAAAATGTTAGGAGTAGATTTAGGGGAGGCAATAAATAAAGAAATAAAGTCATTAGTCAATTCTGGCTGTAAATATATACAAGTAGACGAACCTTTATTTGCAAGAAAATCAAAAGAGGCAATCGAATTTGGAATAGATAATCTTGAAAGATGTTTTCATGGAGTTACAGACTGTGAAAAGATTACTCATATATGTTGTGGATATCCAGATAAAATTGATGCAGATGATTATCCTAAAGCGCCTTTAATTAGTTATTTTGAAATTGCAGATGCCTTAGAGAATAGTCTGATTGATACCATTTCTATTGAAGATGCTCATAGACACAATGATTTAAAACTACTTGAGTTGTATAAATCAAAAAAAATAATATTTGGGTTAATAAAGGTTGCCTCAAGTGAAGTAGAAGAAATTGATGTGATAAGGGATAGATTGCTGTCCTGTCTAAACCATATTGATAAAGAGAGACTTATAGCAGCTCCTGATTGTGGTCTTGGATATTTGAGTAGAGATATGGCAATGCTTAAATTAAAAAACCTGTCAAAGGCCGCAAAAAGTATTTAAGCAACTAAATCTTCAGGGTTTGAGAAAGCTATGTTTAGATCTCTTGCTACATCTGCTTGAGTGCACTTATTTTTTATAACATTTAGCCCATTCATAAAATTCCTATCATCAGATAATGCTTTTTTTAACCCATCTCTCGCTAATTTTTTTACAAACGGTAATGTAGCTTGATTTAGAGAGATGGTAGATGTGCGGGGAACGCATCCTGGCATATTGGTTACACAGTAATGTACCACGTCATGTTTAATATAAACCGGGTCTGCGTGAGTAGTAGGCTTGCTGGTTTCAATGCACCCACCTTGATCTATTGCGACATCCACGATGGCTGCCCCTTTTTTCATTTTGGAAACTAGTTCATCTGATACTAATTTGGGCGCACTAGAGCCTGGGATCAGTACACCTCCTATTAGCAAGTCACATTTTTTAACTTCTTCAGCTATAGTTTCAGGTGTTGATATTGATGTATTGACTTCATCATTAAAATAATTTTTTAATTCATTGAGTCTTGCTTCAGATTGATCAATAAGCATTACATTTGATTTCATTCCATGAGCAATAAGGGCGGCATTAAACCCTACAACTCCACATCCAATAATTACAACTTTAGCTGGCGGTGCTCCTGTTGCGCCAGATAATAAAACACCTCTTCCTTTGTTTGTCATTTCAAGAGCTCTGGCTCCTGCTTGAATTGAAATTCTACCGGCTACTTCACTCATTGGAGCGAGTAGCGGAAGCCTTCCATTGTTATCAGTTATAGTTTCGTAAGCTATACATGTTGCGCCAGAGTTCATTAATCCTTCTGTCAATACTTTACTTGCAGCAAGGTGTAAATATGTGAATAGCAGCTGGCCATCTTTTAACTTTTTTATTTCATCATCTTGAGGTTCTTTAACTTTGATGATCAACTCAGCGCGATCGAAAATATCCTGCGCATTTTCAAAAACTGTTGCCCCAACATCGTTATAATTTTGATCGTCAAAACCTGACCCTTGACCGGCTGTTCTTTCAATGATTACTTCATTACCATCATCAATAAGTTCCTTTACACTTTCAGGAGTTAGGCCTACTCTATTTTCTTGCGGCTTAATTTCTTTGGGGACACCGATCAACATATATGACTAATTTTTATACTATTTATTAAATATTCAAAAGAGGAAAGCGCTCATTATGGGTAAAAAATGGCTAAACATTGTTTATAAGGAAAAGAATTCAACCCGCCTAAAAAAACATTATAGGGAATGGGCTGACGGTTATGACAGTGACCTAAAAGACTGGGGCTACGCCTACCCAAGTAAAGTTAAACAGATTCTAGAAAAGTATATAACTGTAAAGAAGGACTCAAAAATTCTTGATGCAGGGTGTGGTACTGGCTATGTCGCTGAAGTTTTGAAAGCTCTTCGTTACAATAATATCGTAGGAATAGATTATTCAAAAGATATGTTAAGAGTAGCTCGCTCTAAAAAAATATATAAAAAACTAGTTTGCGAGTCGTTAAGTAAAAAAACAAGTTTAAAGGGAAATCAATTTGATTTAGTTATATGCACAGGTGTTTTGACATCAGGTCATGTAGGACCGTCATCAATAAAGGAATTAATTAGATTAACAAAGCCTGGAGGGTATCTCATACTCTCTATTTCAGAAAAAATTTTTTTAAAACTTGGATTTGAGCGTGAATTAGAAAAAAGATCAAATGAGTACCATTATATCAAATTATCAAAACCTTTTATTGCTTTGCCTAACCACAAAGATAGTGCAAGGTCGAGAATGCACACTCTTCAAAGAGTTTAACCGTGCTGCTTTTGGCTCATATCTTCAGGATTGATGCCTGCAACCTCAACTGGTTTTTTCATTGCATCTCGTCTAAAAGGTTCCCCAAGTTCTTGATTTAAAATTACCTCAATAAAAGTTGTAACTCCATTTGACTGTTCTTCACACGCAGTTCTGAGTGAATTTGTTAGCTCGTCCATGGTTTTAACTATAATACCCTTCAATCCGCAGCCTTCTGCAACCTTTGCGTAGCTTAATTCAGGATCTAGTTCGGTACCGACGAAATTATTGTCATACCATAATATTGAATTTCTTTTTTCAGCGCCCCACTGATAGTTTCTAAATATCACCATTGTAATTGCAGGCCATTCTTCCCTAGCGCAAGATGTCATTTCATTCATGCTTATGCCAAAAGCTCCATCTCCAGCAAAACCAACAACAGGAATATTTGGACAGCCAATTTTAGCTCCTAAAACTGAAGGGAAGCCATAACCGCAAGGCCCAAAAAGACCTGGAGCTAAATATTTTCTACCTTCCTCAAATGTTGGATAAGCATTTCCTATTGCACAGTTATTGCCTATGTCAGATGAAATTATTGCATTTTTTGGCAAGCCATTCTGTATAGCCCTCCAAGCCATGCGTGGAGACATGCGATCTGCATCCCTTACTCTAGCTTCCTCATTCCATGATGTTCCAGGATCGTCATCTTCATGGTCCATACTACTCAATGTTTGTAACCAAGCAGATTTGGTTTGATGAATTAGAGCTTTTCTCTCGTCTCTATTTTTGTTTCCCGCTTCAGGAGAAAGGCTATTTAATAATTGCTGAGCAACTTGTTTTGCATCACCGCAAATACCTACTGAAACTTTTTTTGTTAATCCAATTCTATCAGAATTTATATCAACCTGAATAATAGCTGCATCTTTTGGCCAATAATCTATTCCGTAACCAGGTAATGTTGAAAATGGGTTTAGTCTAGTCCCTAAGGCAAGAACAACGTCTGCTTTAGAAATTAACTCCATAGCAGCTTTTGAGCCATTATAACCTAAAGGCCCCACCGCAAGTGGATGACTACCTGGAAAACTATCATTGTGTTGATAGCCTGAAGCAACAGGTGAGTCTAATTTTTCAGCTAGAGCTTTGCAGTCATTGATTGCATCAGCTAAGACTACTCCAGCCCCTGATAATATTACTGGAAATTCAGCATTAGATAGAAGTTTTGCAGCTTCTTTTATTGCTTCACTTCCTCCTGATGGTCTCTCAAATTTAATTATTGGCGGTAACTCGATATCTATAACTTGTGTCCACATGTCTCGAGGAATATTTATTTGTGCTGGCGCAGAACCTTTGAATGCTTTTGAAATTACTCGATTTAGTACTTCTGCAACTCTAGAAGGATCTCTCACTTCCTCCTGATAGCAAACCATATCTTTAAATAATGCCATTTGTTCTACTTCCTGAAAGCCACCTTGTCCTATAGTTTTATTAGCCGCTTGTGGAGTAACCAGAAGCATTGGAGTATGATTCCAGTATGCAGTTTTTATTGGCGTAACAAAGTTAGTAATACCTGGGCCATTTTGTGCAATGCACATAGACATTTTTCCTGTTGCTCTAGTATAGCCGTCTGCGATTATACCACCGTTATTTTCATGGGCTACATCCCAGAAAGTAATACCTGCTTTTGGAAATAAATCGGAGATTGGCATGAATGCAGATCCAATTATCCCGAATGCATGCTGTATTCCATGTTTTTGTAAAACTTTTACGAATGCTTCTTCTGTGGTCATTTTAGTCATAACAATACTTTCTATACTAATATTTTTTCTCTACCAGGATCATAAAAACAATTTATTGATCCCTCTGCAGAATATCTAGTTTCTGCAACTTCAATTTCAAATTTTTGATGACTTATCATTTCTTCAATAGAGTAACTATCATTGTTTGAAATGTAACCCATGCCCAGGGATTTGTCTAAATAGAAACCATACATACCTGAAGAAATTTCACCAACAATCTTACCGTCAAAATAGATTGGCTCATTGTGATAAATCAATAAGTCATTGTTAGATAATGCAAAATTTACTTTTCTTTTACTAAGACCAGACTTCTTCTTTTCTTCAAGTGCTGCCTGTCCTAAAAAAGGCATCTTCTTATTAAAGTTTACACAAAATCCAACACCCGCTTCAAAAGGGTTTTCCTCAACACCAATATCATGCCCCCAATGAAGATATCCTTTCTCCATTCTCAGTGAATTTAGCGCATGATAACCTGCAAGTTTTACCGGGCTCTTTCCATTTTTTGCATAAACAACATCGAATACTTTTTCCAAATTATTATAAGGAACGTAAATTTCAAAACCCAGCTCGCCAACGTATGTAATTCTATGAAGCCTACATTCAGTGCCACCAAGATTTATTTTCTTAGAAAATCCAAACGGTAATGTTTCATTTGAAATATCCTCATTACATATTCTTTGAAGGTGCTCCCTTGAATTGGGTCCCATTATTGAAAGACAGCCATATTGTTTAGTAACATCAATAATTTCTATATTTTTAAATTTTTTTGAATGAGATAATAACCAGTAATAGTCTTTATTATGTGAAGTTGGACCTGTAACAAACATATATTTGTTTTCACTTATTCTTGTAAAAGTAATGTCTCCTTCTGTTCCAGCTTCATCATTTAACATTTGGGTATATATAATTCGCCCAACTGGTACATTCATTTCACTTACACACATATAGTTTAAAAAATTAATTACTTCATCTCCTTGAATAATAAACTTAGAAAAAGATGTAAGTTCAAATAAGCCAATATCGTTTCTTACAGCAACAC
>CABZCR010000006.1 GCA_902524285.1 uncultured Pelagibacteraceae bacterium | reverse complement strand
ATTCAACTATCCCTCAAATAACGAATAAAGGAAATGAAGAGAATGCTCTGGACAAATCATGCGAAGAACTGTTGGTAAAAGGTCCTGATCTTGTAAATGAATTTAAGATTCATGATTATATAAGACTAGTTTGGGATCATATTAGCAAAGTAAATAAATATTTTAATGACAATAAACCATGGGAATTAGAAAAAAATAATTATGAAAAGTTTTTAAATGTATTAGCTACGACAGCTGAACAAATTAAAAATATAGCAATATTTATTAATCCAATCATGCCGCATACATCCTCAAAGATTTTAAGAACTATGAGTATTTCTGAAACTGAATTATTGTTTAAAAATATGAAATCTATGAATTTAAACGGCAATAAATTATCGAATGTAAACCATTTATTTAATAGGATTCGATCATGATTATTGATAGTCATTGTCATTTAATATCCAGTCGGTATGAAAAACCAATTAATGAAATAATTAGTATATGTGAAGCAAGTAACATTAGTCTTTTATTAAATATTGCTACTAAAGAACAAGAATTTAACGAGATTTTAAATCTTAGTCATAAATATAAACAAGTCTACAATAGCATTGGTATTCATCCTCATGAAACTGAAAATTTAGATTCAAACATTTTTAATAAAATTAGAGAAGTAATAAAGAAAAATAAAAAAACAATAGCTGTTGGAGAGACGGGTTTAGATTTTTTTTATAATCATAGTAAAAAGAAAGATCAAATTACATCATTTGAAAATCATATAGATGTAGCTTTAGAGCACAATTTACCGATAGTAGTTCATAGCAGGAGCGCGGAAAAAGAAACTAGAGATATTCTTTACTCATATAAAAAGAATTCTAACCTTACTGGTGTAATTCATTGTTTTACAGGATCTAGTAAATTTGCAAGAGAGATGATGGACATTGGTTTTTATATATCTTTTAGTGGAATAATTACTTTTAAGAACTCGTCAGATCTTAGGGATATTGTTTCTCTAACAGATAGAGACAAAATGCTAGTTGAAACAGACTCGCCATTTTTGGCTCCTACGCCTAATCGTGGAAAAACAAATATTCCTGCATTCATTGTTCATACAATTAAACAAATTAGTGATATTCTTAATGTAGACGAGTCGGAGGTAGAAAAAATTACCTCTGATAATTTTTTAAATCTATTTAGAATGGTAGAAACTTCTTCTATATCTTAAAATAAAAAATGTTAATAAATGTTCCAGTATCGATAGGTGAGCTTTTTGATAAAATATCAATTTTAGATATTAAAACAAAAAAAATTAAAAATAAGGATGATTTAAAATTGATAAAGTATGAGTTATCCAAACTAAAAAGAATCGTAAAATTAAAGGGGTTAACAGGTAGTAAAATTAATAAAAAATATAAAAATTTAAAATCAGTCAATGAGAAACTGTGGAATATTGAAAATAATAAAAGAAAGTGTGAGCAAAAGAAAACATTTGACAGAAATTTTATTCGATTAGCAAGAAATGTTTACATATATAATGATAAAAGAGCAAAAATAAAACGCGATATTAATATTTTATCTGGATCTAAAATTTCTGAAATAAAATCTTACAAAAAATATTAATTTATTTTTAGATATCTTAAAACATCTTCAGTGATATTTTTATTTTTAACAATAAGGTGATGATAATTGATAATTTCAGGTTTCCATTTATTTAAAAAATAAACTTTATTTTCTTCAATCAAATTTACCAGATTCTTTTCAAATGAAGCTGCTATATGTGATATTCCTCCTTCCGATGTAATAATTGTATTTGTTTTGGAAATAAGATTAATTAAATTTTCTAATCCTAATTTATTAAAAAATATAAGATTATCTTTTCTTATAAAATCTTTTTCTTGATTAATTTTATATATTTTGAATAGATTAAGATTAAGATTAATATACTCAATTCCAGTAGTAATTATGATATAATCAAAATGTGATTGTAATCTCTTAATTAACTCATTTATTTCGTCTACATCAATTTTATATCTAGACCATTTTTCATCTAAATGAATTAAGACGTTTTTTTTAAATTCAATTTCTTTTATATTAAAATTATAGATACTATTAATATCATCCAATAGGGGAGTAAAATATTTATTTTGATAAAGATCTATATTGCTACTAAAAGTTTTATGAAATAGAGATTTGTAATGATCTTTCATTAAAATATGACTGCTATTTTGATAATTATTTCTACAGTCAATTTTTTCATTTTTAAAAAAAAATCTCTGCACTAATTTATTAGGCGTCTCTTTATTATTTTCATTTACATATATAGTACCAATTATTTTACTTCGCAGATTGAAGAGGGCAGATAGAAAATTGGTATTAGACGACTTTAAAATTATTGAATAGTCAGGATTTATCTTAAAAACAGACTTGGATAATTTGTATAAATCATACAAATTTTTTCCCTTATCAACAGATAAAATTATTTTGTTTATAAGTTTATTTTTTAATAAGATTTTAGCATATAAATAATTTCTTTTTGAGCAAACCAAGTATATGTAAGAATTTTTATCAAGTGTTCTTAATGACTCGATAAAAGGAGTGGTAACAATTAAGTCTCCAATTCCATCATTTCTATATATTAAATATTTCATACTTAATTTTAAACATTAGTTTATTATTATAAACTATTGTAATTATTTAATATTTTAAATTAATATATATTGTTTTATAAACATAGTATATTAAGTAATTGATTTTATGCATTATAATATATTTTACATAATATATATTATACGAAAATTATTAAATACAACTAAACTCTAATATATTTATTTTTCAGAAGCAATATACCCTTTTCATTAATTAAAACATTAGGAGAATAAATTATGAGCCCTGAAGAATTTCAAATATGGTCCATTTTTAATTCATTTAGAATTGGAAGTGCCTTAGCATTTGTTGCATCAGCAATATTTATATGGTTAGGATTTAGAATAGCAGTAGGTACTCGTGTACCAGCATCTGGTGAGGAACCTACCATGTTTGGCAAAATAATATCATCAATTTTTTGCGGCATTATTGTTTTTGGTACCTGGATACAATTTACAGAAGCAGTTGGCAATTATATTGCTTCAGCCTTTGCATTTGAACAATTAAAAGAGACTGGAACAGAGATATCTCCAGTCGCTGAAGGCTGGATAAATTATGTGGGCACTACCGAAGCTACATTCACGCCTACACCCCTAGGTATGGCATTTTTAGTTATTGTAGCAATAATGTATGCAGCAATTATTTGGTATCCAAAGCAAAAATAAATTATAAATATAAATAATACTTCAGCGTTCTATTAGTTTGCTGAAGTATTATTTAAAATATTGATGAATTGGCCAACCATAATCACTCTCTGGCTTATTTTTAAATGCAATTTCTAAAAAATAATTAGTGACAATTTTTTCATTATAGTATTTGTGACCCCTCTCCCATCCATTTTTAGCAATTCTTTTTGTTTCATCTTTATTAGAAATATAATAAGAAATTTTTTTGCCAAAATCAGCTAAATCATCAGTTTCAAAAAAAATAACCTCATCATTTGTGAAGAGATCTTCTAATTGTGAGTTTTTATCTACAAATATACAAGATCCATTTCCAAGATATTGTGAAATTCTATCTGAGCTATAATATTTAAGATGAGGCTTTCTACTTAGGTTTAAACTAATTGGTGATTTACTGATTTCTCTTTCAAAATCTGCTCCCCAGACAGGTTGAATATTTTCATAACCAAAAAAATTTGTTTTAATTTCCGGGTGTTCATTTTTAATAAAATCTAGATATACTTCTCTATCATAATCTGATTTTTTTGTTTTTATTTTACCAGAACCGACTCCATAACTTAGCGCATAAAATACGTCATATTCAAAAGAATTATTTTCGAAAATCTTTAAATGCTCAATTGATGAATCAAATATATTTGGAAAAAATGATATTGAGTTATTATTATTAAGACATGTCTTTATTGATTCATCAGCATTTGTAATAAAAAAAGCATCAATTAAATCAGTTCTTTTAGTAAATTTATTTTTTGTATCATCTAAATAATAATTATCTACGTTCCACTCAATTATTTTAATATCCTTTTTAATCGTCTTAAACTCTTGGAGCGTTTTATTGTGAATTTTATCTGCGTGACCCAAAACAACTATGTCAGGATCAAAATTTTTAAAAGTTACTAATAATTCTTTATTAAGAGAATTATTATTATTTAATTTATTTAATCTGTTCATTCTACTCATATCTCTATCACTGAATAAGCAGATATTATGTCCATTTCTAATGAACCCATTATTAATTTTAAAACAATGATTCCAATACAGACGTCCTTTCTGTTTTTGGACAAAATTTGAAATATGTAGTATTTTCATTACTTATGAGGTCAATTAAAAAATTTTATTTGTATTTATTTTTAGTTTTTTATCCATTTTATACTTTAGCAGATACAATTGATCTAGAAAGGAAATTCACTATTTACGCTAAACTCCCATTGGTTCCCAAAGTCTCAGTGATGGAAATTACTACATCATTAAATGTTAAAAATCATAAATATTTCTATGATTTTAGTATTAAATCCAAAAACATTGTTGAATTCATTAATCAGGTTAATGGAAATGGTGAGGTAGACGGTGTAATTGATAACATATACAGACCCACTAATTACTCATATAAATACACTCGTAAAAAAAAGGAAAAATATGTTGAAATGAGTTATTCAAACGATGTAGTTGAAAAAATCATTAATTTACCAAAAATTGATAAATCACAACTAGCCGATGTTAGTGACGACATGTTAATAGGAACAATTGACCCTTCTTCATTTTTCCTAAATTTACTTGATTATGACAAAACTAATAAATGCAAAAATAAATTCAAAATATTTGATGGCAAACGAAGATATGATGTAGTTTTTACAAATATTATAAAAAATATAAATAACAATTCAATTGAATGCGAAGCAAGTCAAATTAGGCTTGGTGGATATAAAAAAAATGAAAAGGTTTCAGATGTATTTGCTGCATCTGATTATATAAAGGTGATTTATTCTGAAAAAAATAATAATGAATTCCTTGGATATGAAGCAAAGAATGGCCCTATTAAAATTATTATTGAGGAGATTAAGTAAGTTTCCTTTCTATACTGTTTTTTAGATTTTCAATCCCCTCACCTGTCAGTGCACTTATAAATATTCTATTTTGAGTTTGCTTATAGTTTGAATTACTTATATCAATCTTATTATAAACATTTATCATTTTTGATATCTTTTCTTCACTTACACCTGTTTCCTTCAAGATACGTTTTGTAGTAAGTATTTTATCGTTAGCGTTTATATCATTTACATCAACTACGTTTATTATAAAATTTGCTGAATTTATCTCCTCTAATGTTGCGTGAAATGACTCTATTAACTGAGTCGGAATATTATTTATGAACCCAACTGTATCGATTATACCTACTTGATGATTATTTAAAAAAAACTTACTTATTTTTGTATCTAACGTTTCAAATAATTTGTTTTGGCTTGACTGTTTTTTCTTTGTTAACTTATTAAATAATTTTGTCTTACCTGCATTTGTATAGCCAACAAGTGCGAATGTTTTAAAGTTACTATTTAGTCTAGATTTTCTTTGTATTTTTCTACGAGCCTTAACTTTAACTAACCTTTTTTTTATTTTGACAATCTTTAACTGGATTAATCTCTTGTCTAATTCAATTTGTAGCTCACCAGGTCCGCCAATAAATGTTGTTCCTCCTCTTTGTCTTTCTAGGTGTGTCCATGCTCTCACTAATCTGGATTTCCTATAAATTAATTCTGCTAACTCTACTTGTAATTTACTTTCTTTTGTTGAAGCCCTTTTACTAAAAATTTCAATTATTATACCTGATCTATCTGTAACTTTAACATTAAGTAATTTCTCTAAGTTTCTTTGTTGAGATGGTGATAGATTATTATTAATAATTAACAAATTTATTTTATACTTAATTATTTTATCCTTTAATCTTAATAAATTTCCTTTACCTAAAAAAGTAGATGGATTTTTTTGTTTAATTTTTATTATTTCTTTAATTATTATTTCTATATTTAAATTCAAAACAAGACTTTGAATTTCTTGATACATTTCAAAAGTTTCATTTTTAAATTCTCTTCCTACTTTAGGATGTACGATTAAACTTCTTGTTGTATTTTTTTTTAGGATAATTTTACAGCCTCCATGTAGGCCTTTCTAAAAATACTGGCATATTTACCTATTTTTCCATTACCTATTTTTATGTGATCAACTTTTACTACTGGCATTACATATTGAGTGGCACTTGTTATGAAGGCCTCATCTGCTTCTTTAATATCAATAATATTAAATTTTTTTTCAGTTAATCTTACCTTATTTTTATTTAACCCTTTTATCAGTGATTGCCGTGTTATACCGTTCAATATAGAATTTGATAATGGTGTTGTATATAAAACATTTTTCTTAAGAATCCATGCTGTACTTGAGCTTCCTTCAGTTACGAAGCCATCATCATCAATTAACCATGCTTCTTGACAATAATGATCAGTAGCTTCTTGTTTAGCTAAAACTGGAGCTAATAAATTAATTGTTTTAATATCTACTCTTTTCCATCTTAAATCCTTTACTGTCTTTACTTTAATTCCTTTTTTAAAAGTATCGTCATACGTGTCTTGAGAAATACCTTTAGCAATCATAACTAATGAGGATCTTGCATTTTTTGGAAATTTAAAATCTCTTTCAGCTACGCCTCTTGTAATCTGTAAATAAATTAAGCCATCATCAATTCGATTGATTTTTACTAGTCGCTTTATATGGAAGTAGTATGAAGATTTGTTAATTGGAGAGTTCATTCGTAACTCTTTTAAAGATCTAAAAAGGCGATTAATATGACCGTCGTAATCGACTATTTTTTTGTTTATTACGCCAAATACTTCATAAACACCGTCTGCAAATTGATAGCCTCGATCTTCTATATGAACAAAAGAGTCTTTGTGCTCACAATAATTGCCATTTACGTATGAAATTTTTGACACTAATAAGCCTCTCTTATTTTAAATAGTTCTTCTGCATTTTTTAAATCTTCTGTCATACAGAAAAATAGTATTTCATCATTTTCTTCAATAATTGTTTCCTTATTAGGAATAATAATTTGGTTCTTTTTTTTCATAAGTCCAATCCTCATTCCATTTGGTAAATTCGATTCTTTTATTGTTTTATTAAGTAATTTTGATGATTTAAGTGCCTGAGCATGTATC
This sequence comes from uncultured Pelagibacteraceae bacterium, assembly GCA_902524285.1. Taxonomy (GTDB): domain Bacteria; phylum Pseudomonadota; class Alphaproteobacteria; order Pelagibacterales; family AG-422-B15; genus CACNXQ01. The sequence continues at coordinate 63,647 of CABZCR010000006.1, read as the reverse complement.
AGTTCAGCCTGATTATTGCCTATTGAATAAACTGACTCTATTCTTCCACGATGCACGTGTTTTAATATTTTTGAAACAGTAATTTTTCGTGGATCAATTACCTTACTTATTCCTAAAAGATCTTTTAATTTATTATATTCCGAATTATTTACCAAAATTAGAGATTCGCAATTATTTTTCTTTGCAACGGCTGAAATAATTATGTTAGTTTCATCATCATTTGTTAAAGCCAGCATCATGTCTGTATCTTTGATATTGGCTTCATCTAATATACTTTGATCTAGACCATCTCCATTTAAAATTAAAGTATTTCCAAGTTGATCAGCTATATACGTTGCTCTTTCATTATTATTTTCAATAATACAAACTGAAATATCTGTGTGATATAATTCTATATCTTTTGCAAGATTGAAGCCTATGTTTCCACCTCCAACAATTATAATTTTTTTTATTGGTTTTTCATTTAAGCCAAATGCGCTCAATGTTCTCTTAACATGATTTTTATCAGAAAGAATATAAACAAGGTCTCCATTCAAAAGAGAGTCACTTTTTTTTGGGATCAACAAATTATCTCCACGATTTATTCCTAAAATAGAGGCCCGCAAATCTTTTTCTTTGTTTGAGTTTTCTTGAAATAATTCATGGATGCTCTTCAAATTTGTATCTATAAGTGGGCAATTTTCATTTATCGGTAAACTCAATAATTCAATTTCATCATTTAAAAATGGGACGACGTCGTAAGCCCCGGGAGCTTTTAATTGTCTTTCAATAGATTTGGCAACTTCTAATTCAGGACTAATTATTAAGTCGATTGGCATATTATCGGCGTTATAAAGATCTCTCCATATAGGATTTAAGAAATCTTCAGATCTCAATCGGGCTATTTTTCTAGGAATTTTAAAAAAAGTATGTGCCATTTGACAAGCAACCATATTAATTTCATCGTGTAAAGTAACGGCTATAATCATATCTGTTTCTTCAGCTCCGGCCTTTTTTAATATTGATGGGTTTGATGCTGAACCAATAATTGTTTTAAGATCAACTTTTTCTTTTATATCATTAATCAGTTCCAAAGATTGATCGATTACAGTAACATCATTTTTCTGTGAAACTAAATGTTTCGCTATACTTGTACCAACCTTGCCTGCCCCACAAATTATAACTTTCATTTTTTTAAGTCTTCTGTTATGCCGAGCTGTTTAAGTTTCCTGTGTAAAGCTGATCTTTCCATACCAATAAATGATGCTGTTTTAGATATATTTCCATCAAACCGATTTATTTGTGATTGGAGATAGTTTTTTTCAAACACTTTTCTAGCATTTTTAAGAGGTAAGGATATGACATTTTGGTTTGTTATTTCACTGTCACGAGGTGTGTCAACATCCTCTTCATATTTATCACCTAGTATAATGTGCCTTTCAATTGTATTTCTTAATTCTCTTATATTTCCAGGCCACTCATAATTTATATACTTAGATTTTATTATCGGTATTAAATTAACATGTTTTTTAGTATCTCCTGTAAATAATTCAGTAAAATACTCAATTAAATCATCTATATCATCTATTCGTTCAATTAATTTCGGCAATTTAATACTAACCACATTCAAACGATGAAATAAGTCTTTACGAAATGATCCTTCTTCAATCAATATTTCAAGGTTTTGTATCGAGGAGCAAATAATCCTGCATTTAAGTTCAATAATTTTGCTACCTCCCACTTTTGTGAAATGTTTGTCTGTTAAGACTCTTAAAATTTTTGCCTGAGTCTGTAATGGCATTTCACCAACTTCATCAATAAATATAGTTCCGTTTGACGCTAATTCAAAGTAGCCTTGTTTTTCGATATTATTTTCATCTAGACCAAAGAATTCTTTTTCTATATTTTCAGGCTCCATTAATGCAGCATTTATTGCAATAAACGGACCGTCATTAAAGTTTGAATATTTATGAATTTCTCGTGCCACAATGTCTTTACCTGTTCCAGAATCTCCATAAATCATTACCCTACTAGTTGTTGGAGCAACTTTTTTGATTAAATTTCTAACTTTATTAATAGCTAATGACTCTCCAATGAATTTATAATCATAAATATTTTCTTGCTTTAAACGTTCGTTCTCAGTTCTAATTTCGTGTAACTCAATGGACCTGATTACAGATAATAATAGTCTTTCGGTTGTAAATGGTTTTTCAATAAATTCATTAGCGCCCTCTTTGATTGCTTTGACAGCCATTTCAATATTACCGTGACCAGATATAATAATAACTGGAGTTAAAATCGTTTCTCTCAATTTTTTTAATATCTCAATTCCATCTAAGTCTGAATTAGTTAACCAAACATCCAGTATTATTAAACTATAATTATTATTGGACAATTGTTGCAAGGCATCTTTAGAGTTATGTGCGATTGATGTGTCATAATTCTCATCACTTAAAATTGAGCTTATATTATTAGCTATATCAACTTCATCATCGATTATGAGTATTTTTTTCTTATTCATATTTTGTTATCAAACTTAATTTCGACTTTCGCTCCTTCAGTTCCATCATTTCTATTTTCAATAGAAAATTCGGCATTATGATCAAATAATATCTTTTCAACAATTGCTAGACCTAAACCAGAACCGCCTCTTCTTTTTTTTGTAGTAAAGTAAGGTTTTATAAGTTCATTTTTTTCATATTTTAATCCTACACCATTATCTAATATTGAAATATTTAAAAAATTATTTACAACTGAAGATTCTACAATGATTTTACCAACGGATAAATTTGCTTCTTGTATTGAGTGAATTGAATTAATTATAAGATTTTGAAATACTCTTGATATCTGAGATTTATCTATCAAGATTTCATACTTATTACTTTCGAAATTATATTCTAAATCAATCATTTTATAATTATTTTTATAATCATTGATGATATCGATAACAATTTCATAGATATCTTGTTTCTCTAATATTGGATTCGGAAGCCTTGCAAAATTTGAAAATTCATCAACTAAATATCCAATTTCATTAACCTGACGCCTTATAGTATCTATACAATCAGTAATTTCATTGTTATCAATTGCCGTATTTTTTATTTTCTTTTCCAATCTTTCGGATGATAGTTGTATAGGAGTTAGTGGATTTTTAATTTCATGTGCAATTTTTCTAGCTATATCAGACCAAGTTTCATGCTTTTCTGAAATTAGAATTTGTTTACGTTGTCTTATTATATCAGCGCTCATTTTATTAAATGACTCTGCCAAACGATTTAATTCTACATAATCATTTGTTTTTTCAATTTTATCTTCATACTTACCTTTACTGATATTATTGGTAGCTTTAATTACCATCGATAAAGGTAAAACAATTCTTTCTGCAAATTTTAAACCTACAAATGTGGAGAGTAGAATAAGTATTAACGATATAACAATATAGATAAGTACAAAAATAAGACTTATTTGATCTCTATTATTTTCAAGAAATATATACTCATTTTTTGCTGAGACAGTGTCATTTAAGGCGCTTATCACATTTGCGTCCATGGATCTGCCTGCAAACAAGTAAGAATTTTCATAGTTTTTTAACTTAACCAGAGCATAAACTCTGTTAACTATAGTTGATGACATGATGGCCATTTCTCCTGCATCAGCTCTTACAAAAGAATTTTCTGGCGGACTATATTGTAGAATATTATTATCAAATGCTTTTGCTGAAATAGTGCCCTGTCTAGTAATTACATATACTTCAGGAAGCGCTCTTATTAGAGATTGAGTCCTTAATGCCATTGCTAATTTATTGTTATCGTTTGATAGAACATCGCTTGAAGAGTTAAGATCATTGTACATTGCATATACATCACCTTTAATAGTTTCTTTATGCTCTTCCAAGTAGCTTTCAGCAACAAATACTGAATTATTTATTACATTGTTTATTTTTGAATTAAACCAATCATTGATACCAAAATTAATTAATACTAAACCGATAATACCTAGAAAAATAGAGGGCGTAAGTGCAATAAGAATAAAATATAATGTAAATTTACTATTAAGTGTGCTTATTTTTTTTCTTCTAACCCTTAAATAGATTGGAAATAATAGGTAAATAAGAGAAAATATTAATATTAAAGTTAAAAGAACTGCGAATAATATATATATATTTGAATACTCAAGTGTACTAACTGTATTGGTTCTCTGATAAAAAAGTAAGACAAAAGATAAGCCAATAAATATTAACGAACCTAAAATCAACAAAACAATACGTAGATTCAAAACTGAAATATTAATGTATTTATTGTTCATTCTGGGCAGTTAATAAGCTATATATTATTTTACTATGTCTTATAAAAAATTAAAAATTGCTTGTATAATATTAGCATCTGGAAATGGTTTAAGATTTGACAATTCAAAATCAAAACTTTTTTACAAGGTGCATCGCACTCCAATTATAGAAATAACACTTAAAAATATAACAAAATATTTAAACAAAAACTCTATATATATTACTATTTCGAAAAAAATAACTAAAAACGAAAAAAAATTATTATTGAAATATACTGAAAATCAATTGGTTTATGGCGGTAAAACAAGATTTGCCAGCCTCAAGCAGGCTTTAAAAAATATCAATTCAAATAATTATGATTTTTTAATGATCCATGATGCAGCGAGACCTACATTTACAAAAAACATTATGATTGAACTATTAGCGAGCATGAATAGTAAAAAATATCACTGTGCAGTACCGGCATCTAAAGTTGAAGATACAATTAGAAAAAAAAATAAATCAGTTAAAAGAAATGATTATAAATACTATCAAACACCACAAGTGTTTAAATTTAAATTTTTTCGACAAAATCTAGAAAAAATAAAAATAAATCCAACTGATGATCTTGGTGTCATCGAAAGAAATAAAAATTTAAAGATAAAATACATTGAGGCTAGTAAAGAAAATATAAAAATTACAAAAAAAAATGATATTGATACTTTAAAAAAGATTCTTAATTTTAATATTAAATATGGAAGTGGCTTTGATATACATAAACTTAAAAGTGGGAATTATTTATCATTAGCTGGATTAAAAATTAGATGTAACTATCAAGCTATTGGACACTCTGATGGTGATGTTGTTATACATTCTATAATTGATGCCTTACTTGGAGCCAATAATAAAGGTGATATTGGCACATATTTTCCTTCACTAAAAAAATATAAAAATATTTCCTCAGTAATTTTATTAGATGAAATAAAAAAAATAATCAAATTAGATAATTCAATTATTAGTAATCTTGATTGTACTATAATTTGTCAAAAAATAAGGCTTGAAAAATATAAAAAATTAATAAGAAAAAATATTTCTTCATTAATGAATTGTGATGAAAAGCACATAAATGTAAAGGCGAAAACCGCAGATAATATTGGTATTATAGGTAAATCAAAAGCGGTAGCTTGTTGGACAACAATAAAAATTATGAATTTATGATTTTTTTAATTAAGGCTTTTGTTTCAGTTTTTGGTATTGGCTATATCCGTATTGCGCCAGGCACATTTGGTTCATTATTTGCAATTCTTATTTGGTATATATCAATAAACTACCTAAATATTTACTTTTTTTATATAATCATAATAATAGTCTTTATTTGTTCATTTAAAGCTATCAATATTTATCTGAGAAATGAGAATAAAGAAGATCCCTCAGAAATAGTAGTTGATGAATTTATTGGACAATCATTGCCATTAATCTTTTTATTACAATTTAATGTATACGAGGTTTTATTGGCTTTTAGTAGTTTTAGATTATTTGATATTTTTAAGATTTATCCCGTTAATAAGGTAGAAAATATTAAAGGCGCTAATGGTGTAATTATGGATGATGTTGTTGCCGGTATTTATTCTCTTATAGTAATTATGATTTACAAAATAATTTTATTTTTAAATGCTTAGCTATATTAAAAAGATCAAGAAATTAAGAAAAGATAAACTGTTTAGTATTTGTCTAGCTGAGTCGTGCACTGGTGGCATGATTAGTTCTAAGTTAACCAGTATTAGTGGATCATCAGATTTTTTTGATGGCTCAGTAGTTTCATATTCAAATGATTTGAAAAAAAATCTTTTAAAAGTCTCTAAAACAACAATAAATAAATATGGAGCTGTAAGCCATCAAACTGCTTTATCAATGGTTAAAGGTTTACAAAAAATTAGCAGAAGTGAGATATTAGTATCTGTCACTGGAGTTGCCGGGCCAAATGGTGGAAGCACAAGAACACCAGTTGGTTGCGTTTATTTTGGAATGGGTACAAAAATTAAAAATAAATATTATTATAAGACAATTAAAAAAGTTTTCAGGGAAAGAACAAGGCAAAAAATTCAAGAAAAGAGTACTGAGTTCATATTAAAAGAAATTATTAAAAATATATCAAAAATCTAATATATTTCGTTCGCACGACTAATAAACGCGCCTACCATCTTTTGAAAAGCTAGATCAAAAAATTTTTTCATAAGGATGTCGAGAAGTGTAACATTTAATTCAAAATCAATATTAAATTGAATTTCGCATTCTAATTCATTTACAGCTATAAATTTCCAATTATTTTCTAAATATTTAAAAGGCCCGTCTAAGTTACGAACATTTATTTCACTTTTATCTTTATGAAGTATAACTTCACTACGGTATGTATAAACGAATTGATCGTAACCGATCTCTAGATCAGCAATAACAATTTTTTTATCACCTTTTACACTTGTATTGATTATTTTAGAATTGTTGCACCAAGGAAGAAATTCATCGTAGCGATCAATATCAGCAACTAAATCAAACATTTGATCTTTTGTATAACTTACAGTCTTATTTTCTTCCTGTTTAGGCATTCAAAATTATATTTTTCAACCTCTTAAAGTCATCTTCTGCATGATATGATGATCTGGTAAAAGGTGATGACGATACTATTTTAAATCCTCTGCTTATGGCTTCGTCGTAGAGTTTATGAAAGTAATCCGGACTATGATACTCAATTACTGGATGATGGTTTCTTGTGGGTCTTAAATATTGACCAATAGTAATGAAATCTACATCATTAAACCTCAAGTCATCCATTAACTTCATAATTTCAGAAAATTGCTCACCTAAACCAATCATAATTCCAGATTTAGTAAACAGATTAGGATTTAGTTTCTTAATATTCCTAAGAATAGACAGTGAATGATTATATTCAGCACCTGGCCTTACACTTTTATATAAAGACTTAACGGTTTCTAAGTTGTGATTAAATACATCTATTTGACACTTAGAAAGTAATTCGATCGATTTTTTTTTATTCCTAAAATCAGGAGTTAATATTTCAATTGTTGTGTTAGGACATTTAAATTTTATCTCATTAATTACATTTGAAAAGTGCTTAGCTCCACCGTCAATAAGATCATCCCTGTCGACAGATGTAATTACTACATGAGATAATTTTAATTTTTTTACAGAATTTGCGACCCTGAACGGTTCAGTGTGATCAACTTGATTTGGTTTGCCAGTACTGATATTGCAGAAACTGCATGCTCTCGTGCAAATATCTCCAAGTATCATAAATGTAGCATGGGATTTTGCCCAGCAATCAGACATATTGGGACACATCGCCTCTTCACATACAGTAACGATTTTATTTGATTTTAAAGTTTTCTTTATTTCGTTAATTTTATCTATCTGGACCTTAACCTTTATCCACGCAGGCTTAACTGGACTGTCAACTGTAGAAAATTTCTTTCTTAAAAGAGCTTTAGATATGTTATTTGGCATTGATACCTTACCATAATTAATGGTAATTCAATGTAATTTCAAGTGGATACTAATTGTTAAAAAATATAATGAATTCGTTATTTTTTCCGTAGCCTAGAACGTTTCTTATCTGTTCATCAACTAGATCGGTATTTTTGTCATGTTTTTGCAAAGAAGAGATTTTAACCTCGTATAAACTATTGCTGCTTTTTATATTTTTTACCTTTGTTTCAAGACTCGCAATTTCTGCATTTAGTCTAGAATGAGACAAGAGACCATTATTTCCGTCAAAAATATTAAATAATAAATATATTAGAATTAATGGCAGAAAAAAATAAGAATAATAATTCTTAATGGCCATCATTAATGTAACAATCTTATTCATGTAGAGTAAGAGAATCATATTTGGCGAATCAGGACAATTTCAATGAATAAAAAAGGTAGAAAAAAATAAAAAAAATGCTCTTTGGACTCTTTTTGTTCTTTTTAATTAATATTGAATTAGTAGAACTTATTGATTTTTAATGATTTTTTAGAATTAAAAAATTCCTCAATTCTAATCAGTTGGTTAAATTTAGCAATTCTATCCGAACGAGACATTGACCCTGTTTTAATTTGACCAGAATTTGTTGCAACTGATAGATCAGAAATAAACGTATTTTCTGTTTCTCCAGATCGGTGAGAAATAACAGTTTCTAAACCATTAGATTGCGCAAGTTCTATTGCCTTCATGGTTTCAGTTAACGTTCCGATTTGGTTTACCTTTATTAAGACAGCGTTTGCAGCTTTTATTTTAATGCCTTTTGCAATTAAATCTATATTTGTTGTAAATATATCGTCTCCTACAACTTGTATTTCAGATCCATAATTCTGATTAAATTTTTGCCATGCTTTCCAGTCGTCTTCCGCAAATGGATCTTCAAGGGATATAATAGAATATTTTTTACACAATTTGATTAAGTAATCAGAAAATTGATCACTAGAAAATGATTTTTTCTCTGACAAAATTTTATATTTTTTATTCGTATAAAATTCAGATGCTGCAACATCCAACGACAAAAAGAAATCTTCTCCTAATTTATATCCTGTTTTTGTAATTGCCTCTTTTATAAGAGCGCAGGCTTGGTCTTCATTTTTTAAATTTGGTGCAAAACCACCTTCATCTCCAACAGCGGTTGATATATTTTTTTTTTCTAAAATTTGTTTAAGTGTATGAAAAACTTCAGATGCTTTTTTGATAGACTCTGTAAATGTTTTACATTTTACGGGTATAATCATAAATTCTTGAAATGATAAGTTATTATTCGCGTGGGCACCTCCGTTTATGATATTAAGCATAGGTGTTGGCATTCTAAATGCTTTAGATCCACCTAAATATTTATAAAGGGGTATACCCAAATACTTTGAAGCTGCGTCAGCACAAGCAAGAGAAACACTTAATATCGCATTGGCTCCTAACCTTTTTTTATTTGATGTTCCATCTAATTCTATTAAAGTTTCATCAATTTCTTCTTGCTCAAGAACATCATAGCCAGAAATTGTATCGAAAATTACGGTATTGACATTGTCAACTGCCTTTAAAACAGATTTTCCATGATATGACTTTTTGTTATCTCTTAATTCAAAAGCCTCATTTTTACCAGTTGATGCACCAGATGGAACAGCGGCTCTACCCATAACTCCGTTTGATAGAAAAACGTCTGTTTCAACAGTAGGGTTGCCTCTGCTGTCGAATATTTGTCTGGAAACTATATTTTTTATATAATGCATAAATATCTATGTTATCTTTAGATACTTATTTTTCTTTGACTAAATTGTCAATTTCAATGAGTTTTTTTATCAAATCATTCATATCTTCTAATTTAACCATATTTGGTCCATCGGATGGTGCATTATCTGGATCATTATGAGTTTCCATGAATACACCTGCAACACCGACTGCCGTAGCAGCTTTTGATAGAGCCGGCACATACTTTCTATCTCCCCCACTTTTGTCACCCATTCCTCCGGGTGATTGTACGGTGTGAGTTGCGTCAAAAATTACAGGGTACCCTATCTCACTTTTCATAATTTCAAGTGATCTCATATCAGAAACTAAATTGTTATAGCCAAATGAAGCTCCTCTTTCAGTCAAAAGTATTTTCTTATTGCCACTCTCTTCAATTTTTTTAGAGACATTAATCATGTCTAATGGTGCTAAAAACTGGCCTTTTTTAATATTTACTATTAAATCAGTTCTTGCTGCAGCAATTAATAAATCAGTCTGTCTGCATAAAAAAGCTGGAATCTGTACTATATCAACATAGTTTTTTACTTTCTCACAGTCAGATACATTATGTACGTCTGTTAAAATATTTATCTTATATTCGTCTTTTAGAGATTTAAATATTTCCAATGAAGCATCAATTCCTAAACCTCTCTCAGAATGTAAACTTGTACGGTTGGCCTTATCAAAAGAGGTCTTATAAACAAAATTAATTTTTAATTTTGTAGTAATATCTAAGAGTGCCTCAACCATTTTTTTAGCATGACTATGCGATTCAAGGACACATGGTCCAGCTATTAGATTTAATTTATCATGATTAGAAAATTCAAAATTATTCAATTTTACTGTTTTATTCATCATTTTATCTTTTTTGCTGCATCTATAAATGACTTAAATAAAGGATGTGGTTCAAATGGTTTTGATTTTAATTCAGGGTGATATTGCACTCCAATAAACCATGGATGATCTTTCAATTCAACAGTTTCAGGTAACAATCCATCCGGTGAATAACCAGAGAATATAACGCCTTTGTTCTCAAATTCTTCAGCAAATTTATTGTTAACTTCATATCTGTGACGATGTCTTTCATTAATAATTTCGTCTTTATATATATTATATATTTTACTGCCCTTTTTTAATTTTGCTTCATATGATCCAAGTCTCATCGTTCCGCCAAGGTCGTCATTTTTAGATCTCTTTTCGGTCGTATTATCTGAAGTTATCCACTCCGTCATGAGACCGACAATTGAATTATTGCAATTAGAGAATTCGCTTGAATTTGCATCCTGTATACCTAATATATTTCTTGCCATCTCTATAACTGCAAGTTGCATTCCAAAACATATTCCAAAATAAGGTATTTTGTTTTCTCTCGCATACTTAATTGCTGCAATTTTTCCTTCCGAACCCCGTTCACCAAATCCTCCAGGAACTAAAATGCCATGACAATTTGCTAATAAGCTTGACGTATTGGAACTATTTAATTCTTCAGATTCAAACCATTTTAATTCAACCTTTACATTATTAAAAATTCCACCGTGAGATAGTGCTTCATTCAGTGATTTATAAGCATCAGCAAGTCCTGTATATTTACCTACTATTCCAATCACGACCTTTCCTTCAGGTTCAAGAACATGTTTAGAAACTTGAGACCACATTTTAAGATCTATAGTTTTATTTGTATTTAAATTGAAATATTCTAGGACTCTCTTGTCTAATTCTTCATTATAAAAATTAATTGGAACTTCGTATATTGATTTTGCGTTTATTGCTTGAATTACACAGTTATGTTGAACATTGCAGAATAAACCAATTTTTTTTCTTTCTCCTTCAGGTATTATTCTGTCAGATCTACACAATAGAATATTTGGTTGTATACCCAAACTTCTCAATTCTTTTACTGAGTGTTGAGTAGGTTTTGTTTTTAATTCACCTGAACTTGCAATGTATGGCACCAAAGTAACATGAATAAATAATGAATTTTCATGTCCATTATCATTGTGAAATTGTCTAATAGCTTCTATAAAAGGCAAGCTTTCAATATCACCAATTGTTCCACCTATCTCACATATCACAAAATCTTCTTGCTCAAGATCGTTTGAAATAAATTCTTTAATCTCATTTGTAACATGTGGAATAACTTGTACTGTAGCACCCAAGTACTCCCCTTTTCTCTCTCTTGTTATAATTTTTTGATATACTCTTCCAGAGGTAATATTGTCGGATTTTTTAGAAACTACGCCAGTGAATCTTTCATAATGACCAAGATCTAAATCCGTTTCTGCACCATCATCAGTTACATAAACTTCACCATGCTGATATGGACTCATTGTGCCTGGATCAACATTTAGATATGGATCTAATTTCCTAATCCTTACTTTATAGCCATGATGTTGAAGTAAAGAAGCTAAAGAAGCAGAAGCTAAGCCTTTACCAAGAGATGAAACCACGCCGCCTGTTACAAATATAAATCGCGTCATGGAAGTATTTTATACTACAGAATCTTAATTAAATCAAAGGTATTAATCTAGTTGTGGTAATTCAGGTAAATCTTCAATTAAACCTTCATTCGTTTCCTCTGTGCCTGTATCTTCAAAATTAAGAGTTCTATCTGACGATTTTAAACTTAAAACAGTTAGGCTTATACTTGTAATAACAAATAATACAGCAATAATTGCGGTTGTTCTTGTTAATATGTCGGCGCTTCCTCGAGGAGACGTGCCGTCACTACCGCCCCCAATGCCAAGTGCACCGCCCTCTGCTCTTTGAACGAGTACAACAATAATTAATACAACTGCAAGTATAGCGTGGATTATTAATAAAGATGTTTCCATAAAATGAGTTATATATCTAATTATGAGTAAGAATCAATTATTTTACTAAAATCTTTTGATTTTAAAGATGCGCCACCCACTAAAGCACCATCTACTTGATCTAAATTTAAAATATCACTAGCATTAGAAGGATTGACTGACCCTCCATATAATATTGAGATATATTGACTTTTAGATTTACCAATTTTTTTTGAAAGTAAATTTCTAATATCCAAATGTATTCTATTGATTTCACCGTTTGTTGGGGTTTTACCTGTCCCGATGGCCCAGACAGGTTCGTAAGCAATAATAAGATTTTTTATATTTATTTTTTTTGGAAGTGAGCTGAGCTGACTGTTAAGAATTTTTTTTCTAATCTTTATTTCACTAGATTTCTCACCTATGCAGTAAATAATTTTTAAATTATACTTGTTTGCAATATCAATTTTTAAATTAAGTTCTTTTGATGTTTCTTTTTGATACTCCCTTCGTTCTGAATGGCCTATTATGACATATTTGCATCCTGCAGATTTAAGCATTTGAGCACTGATACATCCGGTAAATGCACCTTCATTTAAGTGATGACAGTCTTGGCCCCCAAAATTAATTCCAGTATTTGCGTTAATAAAATTAGTCAACAATGTGAAAGGGGGACAAATGACAACTTTAGATTTTCTATGTCTTGTTTTTTTAATATGTCTGTCAATCGAATTAACTACCTTTACAGCTCCATTTAAGCCATTCATCTTCCAATTAGCGATAGTATATTTAACCCTTTTCATTCGTGATTATTCCTTTTATAAACTCTAATTTATACCATCATAGTAAAAAAATGTTAGATATAATAAGAAATTTAGTTTCATCGATTTTTGGCAAAATACTTCTTGCTATAATGGTTTTAAGTTTTGCTCTGTGGGGCGTGGGAGACATACTTTCTTCTGGCAACAGTCAACTTGCTGCAAAAGTAGGTAATGAAAAAATATCACTTGATGAATTTTATATAAAGTTTCAACAAACTGTAAGAGATTATAATCAAAATACCAATTCAAATTTAAGTCTCAAAGAAGCTTATGAGTTGAAACTTCATAATCTACTGCTTCAAGACCTCATTTATTCTAAAATGGTTAACGATTATGCTAAAAAAAGAGGTATATATATAAATGAAGAATCTTTGAAATTAGTAATATCTAATCTAGATGAATTCAAAGACAGTAATGAAACATTTTCTAATATTAAGTACAAAAATTTTATTTTAAACAATTTTCAGTCTGAAGAAACTTTTCTGAGAGAAATAGAAAATAATATTTTTCAAGGTACTATTTTTGAGAGTTTTAATGCTGATAATTACATAAATGACGCAATTATTAATGAATTATATGACTATGAAGGTGAAAAGAGAACAATTAGTTATTTTTTATTGAATAAAAATGAAGTTAAAATTGATACAAACAACAATTTAATCAATGATTACTATTTGGATAATAAATCGAATTATCTAATTCCTGAGAAGACTACTATAGACTTTATTGAAGTAAACATAAATGATTTTAAAAGAAAAGAGAGTATTAATACTGTTGAAGCTCAGGATTACTACAACAACAATATTGATCAATATACTGAAGAAGAAAGCAGAAATATTCAATTTATAAGATTTAGCAATGAGTCAGAAGCTTATGATTTTTACGATGCAGTAGTAGGTAAAAATATTAATGATTTTAATGAGTACATTAAAATAAATGATTTTAAGCTTTCAAATATAGATAAATTTACTGGTGGTACTTTCTCTAAAAATATTTCAGAGTTAATTTTTAAATTAGATGTTAATACCTTGAGCGAACCCATTGGCTACGATGATTTAGGGTTTTATTTATTTAAGGTAAATAAAGTAAATGATGAAAAAGTTATAGATTTTGAAACTGTTGAAAATGAAATTCTAGAATACCTATCTTTAGAGGCTGCATATCAAGAATTTGATGACGCCATTAATATTTTAGATGAATTGCTAATTAATGATTATACGTTTGATGAGATAGTTGAAAATAGCGTGAACATCAAAGTATATGAAAATGTTGATTTTGAACAATTTGTAGTAAAATTAGGGGAAGAAAATTCTTTTTTGAATGAAAATACTCCAGTCGGATTTATTTCAGAAATAATAATCAAAGAAAATATCGCCTATATTTATACAGTTAAAGAAAAGCAAAAATCTTACGTACCTGATTTAGAAAAAATCAAAGAAAAAGTTATAATTGACTATGTAGCCGAGCAAAAAAATAAAAACCTAGATAAACTATCTAATGAAATTTTAAATTCAATTAAGATAGAAAAAGAAGATTCTTTTTCTGAATATGTGCTTAATAATGATTATAATTTGCTAAAATTTGAGAAGATAAATCGTACAAACTCAGACTTTCAGAATGAAACAGTTTTCAATGCATTTAATAATAAACTTAATCAACCATTTAAAATTATAACCTCGGACGGAGAAATTGGAATTGGTGTTGTTACTGAAATTATTATGCCAAGAAATCAAATTTCTGATGATTTTTATAATTCTGTTAAAATAAATATAATCAATAATTTTAATTCATCACTAGTTGATATAATGGCATCAGAAATTATTCAAAATTCATCTTATGAAATTTATGATCAAAATATAGATAAACTGTTCATGTAATGAATTTTTCTCATACTAAAAATCAATATTTAACATCCTTTAAAAATAAAAATAATTTTATTTTTTTTAAAAAAATAAAAAAATTTAAATCTGACCCTATTCCTGAGTTTATTAATATTGTAGAAAACAATAATTTCAGCTTTCTCTATGAATCTGTTGAAAAAGGTAAGACTAAGGGAAGATATTCAATATGTGGTTACAATACAATTAAAACAATACAAATAAACAATAGAAAAAAAGTCAAAGAAAAAAAACATTCTTCTACAAATAAAAATGCGTTTTTAAAGATTGATAGAACAATAAGTAAATACAAATTTTTAAAGGACAAAAAACTGCCACCTATGGCAGGAGCTTTTTTTGGTTATATATCATATGAAAATATTTATAACATCGAAGACATATCTAAGTTCAAAAAAAAGAATACTTTAAAGACTCCTGAACTTATACTATTTATTCCTCAGATATTAATTGTATATGATAATGTTTCTAATTCTTTATATATATTAAAACATTTCTTATCTGGTGTAAAAAAAACTCAAGAATATGAACAAGTTTTAAACGAATTAAATGGTATTGAAAATAGCTTTTATAAAAAAGTAAACAATAAAGCAATTAATCTCGATAAAAAAAAGAGACTTAAAATTAAATCAAATATAACTAAGTCAAAATTTATTAATAATATAAAAAAAGCAAAAAAATATATTAAAGCTGGTGACATATTTCAGGTAGTTCCAAGTCAAAGATTTGAAACTAATTTTAAAAGTAAAGGTAGCTCGCTCTATAAAGTACTGAGATTAACTAACCCCTCACCTTTTATGTATTATTTTAATTTACCTAATTTTCAAATTGTTGGCTCAAGTCCAGAGATTCTTGTCAGACTTAGATCTGATTTAATAACTTTGCGACCTATCGCAGGTACAAGGCCGCGCGGCAAGAACATAAAACAGGACCGAAAGTACGAGTTGGACCTACTTTCAGACGAAAAAGAAACATCAGAACACTTAATGTTATTAGATCTTGGCCGAAATGATGTCGGTAAAGTAGCAAGAAAATCAACTGTAAGCGTAACCGCCAAATTCATAATTGAAAAATATTCTCATGTAATGCACTTGGTTTCTAATGTGACTGGAAAACTTAAAAAAAATATCAGTACAATTGAAACGTTAATGGCAGGGTTTCCAGCTGGAACAGTATCGGGCGCGCCAAAAATAAGGGCAATGCAAATTATAGATGAATTAGAGAGTGATGTCCGAGGTATTTACGCAGGTGGAATTGGCTACATATCTCCATCAGGAGATATGGATACTTGCATCGTTTTAAGAACAGGGATAATTACTAAAAATAAATTATATGTTCAGGCTGGAGGCGGTGTAGTTTATGATAGTGATCCTGAACTTGAATATATGGAGACTGTAAATAAAGCTAAAGCGGTATTAAATGCCGCTGAAATCGTACTTGGGAACAAACTATGATATTGCTAATAGATAATTATGATAGCTTTACTTATAATTTGGTACACTATGTTGAAGAGTTAGGTCATAACGTTCAAGTTTATAGAAATGATAAAATATCTTTAAAAAAAATACAAAAACTTAATCCTAAAAAAATTATAATATCACCTGGTCCCTGTACTCCTAATGAAGCGGGTATTTGTTTAGACCTTGTTAAAAAATTTTATGATAAAATGCCTATACTTGGTGTATGTTTAGGGCATCAATCCATCGGACAAGCATTTGGTGCAAAGATAATTAAAGCAGGTAAAATTATGCATGGAAAAACCTCAAAAGTTTCAAACCTTGGTTCAAAAATATTCAAAGGACTGCCATCATCATTTGAAGCAACCAGATATCACAGTTTAGTAATTAAAAATGGAACACTACCTAAAAATTTTAGAGTAATTTCTGAGACAATTGACAATAAAAAAAACGTAATCATGGGAATTGAGCATGAAAATTACCCTTGCTATGGAGTTCAATTTCATCCGGAAAGTATAGCCTCTGTTCCATTTGGCAAAAAAATAATGAAGAATTTTTTAAATTTATGACTGATTTTAAAGAATTCATTCAATTAGCCTACGAAGATAGTTTAGATTTAAAATCCACTAAAAAGGCCTTTATGCAAATCATGAATGGTGAAATAAGTGAGATACAAATAAGCTCCTTTATTTCATTGCTCCAAAAGTCCGGTGTTAAATCACATCATGTAATTGCTGCTTTAGAAGTAATGAGAAAAAAAATGCTCTCGATCAATGCCCCATTAAACACAATGGATACATGCGGTACGGGAGGTGATGGAAAAAATAGCTTAAATATCTCAACGGCAACAGCTTTTGTTTTGGCGGCCTCTGGTATACCAATAGCTAAACATGGAAATCGAGCGCTAACATCAAAATGTGGTTCAGCTGATGTTTTAAAAGCATTGAATATAAATGTCGATATAGAAACTTCTAAGATAGAAGATTGTCTTAGAAATACAGGAATATGCTTTATGTTTGCCCCAAATCACCATCCCGCCATGAAACACGTTGCTCAAGTGAGACAATTACTTGGATTCCGCACTATATTTAATATGTTGGGTCCTTTGTTAAATCCAGCAAAGGTTAGAAATCAAATTGTTGGTGTTTATTCTAAAGAGGTTTTTAATATTTATAAGGACGTTTTTGAAAAAGAAGATAAAAATGTTTGCTTAATTGCTGGTCATGATGGTAACGATGAAATATCTCTCAGTGGTATTAATTTAATTTTTACAAATAAAAATGGCATTATGCAGTTTGATCCTAAAATACTTGACTGTCCAAAAATAATACATGATGAAATAAAAGGAAGTGACGCAATATTTAATGCTGATCGTATAATTGAAATTTTTAAAGGTAAAAAAGATACTTTTTATAATACTGTTTGTGCAAATGCAGCATTTGGTATGCTCATAAATCAATCTGAAGATTTTAATGAAAAAAATATTTTAAAAGCCTTTGATGAAGTTCAATTAATTATTAAAAGTGGAGAACCTTTGAGAATTATTGATCAGTTATCTAAATTTACAAATTTATAATGTCAATATTAAAAGAAATATACGAGTATAAAATTAATTTTGTTTCAAATCAAAAAGAAATAATTCCTCAATCAAAAATTGAAAATAAATTGAATATAAAAAATATTAACTTTCCTTTCTTTGAAAAATTAAATCATCAAAATAGTCAAATTTCAATTATAGGAGAAATAAAAAAAGCTAGTCCCTCTTTAGGTAAATTTACTAAGGAGAATATTAATTTAATCGATTTTGCAAAAGCATATGAAGATAATAATATTTCGTGTATCTCAGTTTTGACAGACGAAAAATATTTTAATGGAAGAATTGAAGACTTAATTGAAATAAGAAAAGAAGTACAACTACCTATACTAAGAAAAGATTTTATAGTTGATGATTACCAAATATATGAAAGCAAATTAATTGGGGCAGACTGTATCCTGATCATATTATCAATGTTAAGTCAAGATGATGCTGATAGATTTGCTGAATTAGCAAGTGAACTAAAGATGGATAGCATTATTGAAGTGCACGACTATAATGAACTGCAAAGAGCGAAATCTATGAAATCAAATATGATAGGTATAAATAATAGAAACCTTAATAATTTTGTAACTAATTTAGATACCACAATAAATTTGTCTCAATACTTAGATAACTGTGACAAACTTATAATCTCTGAAAGTGGCTTTCATAGTAAAAGTGACATATCAAAAATTCATACAACCACGGGTATAACCAACTATTTAATTGGTGAATTTTTAATGAAGTCAGATAATTTGCCCAACCATATTGCAGAATTATTAAATTAAAAAATTACGTAGTCTTAATTAATCATTGAAAATAAATAATTTTTTTTTATTGAAACTAGAAGAGAACATTGATAGAACATTAACTGAGGATCGAATCAATGTTAACAAAGAAACAAAAAGAACTATTAAATTATATTCAGAAGTTCCAAAGTAAAAATGGTGTAACTCCATCATATGAAGAGATGAAGTCTGCATTAAATTTAAAATCGAAATCAGGAATTCACAGACTAATTTTAGCACTCGAAGAACGTGGATTTGTGAAAAGATTAGCACATAAAGCAAGAGCACTTGAAATAATCAAAGATGGAATATCAAACGTTAAAGTTTCAGAAAAAAATAAAAATAACTTGGTAGTTGGTAATTTTATAAATAATTCAAATGAGAGCAATCATAAATTGAGCACTCTCCCACTTTTAGGTAAAATTGCTGCTGGTACTCCAATTGAAGCTATTCAACAAAATGATACATCGGTAGATGTTCCAAAAGAAATGATGCCAATAGGTGAAAGTTATGCATTAACAGTTGAAGGTGACTCAATGATAAACGAAGGTATTCATAATGGAGATACAGTATTAATTAAAAAAACTAATCTTGCAGATAACGGCGAAATTGTTGTTGCCTTAATTGACGACAATGAAGCTACCTTAAAAAGAATTAGAAAAAAAGGTCAAAGCATTGCGCTAGAAAGTGCTAATCCTATTTACGAAACACGAATCCTTTCTGCCCATAGAGTCAAAATTCAGGGAAAATTGATAGGACTTCTTAGAAAATATTAATTATTTTTTCTTTAATTATTTAGCAAATAGTTTAATTAGTAATTGAATGTCAAAAAATAAAAGTTCCATTAAAACAAAAAAAGCTAAGCTAATTATTAATAACCATACTTACGAATTTCCAATATATAATTCTACAGAAGGCGAGTCTGTCATAGACATTTCTAAGCTGCATTCACTGGCAAAAATATTTACTTACGACCCAGGATTTACTTCAACAGCATCTTGTGAGTCAAAAATTACATATATTGATGGTGATAAAGGAATTTTAAGATATCGTGGATTTGATATCGAAGATTTAGCGAATAAAAGTGATTTTATAGAAGTTGTAAATTTATTAATTTATGGGGATTTGCCAAATAAGGAACAATTAAAAAAATATAAAGAGCTTATTACTCGACATACACTTTTGCATGAGCAAATAATAAACTTTTTCCAAGGTTTTAGAAGAGATGCTCATCCCATGGCAATGATGGTTGGAGTTATGGGAGCATTATCATCTTTCTATCAAGATAGTTTAGATATAGGAGATGCTCATCAAAGACAGGAGGCGACTAGAAGAATTGTGGCAAAATCATCTACTATTGGTGCAATGGCTTATAAATATTCAATTGGACAGTCTTTTATCTCACCTAAAAACAATCTATCTTTTTCTGAAAATTTTTTACATATGTGTTTTAGTAACACCGCTGAAGAATACAAGGTTTCTCCTGTTCTTGCAAAAGCAATGGATACAATATTTATTTTACATGCAGATCATGAGCAAAATGCATCTACGTCAACTGTTCGATTAGCTGGTTCATCTGGCGCAAATCCATTTGCTTGTATCGCAGCAGGTGTATCTTCTTTATGGGGGCCTGCACATGGTGGAGCAAATCAAGCAGCACTAGAAATGCTAGAGGAAATTGGATCTTCAAAAAATATTAACAAGTATATTAGAAAAGCAAAAAATAAAAATGATCCATTTAAATTGATGGGATTTGGCCATAGAGTTTATAAAAACTATGACCCACGAGCTAAAATATTAAAAAAAATATCTAGAAAAGTCTTAAAACATGTCGGGGTAAAAAATGATCCTATTTTAAAGCTCGCAACTGACCTCGAAAAGGTCGCTTTAAGAGATAAATATTTTATAGAAAAAAAACTTTATCCAAATGTAGATTTCTACTCTGGAATAATACTTAGGGCTATTGGATTCCCGCCAGAAATGTTTACAGTAATTTTTGCTATTGCAAGAACTGCAGGATGGACGGCACAATGGACAGAAATGATAGAAGACCCGATACAAAAAATAGGACGACCAAGACAGTTATATACCGGGGAAAAATTTATGGTTTATGGTAAAAATAGATCAAAAAAAAATACTAAATAGGTTTAAGAATTAATATTGTAAATATTTATTGAATATTCTCTTGCAAGCTTCATAAATTTATTTTTATTTTTAATTATTGTAAATTTTGCATTAATTGCAATGCCACGTAGATTGGCTTTTTTCACAAGGATAAGGGTTTTTAAACCAATTACAGGTAAATCTATCAATTTACTTTGATTTTTTTTTGGAATCTTTACTAAAAAACCAGCATTTCGATCCAACTGTTTCAATTTTTTTCGCACAACCGCTGTTCTTTTTAATAAATTATCTGTTCCTTCCGCGGCTTCAATAGCTAAAATGTACCCATTTACGATAACAATTGCCTGGGCATTATCATATCTTGAAAGATCGTTTAGTATTTTCACTGATTTATTAATATCAGACTTATCTGCTTTACTTGATAGACGTGATAAATCATTTTTTGCAAGAAAAAATTTTTTTGAGATTTCAAGTGGTGATAAAATATTAAATCCTTTTTTTTCAAAAATTTTTATTACGGTGGCTAATACGAAGCCATCACCTTTTCTATAAGCTTTTATAAGAGATGGCAAATGTTTCTCGATTTCACCATCGTTTTTAAATTCTGATAAATTGGGTCGATTAATTTTCCCTATGAATAAGATGTCTCTAACATTATGTTTTTTTAAAGTATTAATAATTTTTTTTAATTCAAATATTTCGTGGTTATAAATACTTCTTTTATTTATATGCTTCTCATTAACATTAATAAAAATAGAGTCGTAATGTTTTGAATTTACTTCTGTAAAGAAAGATTTAGATAACAAATCATATCCTCCAATAATGCATAATGAACTATTACTCTGAATATTCACATAAACCTCTCGTAGTATCCTGGTCAATAAAATTAAGTAGCTCTTCTACAAGGGGGCTTTCTAAATCCTTATACTTAGATTTTTCTTCATTAATAGAATTACCTGTAAATATTTTTTTGACAATCATCATATATTCCTTGATTGTGCTTTTTTCAAAATTTGCTCTTTTTAAACCCACAATATTAATGCCAGTTATTTTGGCCCTATTTCCAATTGCAAGGCTATATGGGATAACATCTTTTTCAACCGCTGACATACCGCCAATCATTGCAAGTTTACCAATTCTACAAAATTGATGTACTGCTGAAAGCCCACCTATAACTGCATAATCATCGACTTTTACATGCCCTCCCAATGTCGCTTGATTTGCAAATATTACATTGTCACCTACAACACAGTCATGAGCTATGTGAGCTCCAACCATAAATAATGAAGAGTTACCTATTATTGTTTCCATACTATCACCCTCGGTACCTAAATTTGCCGTACAATGTTCTCGAAAAATATTTTTATCTCCAATTATTAAACGACTTTTTTCACCTTTATATTTTAAATCTTGTGGAATTGATCCGATTGAACTGAACGGATAAAATATATTTGATTTACCTATATCAGTATTACCTCCTATATATACAGAGGATTTTATGATGTTATCATTTCCAATCTTAGCATTATCGTCAATCACGGAGTAAGGACCAACAATAACATTTTCTCCAATGACGCAGTTATTGCCTATTATTGCAGTGTTGTGAATTTTGCTCATTTGTTCCTATCCATTATCATCGCGCTCCATACAGACTCGCAAATAACGCTCTTTTCTCTATCATTTGACATACCTTCAAACCGCCATACTCTACCCTTGGTTCTAATAGCTTTTACATTTGCAAATATTTTATCATTTGGAAAAACAGGTTTTCTAAATTTTGCTTTTTCAATATTCATTAAATAAACTATTTTATTAAAAGTTTCTTCTCGTAAACTATATGCAATTAAGGCTGCCGCTGTTTGCGCCAACATTTCTATGAGTATAACGCCTGGAACAATGGGTTGGCCGGGAAAATGGCCTTTAAAAAAATTTTCGTTTTTGTTAAATTTTTTTATACCTGTAGCAGTTTCAAGCTTTTTTATGTTTACTAATTCTTCAATATAAAGAAAAGGTTCTCTGTGTGGGATAAGACTTTTTATTTCTAAAAGAGATAGTGCTCTATTTTCCATATAATTTTCTATAGAAACTAATGAATTTTGATTTTTTAATAGCTGGATATCCCATTACAAACTCGTTATCACTCAAACTTTTTAAAACACCGCTTTTAGCTGCAATTTGAACATTATTACCAATATTTAAATGACCAGCAATTCCTGCTTGTCCGCCTGTAAGAACATTGTTACCAATTTTTGTACTTCCAGCAATTCCAGTCATGGCGGCGAGTGCGCAATTATTTCCTATTTGAACATTATGGGCAATATGACAAAGATTATCCAAATATGTATTATATCCGATAACAGTATCACTAAAACTTCCCTTATCAATAGTGCATCCTGATCCAACTCTTACATTATCTTTCAATATTACCCTGCCAATATGATATATATTTAAATTTGAGAAATTATTCATATGAAAACCAAATCCTGGCTGTCCGAGTGAACAGTTGTTTTCTATAAATGTATTTTTTCCAATAATCGAATTAGATATGACTGAATTAGAACCTATTGAGCAATAGTCCCCAATTATACAACTATGTTTGATTATCGATCCATGAGATATTTTTACATTATTACCAAGTATTACTCCATTTTCTATTATGACATTTTTTCCAATCTCACAGTTTTCACCAATATTTGGTTCTTCAAATTTTTCAATTTCAGAATTTGTATAGTCTCTATAAAACAAGTTTGATAAGGCGGCTACTGTTTGTTGAACATCGTTAACAATTATCAATTTTTGATCATCATTAAATATTATTGACTTTTTTTTTGAACAAACTATTGCTGTATCTTTAGATGGAGTAAAATTATTCTGTTCATTATCATATATAAAAGATATTGAATTCTTAGATTTTTTAAATATTCCTACAAGTTCTTTAAATGTATATTTTTTTTCAATATTCAAAGGTTTGCAATCAATATTAGTGAATATTGACTCTGCACTGAAAGGCCCTAGATTTTTAAAAAAACTAGGCGTCATTTTTTCTAATCTAGCTTTACTTCTATGCTTGGTAGTTCTTTATTCAAGCTCTTTAATGCCTCATCTGTAATGTCCATATTATCTGCATTCAATAAAACAGAATTTTTTTCTAATAATACAGTAATACCTTTATCATTGGATATTGTTTCGAGTATTGGCTTAAGAGCATTTAGAACTTTATTTCTAGACTCAGATACCAGCAGATCGATTGAAACTAGTTTTTCTTGTCTTTCAACATTATAATTTTGAACTTTTTTCTCGTAGTCTTTTCTTTTCTCATCAAAAGCTGCTGGAGCCATAATTTGTTGAGATTCTATTAACTCATTTTGTTCATTTACTAGGTCTTGGTCAGATTTTTGTATTTCTTCTTCAATTTTTAATGCAATTTCTTCAATTTTTTTTGCAGCATCCTTTGCTGCATTTGATTCTGATAGGATATAATTAAGATCTATGACACCAATAGAAGTGCTTGGATAATCTGCTTTAGATGAGCCAATTGAGATGAAAGCTAAAAATATTAATGATAAGAATAGTCTGTTTTTAAATCTATTTTTCATATTTAGAAATTATATCCTATGTCAAAATATAAATTATCAGTTGTATCATTTACTTCACTTTCTAAAATCGAAGCATAAACAATATTAATAGGCCCAATTGTTGAGTCCCAATTAAAATTTACCCCTAAAGACGAACGAATTTTGTGTTCGTCATCAATTGCAGAGTATGCAGGATTTTCTAGACCCCATACACTCCCAATATCTAAGAATAAAGTACTTGTTATATCAAATGCATCTAAATTAAAATCAATATTTGTTTCAAGAGATGTCAAATAGAAATACTGACCTCCTGTATAAGAATTACCAGTCCTCGGGCCTATTTTGCCAGATTTAAATCCTCTCAATTTTTTACCTCCTAATTTAAAATTGGAAGATAAAGGGGCATACTTTCCATTATAACCAAAGTTATTCCCTGCTTGTATCTTAAGAGCTCCAATCAACCTATTTGAAAGTTTTTTATAAATATTATATGAAAACTTATTCTTAACATAGTAGCTTGTACCTCCGAGCCCTGAAATATCTTGGTCAATGACAAGATTATATCCACTAGATGGCCTATATCGGCTGTCTCTCTTGTCTAAAATAAGTGAGTAACCAAACATTGAATTTGTATCAGTTCCTGCAAGCAAATTCTCATATGCTGTTGCATTTGCGTCAGCCTTTATTTTTGCTGTAAATAAGGAGTATCTAGTTTCAATTGAGATTTGTGGAGCTAAAGGAAATCTTGCGCTGAGTCCAATCCCTAAATCCTCTGTCTCATAATTAGCAGAAGTGGGGTCAGTAAAACTACTATAAATACTTCCAGTAAGTGACAAATTTTTGTTATTAAAATATGGTTCAGTAATTGAAATATCATATGTATTTCTTGTATTTGAAAAACTTGATGTTAAGTTCACCTTTTGGCCTTTTCCAAGAAAATTTGCCTCTTTAAGGCCAAGATTTATTGATGTTGAGGTTGCACTTGAGTAGCCAACTCCGAATGAAGCCTCACCAGTATTTTTTTCCTCAACCTCTATTACAAGATCTAATTTATCTGGAAATTCAGTTCTATTTTCACTTATGTCTACCTTTGAAAAAAAATTTAATGCTCTTATAGAGTCTTTTGAATAATTTATGGAATACTTATTATATGCATCACCTTCTGATAGAGAAATTTCTCTCCTAATTACTTTGTCAACTGTTCTTGTATTTCCCAAGATACTTATTTCATTTACATAAACTCTTGGTCCTTCATCTAATAAAATCTCTACACCAACTGAAAGAGCCTCTTCATTTTTATTAAACAAAGGCTCAATTTCAACAAACGAGTAACCACTTAATTCAGCTAAGTCTTTTATTTCTTCGATACTGTCCTTGATAATGCTAGCATCGTACATATCGCCTGTTTTAAATGGAAGGCCATTCTCTATTACATCTTCATTTAATTTTTTAAGCTCACTTACAACACTAATTTTTCCAAATTCATATTTTTCACCCTCACTTACTGACAAAATTATTTCAAAATCATTTGAATTTGGAGACAATTGAGCAATTGATGAAACAAATTTAAAATCAGGAAATCCATTATTATTATAAAATTGTGTTACTAGCTGCTTGTCATACTCCAATTTATCAGGATCATATCTATCAGCTGATGATAAAAAACGTAAAATAGTTTTTTCTTTTGTTTTCATTAATGATTTAATTTTTGATGCCGTATAGGTATTATTGCCAAGTATTATTATTTTTGATACTTCAGCTACATCGGATTCCTCTACTTCATAAGTTAAATTTATTCTGTTATTATCTAGCAATTCCACTTTGGGTATTATTTCAGAAGAAAGTCTTCCTGAACGTTGATACAAAGAGAGCATCCTCTCTATGTCCTTTTTTACCTTATTTCTTGAATAAACAGAACGTTCTTTAAGAGATATTTCAACAAAAAGATCTTCATCTTTTATTTTACTATTACCAACAAACTTAACTAAATTGATTGTCGGGTTCTCTTTGATTTTAATAAGTAAGTTATTGCTATCAAAATAAATTTCAATATTTGAAAATAAATTAGTATCGAATAGATCTTTTAATATGTTATTACCTAAATTTTCAGAATAAGTCTGACCCACTTCTGTGTTTGAATATGAAATGATCGTTTCTTTATCTATTCTTTGATTACCTTCAATCTCTATTGATAATATTTTATTGTCCTCAGCAAAAAGATAGGAGCTTGTAAATAATAAAAAAGTTATTACAACTATTTGCTTATACATGAAATCTTAAACTTCCTTAATTACCAATATATAAATTATTATCAATCCATTGATTAATATTTTTTAAATCTTCAATTTTAGGGTTATAAACATTTGTGTTTTTACTAAATACCCTTTCTACGTTGATTTCATTGTATTTTACTATATCCAAGAAACCAATCCTTTTGTTAATAAACAAATTTACCAATTTTTCATTAATATAATTAAATACATGAGGTGCTAAGCCACCTTGTTTCATGATACTATAACCTAATTTAATTGCTGGAAATTTATTTGTATCAATTTGAATAAACTCCAATGATTTTTTTGTAAGATCTAGGTTATTATTAAAATTTTTAAATCTATCAAATTTAAAAAACAACGATGAAATAGGAATCCTCATATCAGGTTTGTTAAAAATTGCTGTACTAATTCCATTTTCATAATTCACTAATGCATGAACTAAGGCTTGAGGATGAATTATTGCATTTATCTCATTACTTTCTAAGTTAAATAAATATTTTGCTTCAATCATTTCAAGCGCTTTGTTCATCATAGTTGCTGAGTCAATTGATATTTTGGTACCCATTTTCCATACCGGATGTTTAATTGCTTCAGCAAAAGTAACTTTCTTTAACGTTTCCATTTTAGAATTAATAAATGGTCCTCCAGTAGCCGTAATGGTGATAGATTTGAACTTGCCATAATTTTGTTTCAATAAATGATAAATCGAATTGTGCTCTGAGTCTAAAGGGACTATCTCTGTGGAGTACTTGTTTGATATTTTTTTAAAATTATCACCCATACTTATTATGCATTCTTTATTGGCTATTCCAATTTTTTTTCCCAATTTTAATAACTTTAAAAGAAGCTCTAGTGACGAAAGTCCACTATTAGCAAAAACTATTATATCTGTTTTCTTTGAAATCATTTTTTCATAGTCTGAAATATCATTGAATATTTCAAATTTTTTTTGATTTAATCTAACAGATCGCTTTAAAGATTTTTCATTAAAACCTATTTTTTTGATATTTAGTGAATCAGCTATTTTAAGTAGTTTGGAAACATTTGTATTACAAGTTATACCTTCTACATTAAAAAACTTTTTATTTTTACGTATTATTGAAAGCACAGATCTTCCAATATTTCCGGTTGCTCCATAAATAACTACATTCATTTTTTTCATATTAATAAATATTGAGTCCCAATCGCAAAAAAAACAAATATAAATGAGTCAAATCTATCAAGCAAACCTCCGTGTCCGGGCATAATAATTCCTGAGTCTTTAATAGAGGCGTGTCGCTTAAGTAATGAAACCAATGTATCACCTGCAAAGGAAAGTGTAATGATATAAATTGAATAAAATAATGAGATTTTTAAAATATTACCGAAAATCTGATTCATAAACTCGCTTAGTACAAGTGTCATTATAATTCCAGTTACAAGGCCACTAATTGTTTTTCCAGAACTTATACTAGGCATTAGTTTAATCCCACCAATAATCTTTCCTCCTAAAAAAGAAAATGTATCAAAAGCCCAGACCACTATAATTATATACACCAAGAAAAGACTAGATAGCTTATTTGTTATCAATATTAACAGAAATAAAAAAAAAGCAGTCACTGTGATGAGTGAGTAAATGTTATACATATATAACTTTTTTACCTTTGACTTCATCTCATATATTTCATTCAAAATTATTGATACAAATATTAAGTAAATAATAATTGATGCTAAATTACTATATAGCAATGGCAAGATCACCATTGGTACAAATATAAGAAGAGAAATTATACGATACAATAATTCCTTATTAATTAATTTGTTCACTTATTTACCAAGTTTTCTTTTTCTTTTCGTATAATTGTCAAGTGCCAGATTTAAATTTTTGATTTTAAAATCTGGCCATAAAACTTTTGTAAAATACAATTCAGCATACGCACTCTGCCACAACATAAAGTTACTTAATCTTAATTCGCCTCCAGTTCTTATTATCAAATCTGGATCATGTGAGTCAGGAACATAAAGATATTTTTTAAAATTTTTAGATGGTTTTTTTATTTTATTAATTTTGCTTATTGCGTCATCGATTTCTTGTCTAGACCCATAATTAAATAAAAGATTAACAATTGTTCCATTATTTTTTTTTGTTTTGATTGTTACATCGTCAATAATTTTAAGTAAATTTTTTGATAATTTTTTTCTACTTCCGTAATGTCTTACTTTTAAATTATTTTCATGAGCTTTTAATTTAAAGTCATCATAAAATATTTGAATAAGATCAAATAGATTTTTTACTTCTGATGGCTTCCTCATCCAATTTTCAGTTGAAAATACATAAAATGAAATTTCACTAATCTTATATTTTAGTTTATCCAATTTTTCACATATATTAATACAGTTTTTGATACCATATTCGTGACCATCTCTTTTTGGCAAATCATTTTTTTTTGCCCACCTGCCATTCCCATCCATTATAATCGCAACGTGGTTTATTTTCTTTTTTGAAAAAATATATGATTTCACTATGAATTAAATATTTTTTAAATCTTCTTCTTTTGTCTTTAAAATATCTTCAATTATTTTAATTTGATTTGAAGTTATGTTTTCAATGCTATCTTGAAATTTTTTTGAATCATCTTGGCCAATTTCTTTATTTTTTTCTAATTTTTTAACTTGCTCAATACCGTCTCTCCTAATATTCCTTATTGCAACTTTT
The DNA here is from genome assembly GCA_902524285.1 of uncultured Pelagibacteraceae bacterium. Lineage (GTDB taxonomy): Bacteria > Pseudomonadota > Alphaproteobacteria > Pelagibacterales > AG-422-B15 > CACNXQ01. The sequence continues at coordinate 34,145 of CABZCR010000006.1, read as the reverse complement.
GTATTTTCTGATATTTTTCCCGCCATTTTTAAGTATTCAATTCTTCTTTCTTCTGTGAGTTGAGGAAGAGGCAGTCTAATTAAATTACCTTCTATCATTGGATTAATTCCTAAGTCAGACTCCCTGATAGATTTTTCTACAAACGTAACATTTGAATCATCCCATACGTCTATATTAATTGTTCTTGCATCTGGTGTTGTAATGTTTCCGAGTTGGTTGATACTCATTTTTTGCCCATAAGCATCCACCTTAAGTGAGTCTAACATGCTTGGAGATGCTCTTCCTGCTCTAATACCTTGCATATCAGATTTATATGACTGGATTGATGCATTCATTCTACTTTCAATATCATTTTTTATTTGTTCAAACATTGCTAATTAATGAATATTTACTTTTATTATTATATACATTTTTGAAACAATTTTTTCCTAATATTGAAAAAATTTTAATTGGTATATTATTGTCTCTTGCAATACTTACCGCTGCGCTATCTAGAACCTGCAGATTTTTTGACAAAAACTTACTATATGTAATCTTTTTATATCTTTTGGCATTTTTAAATTTCTTCGGATCTTTATCATAGATGCCATCAACTTTAGTTGCCTTATATATTTCTTTGCACTCTAATTCAGCGGCTCTTAAAGCAGAGGCTGTGTCTGTAGAAAAATATGGATTTCCTGTTCCAGCTGCACAAATTACAATTCTATTTTTTTCCATATGTCTTATTGCTCGTCTTCTAATGTATGTTTCACAAATAGATTGGATTGGAAAAGCTGACATTACTCTTGTTTCCACATTAAGTTTTTCTAGTGAATTCTGCAAAGCTAAGCTATTCATAACGGTAGCAAGCATGCCCATATAATCAGCGTTTGCCCTGTCCATACCTTTTGCAGATACGGCAAGACCTCTAAATATATTTCCACCTCCAATTACAATACAAATTTGTTTATTTAGTTTTTTAAATGAAATCAGGTCAGTCGCTATTCTATTAACAGTTTTCAGCTCTATACCATAACTCTCTTTACCCATCAAAGACTCGCCAGATAATTTAATAAGAATCCGGTCTAATCTTTTTTTTGGCATTCTATGAACCTATCTCGTACCTTACGAACTTGTTAATAGATATATCACATTTGTAATCATTCGACACTTTGTCAATGTACTCCGCAACACTGATTGAAGGATCAACTACAAATTTTTGCCCCAGTAGTGTATTTTCTTCATAAAATTTTTTTAATTTTCCAACCATCATTTTTTCTAGAATATTATCTGGCTTACCAGTATCTTTTAATTGCTGTTTAATAATTTCTTTTTCAGCATTAATAATTTCATTATCTAAATCTTTTTCTGATACAGATTTGGGGCTAAGAGCTGCAATATGCATACATAAGTTCTTACCAATTTGAGAAAAATCGTTGTTTGTTGTTTCAACGTCAATCAAAACACCTATTTTACCTAGTCCATCACTAACGCTATTATGAACATAGCTAAATATATTGCCGCTTAATGTAGTTGATCTTCTTAATACTATATTCTCTCCTATTTTACCGACAGCAGTATTAATTAAGTCTTTTACTTTTTGATTGTCATCTAGTGAGATTTTAATGTCAGCAAGAGATAAATCCAGAATTGAATTAACAAGGAGATGAAACTCAGAATTCCTTGAAACAAAATCAGTTTCTGAATTTATTTCTACCATAGAAGCTTTACCAGATGAAACTTTAACACCTATAAGACCTTCATTAGCATCTCTACTTGATTTTTTTTCTGCTTTTGCGATACCTTTTTCTCTCAATATTTTAAAGGCTTTGGTTATATCCCCACCCGAGTCAGTTAAAGCAGCTTTACACTCCATCATGCCAGCACCTGACATTTTTCTTAATTCTTGAACCTCTTTAGCACTAATTGTCATTGACGTTGCTCATGACTTTACTATCATTACCATTATCAGCAACTTCTGTAGATTTAGTGTTTTGTTTTTCTAAATCATCTTTCATATTACTGCTGGTAACATTTTGAAAATCAATTTTTTCATTAGAAGAAATAATTGTTTCTCTAATTAATGAACAATACAAATCTATAGATCTTCTAGAATCATCATTACCTGGTATAGGGTAGTCTATTTTATCAGGATCACAGTTCGTATCAACTATACCAATAATAGGTATATTTAATAAATTGGCCTCTGAAACAGCAATATGTTCTAACTTAGTATCAATAATAAAAATCAAATCTGGTGATTTTTTCATTTCACTTATTCCCCTTAAAGATTTAACTAATTTTTCATATTGATTAGAAATCTTTAGAACTTCTTTTTTTGTGAACTCGTTATCAGGATTAGATTTGAGAATTTCTAGTTCCTTCATTTTTTTTATTGATTTTGTTATTGTTGACCAGTTTGTAAGCATTCCACCAAGCCAACGATGATTTACAAAATATTGATTAGTTTCATCGGCTAAATCTGCAATTTTATTAGAAGCTTGCTTTTTAGTTGCAACAAATAAAATTTTTCCTCCTTTTGAAACTACATTATCAATTACAGTTAATGCCTCACTCATCATTTGTACTGTATAGTTTAAATTAATGATATGAATGTTTTCTTTAGTACTATGAATGTACTTAGACATTTTTGGATTCCATCTTTGAGATTTGTGTCCAAAGTGAACTCCAGCCTCAACTAGCTCTTTTAAATTTATATTTGGTATAGTCATTTTACTTTCTCCGGTTATTCATCCACAGCAATTTGACCTGATTAAGGACCGGACAGCATTAGCTATCGCTGTGTGATATTTTGAATGTAATTATATTAAATAAACAAGCTTTACAACAACTTATTCTACAAAATCAATTTTCATTACGCCGTTAAGGCTTTTCATCTTATTAATCATCTCTGTAGTAATATTGAATTCACCAGGAATCTTAAGTAGTTGATTATTAATGATAATCTCTATTTTATTATGCCCTTTAACCCAATTTAATTTTGCTAATTCATCCTTTGAAAAACTTCTATCGGCATAAATTTTAAGTGTTTGATTGTTTAGTTTATTATTTTCTTTGTTATTAAAATTATTTGTCTTATGAATCTTTTCAACTTCTTCAAAACTAAATACTTTTTTGAGCTCCCCTCTTAAACTTCCATTTTGCGATGAAAAATCCACACCTAATACAAATGACTCACCTTCTAAAAGTAGCTCACGGTATTTTCTAAGGTTACTTTCAAATATAATTAGCTCAAAGATTGATGACAGGTCAGAGAAATTTAAAAATGCATAATTATTACCCCTAGCTGATCTTTTTTCTTTTTTAGAAAGTAAGGTGCCACCTAAAAGAAGATCTTTTTGATTATGCAGTTCTGAATTTTCTTTGATTTCTGAATATTCTTTTAACATTAAAGGTTTATAGTTTTTTTTGTGTGTCGACAGTGGGTGACCCGATAAATAAAAACCCAACATCTCATATTCTTTCATTAATTTATAATTTGATTTCCACTCTTCTTCCTCGGTTAATTTAAAACTTGATATGTTAATATCACCAAACATATCTTTTTGAAGATCTATGGAATTACTGTTTTTAGACTTATGATACTTTATAATTTCTGAGGCTTGATTAAATACAGCTGCTCTGCTTACGTTAAACTCGTCAAATGCTCCCGCACAAGATAATGCTTCAATTGTTTTTTTATTAATTACTGAGGTATTGTTTCTATTTATAAAATCGTTGAGATCATGAAAATTACCATTTTCGTTTCTTTCATTGTACAAATCCTTCATTGACTCTATACCCACATTTTTAATTGCTCCTAGTGCATATAAAATTGAGTCATTATTTCTCAGAAAATTTGGCCCTGAGTAATTAACGCTAGGTGGGGCTAGTTTAATTTTTAGGCGCATCAACTCTTGCTGAAATACAGAAATTTTATCTGTATTGTTAATATCTAGTGACATGGAAGCTGCAAAAAACTCTATTGGATAATGAGTTTTTAAAAAGGCTGTTTGAAATGCTATTACAGCATATGCTGCGGCATGACTTTTATTAAATCCGTAGTCTGCAAATTTCGATAATAATTCAAAAATAGTATGCGCCTCATTTGACGTTATATCTTTTTTTAAGCAGCCATTAATAAACCTTTGTTTTTGAGCGTTCATTTCCTTCTGTATTTTTTTTCCCATTGCTCTTCTTAGTAAATCTGCCTCACCATCTGTATATCCTGATAGCTCTCTAGCTACCCCCATAACCTGTTCTTGATAAATTACGACTCCATAAGTTTCTTTTAATAAGCCTTCTAATAAAGGATGAATGTAGTCAGGCTTTTCTCTTCCATGCTTTCTTTCTATATAGCTTGGAATATTAGCCATAGGACCAGGCCTATAAAGCGCAACAATTGCAATAATATCTTCAAATTTATCTGGTTGAAGTTGCTTTAGAGTATCCTTCATACCCGCACTCTCTAACTGGAAAATGCCAGTTGTTTCACCAGTACTTAATAAATCATAAGTACCTTGATCATTTAATTTTATGTTATCAATATTAAAATCAGGATTACTTAACTTTATCAATTTTGTACAATTATCAATTAGCGTTAGTGTCTTGAGACCTAAAAAATCAAATTTTACTAAGCCAGCATTTTCAACCCATTTCATATCAAATTGAGTAAGAAAAATATTTGAGTCAGGGTCACTGTATATTGGAACATCTTTGAATACTTCCTCTTTTGAAATGACTACCCCAGCTGCATGAATTGATGCATGTCTTTTGAGACCTTCTAATTTTAGAGATATATCTAATAACTTCGCAATTTTTACATCTTTACCTGCCTCCTCTTTTATTCTCGGTTCTTCATCAATGTATTGTTGCAATGTCATAGGTCTTGATGGATCAAAAGGCATCAATTTACAAAGATAATCTACCTGACCATATGGAATGCCAAGAACTCTACCTACATCTCTAATTACTGCTCGAGCTTGTAATTTTCCAAAAGTAATTATCTGAGCAACATGATTATTCCCATACTTTTGATGTACATAATCGAGTACACGATCTCTACCATCACGACAAAAATCGATATCAAAATCAGGCAAAGAAACTCTCTCTGGATTTAAAAATCTCTCAAAAATTAAACCAAATTTAATTGGATCTAGATCAGTAATTTTCAAACACCAGGCAACCAAAGAACCTGCCCCGGACCCTCTTCCAGGACCAACCGGTATATCATTATCTTTTGCCCATCTTATAAAATCCGAAACAATTAAAAAATATCCTTCATATTTCATATCTAAAATTATTTTTAACTCTTTTTCTAATCGTTCCTCATATTCCTTTTTTATGTTTAATTTTGAATTGTTATCTATTTTTTCACTCAAAAATTTTTGAGCGAGGTTTTGCTCAAGGCCTTTGTAGGATAGTTCTCTTAATAATTTTTTTTCTCGACTATCGTCATTATCGTAAGATGGAAGTACTGGCATTTTTATTTTTGGTCTATGAGAACACCTTTGCGCGACCTCAATTGTATTAAATAATGCTTCCGGAATATCTGAAAACACTTCTTGCATTTCGACTTGAGACTTAAAATAGTGATTTTTTGATAACCTTTTTCTATCTTTTTGAGAAACAAAAAGTTTTTTTTCAATACACATTAGAGCATCATGTGCTTCAAAATGATCGGGTCCCTCAAAGTAAACATCGTTAGTTGCAACAACTGGAATATTATTATCGTAAGCCAAATTTAGAACTACTTCTTCGTCAATTCTATAATCATTTCCTTCAATTCTCTGAATTTCAATGTAAAAATTATCAATAAATTCTTTTTTAAAGTCAGTAACAAATGACGCTGATTGCGAAGTAATGTTATTACCATTTGAATGTTTTAAGATAGAGTTATTTCCACCTGAAAGGACTAAGAGGCCTTCTTTATTTTTATACAACTGTTCAATATCTACATAAGCATTTTCTTTATGATTCATGTATGCGCTTGAAATAATATTTAATAAATTCTTATAACCAACCTCATTTTTAGAGAATATATTAAGAAAGAAATGTAGATCTTCTTCTTCAATATTTTCATGAAGATAATTTTTAGGTGTTTGGATTTTTAAATTACATCCTATTATAGGCTGAACTCCAACACTTGATACTTTCTCACTAAATTCCAAAGCTCCAAACATATTATTCGTGTCAGTGATTCCAACAGCCGGCATATTAAAGGCCTGACAAAGTTCCGATATACGCGCTATAGGTAAAGCACCTTCTGATAATGAGTATTCTGTTTTATTTGTTAAATGAATAAAGTCGTTCACTTATAAATTTATCCTTTTATTTGCCTTAGATGCTAACTCCTCATCATGAGTAGCTATAATTAGTGTCATATTTTCTGATTCGACATAGTTTTTTAAATAATTAAACACCAAATCAGAATTCTTACTGTCTAAATTGCCAGTTGGCTCATCAGCAATAATAAATTTTGGATTATTTATTAAAGCTCTTGATATTGCTACTCTCTGCTGCTCCCCTCCTGACAATGAATTTGGAAAATGTAAAGATCTATCATCAATCATAAATACCTTCATTATCTTTTCAGCCCTTTGTATCGCCTCGTCCTTACTGTGCCCATTTAAGATTAGCGGTAATGCAACATTTTCTATTGCATTAAAATTTTCCAATAAGTTATAGTTTTGATAAATAAATCCGTAATTATTCCTTCTAAATTTATTCTTCTGCTCACTATTTAAATTCGTGAGATCCTTACCATTGAATGAGATAGTGCCTTCGTCTAATGTATCGATTAACCCTACTAAGTTAAGTAGAGTAGTTTTTCCAGAACCTGAGGGACCTGTAACTGCAATAAAATCACCACTTTTAACTTCTAGAGAAATATTATTTAAAATAGATAAGCTATTATTAGCTTGATGGTAGGATTTTGAAATGTTTTTTAAAATTAGATTTGATTTAGACATTATTTAATATTCCTCTAATTTCTGTCTTAGATGCTTTATAGGCTGGATATACTGTCGCTATAATTGATATAATTAATGAAAAGAAAATGATTAATATAATTTGAATAAAATCAATACTGGTTGGCATTTTATCAAGATAATAGAACTCAGATGGAAATAAATTTAAATTGAATGTTGAATTTAGTAAATTTCTTATAGTATCAATATTTATTGTAAAAAGTATTCCAAGAATTGAGCCTATGATCGTTCCACTAAACCCTATAAAAGTACCTACTAGCAAAAATATTCTTAAAATTGAACTATCACTGCTACCAATTGTTTTAAGCACTGCTATTTCTCTATTTTTATTTTGTACTAAAATAAACAGGCTTGTGACAATATTAAATGCAGCAATTATGATAATAAGTGATAATACAAAGAACATTAATTCACGCTCTGTTGCCAACACTTCCCAAAAAGAACTATTTAGATCAATCCAATCTTTTATTAAATAATCTTCATTATAAATTTTAAGTAAATCACTCTTAACTTTTTCTACATCATTAATATCTTTTAAATGTATCTCAATGGTTGATATCTCATTATTGAGACTCAAGAGTTTTTGAACATTTGCAAGTGAAGTAAATGCAAAATTTTTGTCATATTCACTCATACCAGAACTAAATGTGGCCGATACTGCCATTTTATGAGATCTTGGGATTTGACCTAGTGGAGTAGAAACCATCGAAGAAGAAGTGACTTTTATTTCGTCTCCAGGTAACACGCCTAGAGAAAAAGCTAGTTCTTCACCTAATATTATTGAATTGGCAGTAAGCAGATTATCATTTTTTAGATTATCAATAAATTCGTAAAATTTAGTATTCTCATCATTGATCGATTTGATAACTATTCCATTACTCTTATTAGCTGAACTTATTAAGGCTTGAATAGATATATTTCTATCAATAAATAATATTTCCTTAATTTCAGAAAGGTTTTTATCATTCTCAAAGTATGGCTCTATATTTTTAATATAAATATGGCCATTGAAACCAATAATTCTTTTTTTTAGTTCATCATGAAAACCATTCATTACAGACATAACAATTATTAATGTTGCAACGCCAATACAAATCCCAATAAATGAAAGCCATGAAATAACTGATAACAATCCGCCTTTTCTCAAAGGAACCAGATACCTAAAAGCTATAAATCTCTCAAAATAATTAAATGGCACTTTGTTTAAACGTTCATTTCCTCTAGAAAATTGCCTAATTTATTTAGGTTAATGAATTCTGATTCTCCACTTTTTCTATTTTTATACTCTACTAGATCGTCCGACACAGCTTTGCTTCCTATTATAATTTGATGCGGTAAGCCTATTAAATCCATTCTAGAAAATTTTACTCCGGCGTTATCATTTTTATCATCAAATAAAACTTCAGATTTATCATTAATATGATTGTAAACTTTATTAGCAATTGAGGAGACTTCATCGTCTTTTGGTTTTAAGTTTATAACGCCAAGGGTAAATGGTGACACTGCTTCAGGCCATATTATTCCACTTTCATCATGAGAGGATTCTATTATAGCGCCCACTAGGCGTGAAATTCCTATTCCATATGATCCCATGTGTACTGTTTTTTCTTTTCCATCAGAATCTAGAACATTTGCTTTCATTGAATTTGAATATTTCGTTCCAAAATGGAATATGTGACCCACTTCAATTCCTTTTGAATTCATTTGTTTTTCTTTTTGAACTGTTTCATCAAATTTAGCCTTGTCATGTTTGTCATCTGAAGCAGAATAATAACTTTTAAATTTTTCAACAATTGAATTTAGGTCGTCGTCATAGCTAATGTCAGAAATCTTATTTCCTTCATTAAGAATATTATTATCAAAATAAATATCGCTTTCCCCAGTATTAGAAATAATAATGAATTCATGCGAAAGATCTCCTCCAATGGGCCCTGTATCAGCAGCCATAGGTATTGCTTTGAGACCTAATCTTGCAAATGTTTTTAAATAACAAATAAAAAAACGATTATAAGTATCTTCTGATGACGCTGCATCAATATCGAAAGAGTAAGCATCTTTCATTAAAAATTCCCTACCTCTCATTACTCCAAATCTTGGCCTTAATTCGTCTCTAAATTTCCACTGTATATGGTAGAGCAGCATTGGAAGCTCTTTATAGGATTTAACATTTCTTCTAAATATATCTGTTATTTGCTCTTCGTTTGTCGGGCCATAAAGCATTTCTCTGTCTTGACGATCATTAATTCTCAACATTTCTTTTCCATAATCTTCATATCGTCCACTTTCTTTCCATAAATCTGCGGGTTGAATAGTTGGCATTAGTATTTCATTAACTCCAGCCTTATTCTGTTCATCTCTGACGATGTTTTCGATTTTTTTTAAAACCTTTAACCCAAGAGGCAGCCAAGAGTAAATCCCAGAACTTGATTGACTGATCATACCAGAGCGCAACATAAGTTTATGAGAAACAATTTCCGCTTCACTTGGAGACTCTTTTAATACAGGTAGAAAATAATTAGATAACTTCATTTATGTAAAAAAGCTTTAAGATATACATCAGAAAGCCTTCATTATTTAGAAAACTATATATGATAAACCAGATGACTGTTGAGACAACTGTTGTGATTAAGAATTTTCTAAATAATTGTGGATTATTAGGCGCTCCAGGATCTTCCCCTTCTATATAGTTTCCTGACCTACTTTTTTTTATATTAATTGGGAGTGATATGAAAAAAATTAACCACCAAATTAATAAAAAAATGATAATTGAGCCAGTTATACCCAAATTATACTTCTTCTAACTCTATGAGTGTTCCGTTACAGCTTTTTGGATGAAGAAAAACTACTGGTTTACCATGAGCGCCAATTTTTGGTTTACCAGTACCAGTTATTGATACTTCATGAGTGTTTAATTTATCTATAGCAGTATTAATGTCATTCACTTCTAGGCAAATATGATGCATCCCACCTTTTGGATTTTTATCAATAAAGTTTTGAATTGGAGATCCCTCACCTAGAACCTCTAGCAATTCTATTTTTGTATTACCTAAATCTATAAATACTGTTGTTACACCATGATCGGGTTGTTCAACAGGATCAGAAACCTTTGCACCAAAAATATTTTTATATTGTTTAGCGGCTTCTTTTATATTTGGTACCGCAATAGCAATATGGTTTAATTTACCAATCATATTAATTAAATATGAACAATACTTATGTTTGTCAAAGGTTTTTTACGAGTATGCTTGAAAACGAAATTTCGAGATAATGTCTCGAGCTTTTGATATAGTTTTTTTTCTTTTTTTGATAAATTTGTCTTATCCTCAAAAAATTTATAAATTTCCTCTTCTAATAAATATACCATCTCATCGTTCTCATATTCTTGATCACTTACTATGCCACTGCTAATAATCAATGGATTTTCTTTTAAATTCATTTTTTGATCAATTATACATGTAACATTCAATACTCCATTGTAAGCCATTCTTTTTCTATCTTTAATATGACTGCTTTCACTTTTTACTAATCTATTTCCATCAAAGTACTGTCTGCCAAAGTCACACTGATCAACCACGTATGGCGATCCAGGGGCAATTTGCAATATATCTCCATTAGAAATTAGCATTGGAAACTTTACACCCATTTCCTTCGCAAGATTTGAATGTCTTTTTAAGTGTCTGTGTTCACCGTGAACTGGAACTGAAATTGCAGGTTTAATATTTTCATACATATCAATCATTTCATCTAAGCATGGATGACCCGATACATGTATATTTTCATCATACTCAGTTATAACATTTGCACCTAACTCTGAGAGTCGATTAAACAATTGGAAGATTTTCTTCTCATTTCCAGGGATAATTTTTGATGAAAAAATTATAGTATCATCTAAATCAATATCAACATGAGGGAAATCTTGATTTGCAATTCGCATCATTGCACCCCTTGGTTCACCTTGACTGCCTGTACAGAGGTACAAAACTTCTTCCCTCTTTTTTTTAACTGCTTCCTTTTCAGATAAGATAACATCTATATCATTAAGAATTCCATTTTGCCTTGCGACACTTATCATGCGATGCATGGATCTGCCTAATACGACTAACGATCTATTTGTTTCCTTTGCAGCGTGGGCAATTGTTTCAAGTCTTGCTACATTTGAAGCAAAAGATGTTACAAAAACTCTATTCTTTATTCCTTTTATAACTTTAGTTAAATTATTTTTAACTTCTGACTCTGATCCGGATCTCCCTTTTGTTAAGACGTTTGTTGAATCACAAACCATTGCAAGAATATCTTTTGTGTTTAATTTGAGTTCGTTAAAGTCAATAGCTTTTCCTACAACTGGATCGTCATCAATTTTCCAGTCACCAGTATGATATATATTCCCTAGCTTTGTTTTTATGATAAGTGAATTTGGCTCTGGTATTGAGTGCGTAAGAGTTTGAAATTTTATATCAAAGGGTTTTAATTGAATTTCAGAAGACAGATCAATTACATTCAAATAACCTTCATGATCTAATCCTCTTTCTTCAAATTTTAGTCTTATTATTGAAGCTGTAAATGGAGTAGCATAAATAGGACATTTTAAATCTGGCCATAGATATGCAAGACCTCCAACATGGTCTTCGTGAGCATGAGTTATTATAATTCCAGATAAATTATCTTTTCTTTCCTTTATAAAATCATGATCAGGTAAAATGATGTCTACACCTGGTGTGGTCTCATCCCCAAATGTGATACCAACATCAACAATTAGCCATTTCATATCATCAATCTCTTTACCGTATCCATAGAGATTCATGTTCATCCCAATTTCACCAGTGCCTCCTAAAGGCAGAAATACTAATCTATCACCTTTGCTCATTGTAATTTATTGCTTACGATTAAAAGACCTTCGAGAGTAAGATCTCTCTCGAAATAGTTAATGCATTTAAGGTCATTTTCAAATAGTTTTGATAAACCTCCAGTTGCTATAGCTTTTGCATTAGAGCACTCGTGAGACCTTTTCAATCTCTCAATCAAGCCCTCGATTAAACTAATATATCCCCAATAAATACCCGATTCCATTGCGGCAATTGTATGTTTACCAATTAATGTTTCAGGCTTTTTAAAAGTTATAAGTGGCAATAACGCTGCACCATCTGACAGTGATTTAATTGATAAGTTGACACCAGGACAAATTAAACCTCCAGAATATGCGCCGCTCTTATCTACAACATCTAACGTGGTGGCTGTCCCAAAATCTACAATTATAAAAGGAGGTTCATACTTATCTATAGCCGCTATTGAGTTAATGATCCTGTCATCTCCAACTTCAGCTGGGTTGAAAACATTGAATTTTATAAATGCCTCTAAGTCAGAAGTATTTAATTCTCTAATTGATAGATTTTCAAAATTTTTTGAGATCACAATTCGTAAATTTTTTTGAGCTTGTGGTACGACACCCGAAATTAAAACATATTCTACATCAGCTAAAAAAATACTTAATAATTTCAATATATCATCTGGTGAACTTATAACTGTGTTAGTTTCAAATCGTACTTGATCAATTAATCTCGAATTGTCATATTTCCCCATTAATACATTTGTATTTCCTATATCAACTAAAACCTTCATGATTAATAACTAAATGACAATTCTCCTGAATTGAATTTCTTAAGCTCTCCATTCACTTTAATTAGAATCTCAAATGTATCAGTTATATCATCTAATATGCCTTCAAATTCAATATTATTTTGTAAAAAACGGACCCGATCTTTCATTTTCCAGCAATTATTTTTATATAACCCAATTAATTCTGATATATCATCACTGTTAAGAATATTTAAGTAATTATTGATATTGGAGTCTAATGTTCCAAGTATGTCTTTTGGCATAACTTCATTTTCGATTATAGATTTTATAGAGATAGTTTTATGAGTATTTATATTTGGTGAATTCTTTAAATTAATACCAATTCCAATTATTGAAAAACTCGCACTTTCACTTAGTAAATTTTCTATCAATATTCCAGCTAATTTAGCATCATTATATAGTATGTCGTTTGGCCATTTAATTTTTAAAAGGGCATTATTGGGTAAAAAATTTTTAACTGCATCATATACAGACAAAGAAGTTATACATGAAATAAATGGTATCTTTCTGTGATCCAAATTAATTGGCAAGACGTATGAGCCGTAAAAATTACCTACCTCTGAAACCCATTTATTATTGTTTCTCCCTTTACCTGAAGTTTGTCTATTGGCTATAATCCAAGTTGCTTTATTTATTTTGCCATTTTCAATAAATCTTTTAGCTTCTACATTCGTGCTATCGATTACTTCATGAAAAATAACGTCTGATTGATTTTGATCTAACATTAAATAATTGATTGAATCGCATATTCAGAAATATTTATTACTGGCGATGGATAAATAAAGAAAATAATAATTAGTATTGATGAAGGATAATAAAGCAGATTAAGTGATTTGATGCTTGATCCGTCAAATTCTTCTTTAGGTTCATCAAAATACATTATCTTAACAATCCTTAAATAATAAAATGCACTGATAACGCTTGCTATGACGCCAATGATTGCGAGAAACAACATTTCAGACTCAATAGCTGCAACAAAAATATAAAATTTACCAAAAAAGCCAGCTAAAGGAGGGATGCCAGCTAAAGAAAACATAATCAAGGCAATTAGCATGGTCCGTAAAGGATGATTTTTATGCATTCCAGATAAATCTGAAATGCTTTCAAAATATCCATCGTTTCTTTTTAAAGACAGTAAAAAAGCAAAAACAGCAATATTCATAATTAAATAAATCATTAAATATATTAATAATGACCTTAACCCCTCATCGGTAAAACAGGCCACACCTATTAAAGCGTATCCAATATGACCTATTGAGCTATATGCCATTAGTCTTTTTAAATTAGTTTGAGCAATGGCAGCAAAGGCAGCGAGCATCATCGATGCGATTGATATGAAAAGAATAATTTGTTGCCAGTCAATATAAATCTCACCAAATGAATTGAATAAGAATCTAACAAGTAAACCCATTGCAGCAATTTTTGGAGCAAGGGCAAAGAATCCTGTAATCGGAGTTGGTGCTCCTTGATAAACGTCAGGCGTCCACATATGGAAAGGAACTGCTGACACTTTAAAAGCTAGTCCTGCCAATACAAAAACTATACCAATAATTAAACCCAGACTTTCGGGGTTAATATTTACAGCGATTAGATTAAAGTTTGTATTTCCTGAAAATCCATAAATATATGAAATTCCAAAGAGTAACAAGCCTGAGGAAAGAGCTCCGAGGATAAAATATTTAATTCCTGCTTCTGATGACAGTAAGCTGTTTCTGTTCAAAGCCGCTAGAACGTAAAGGCTTAATGATTGAAGCTCTAATCCTATAAACATTGCAAGCAAATCATTTGCTGAAACCATCACCATCATACCTATGGTTGAGAAAATTATTAAAATTGGAAATTCATAAATATTTATATTTAGGTCATCTTTACTTGATACAAACATTATCAATGAAGCAATAGAGCCGATTAGTATCATAATTTTTAGTACTAGTGAAAATTCATCTACGACAAAACTATTTAGAAAAGCTGATTGAAAGGGTTGGTTTAAAATTAAAATAACTACAACTAAAAGCGAAAATATAGTAAGCAAGTTAATAAGCTTTATATTTTTCAAAAACAAGCCGGTTACTAACAAAACTGTTGCAACTATAAATAAAAATATTTCAGGTAATATGAATACTAAATTTTGCATTTTAATCTAATTTCATTTTAATTTGATTTACAATTTTTTCTGTTGAAGGTTCAATTATATTTATGATTGGTTTAGGATATAAGCCAATGAATACTGTTAGGATAATTAAGGGAAGAAAAATAATTATCTCTCTTCTTGTTAAGTCAAACATTTCAGATAGATCATCTTTAATTAAAGCACCAAATATTATTCTTCTATAAAGCCATAATGAATATGTGGCTGCCAATACTACACCTGTAGTCGCAAATATCGCAAAATATGTATTTACCGTAAATATTGAAAGAAGTACTAAAAACTCGCCAACAAAACCACTCGTTCCAGGCAAGCCAAGACTGGCTAATATAAAAATCATAAATGAAAATGAATAAAAAGGCATTTTACTAACTAAGCCTCCATATCTAGCAATTTCTCTTGTATGAAGACGATCATATACCACGCCAACACACAAAAATAATGCCGCAGAAACAATGCCATGACTTATCATTTGAATGATGCCACCTTCTATTCCCTGAACAGTAAATGTAAATATTCCTAATGTTACAAATCCCATATGAGCAACTGATGAATAAGCAATTAGTTTTTTCATATCTTCTTGCACTAATGCGATTAGAGAAGTCACTATTATTGCTATAACACTAAGAGAAAATATAAATGGCGCAAAAAATTCTGATGCATCCGGAAAAAAACCAATAGAAAATCTTATAAAGCCATACCCAGCCATTTTTAACAGAACACCCGCAAGTATAACCGATCCAGCTGTTGGTGCTTCTACGTGGGCATCTGGTAGCCAAGTGTGAAAAGGCCACATAGGTATCTTAACCATGAATGAAGTAAAAAATGCGATCCACAATATTAATTGTTCGTTTGTAGTAAAATTATACACCAAGAGTGTTTCAACATCAGTTGTGCCTGTAGAAATGAAAATATAAATTATTGCAAGTAGCATAAATACTGAACCCGCAAGTGTATAAAGAAAAAATTTGAAAGTTGAATAAACCCTTCTTTCTCCACCCCATATCCCAATGATTAAGAACATTGGAATTAAACCTCCTTCAAAAAATAGATAAAATAGGACAAGATCAAGAGAGCAGAAAACCCCAATCATAAAAGTTTCTAAAGCTAAAAATGAAATTAAATATTCTTTTACAGAAAATTTAATGCTTTCATAGCTTGCAAGTATGCAAATAGGTACAAGCATTGTTGTCAGTATTACAAATAAAATTGAAACTCCATCTATACCTAAATGATAACTGATACCACTTTCTATCCATGCGTATTTTTCTACAAATTGAAAATCAGGATTATTTAAGTCAAATGAAAATAGTAACGATAATGATATAATAAAATTTAAAAAAGTGATCCATAAGGCGGTGTGTTTTAAATTTTGCGAGCTTTGGTCATCATTATTTCTTATCAATAACATAAAAAATATACCAACGACCGGTATAAAGATTAAAATACTTAAGATTGGAATTTCACTCATTTTTTAGAACCTAAAAATTATGAAAGTAATAATGATTGAAAGACCAATTAAAATGGCAAAAGCATAATGGTAAATAAATCCAGATTGAACTTGCTTTGCTTTTATTGATATTCTGCTCACTAAAGCAGCTATTCCATTGGGTCCGTAACCATCAATAATTAAACCATCAATAAACTTCCAAAAAATCTGGCCGATCGCCATGGCTGGTTTTACAAAAATAGAATTATACAACTCGTCGAAATACCATTTATTTAATAGAAAATTGTAAAGCGGCTTATTTAACTCGGCTATATTCTTAGCCATATCTGATTTTCGAATATACATGAACCAAGCGATAATAAATCCAACTATGCCTAAAATTGCAGGCAAGTAATATATTAAGAGAGGAATTGAATGGTGATCTTCATGGTGGACGACAATTGAGCCATTCCAAAATACATCGCTGTAATAACCGATAAAATAGCTTTTGAATAAAAATCCAAAAAACAAAGCTCCAATTGCTAAAATTATTAAAGGAATTAACATTACTGAGGAAGACTCATGAACTTTACTAAGATCTTCTTCGGTCATTCTTGTTTTTCCATTGAAAACGAGAAACATAAGCCTCCATGAATAGAAAGATGTCATCACAACACCGACTGTAAGTAAGATATATGCATAGTCTGCAAAATTGGAATTAGATAAATAAGCTGTTTCTATGATTGCATCTTTTGAGTAATAGCCAGAGGTGAATGGAAAACCCATAAGTGAAATTGTTCCTATTATCATCATTAATTGAGTTATTGGAACAAAATTACTTATACCTCCCATTTTCCTTATATCCTGTTCTTCATGAACGGCATGAATAACTGATCCAGCTCCTAAAAATAGAAGTGCTTTAAAAAATGCATGTGTAAATAAATGGAACATAGCTGCACCGTAAGCTCCAAGTCCAGCTGCAACGAACATGTAGCCTAATTGACTGCAAGTTGAATATGCAATAACACGCTTAATATCATTTTGAACAAGTCCAACGGTAGCCGCAAAGAATGCAGTACTTGCACCAATCAAAACTACAAAGTCCAGAGCAACAGGAGCCAAATCAAATAAAGGCGAGCATCGTACTACAAGAAATACTCCAGCTGTAACCATTGTTGCCGCATGTATTAATGCAGATACTGGTGTAGGGCCTTCCATTGCATCTGGAAGCCATGTATGAAGAAATAATTGAGCTGACTTGCCCATAGCGCCAATAAATAAGAAAATACAAATTAAAGTCAGTGCATGTAGTTCAATACCTAAGAAGTTGAAATTTACGTTCTTAAAAGATGAGACATTACTAAACACTGTCTGGTATTCGATGCTACCAAAAACAATAAATATTGTAAAAATACCTAAAGCTAATCCAAAATCACCTATGCGATTAACTATAAATGCTTTAATTGCAGCGGCATTTGCAGTTGGTTTTTTATACCAAAACCCAATTAATAAATAAGAGGCAAGTCCAACACCCTCCCAGCCAAAGAAAAGTTGCAAAAAATTGTCTGCAGTAACAAGCATCAACATAGCAAATGTGAATAATGATAAGTAACCCATAAAACGAGGCTTACTATCATCATGAGACATATAGCCAATTGAATAAATATGAACTAACGCTGATACGCTTGTAATTACTACAAGCATTACTCTTGTAGCTGTATCTAGATAAATTGACCAATCAGCATTGAATGAACCAGAGGATATCCAGTTAAATAGTTTAATTGATACAAGCAATGGGTCCCCAATATTATCAATAAAAATATAAAACGAAAATATGGCTGTAATAGTAATAAATAATGAAGTGATGATCTCTGCTGCCCGATCAATAAATTTATTAGACTTAAAAAATGATAACGAACAAGAAATCAAGAACCCAATCAAGGGCAATAAAATTATACTATGCACCATTCAGCATTATCCCTTTAAGGCGTTAATTTTCTCAATCTCTATACTGCCAGCATTTCTGTTATAAATTACAAGTATAGCAAGTCCGATTGCAGCTTCAGCAGCAGCAACAGTAAGCACAAAAAGAGAGAATATTTGCCCAGTTAGATCATTTAAAAAATATGAAAAAGCAATTAGATTTAAATTTACAGAGAGCAAAATGATTTCAATTGACATTAAAATGATAATCACATTTTTTCGGTTTAAAAAAATACCAATAACGCCAATTGCAAACAATAAAGCAGATAAAATTAAAAATTGATTTAATTCAATCATTAAATATCAACACCTTTTCCTGATTTTACATCTACTAAATCAATTTTGCCCTGTCGTTGTAGTTGCTCTGAAACAGCCTGCCTCTTTACACCTTCTCTTTCGCGGAGAGTTAATACAATAGAACCAATCATAGCAACTAGCAGAATTACACCTGAAAGTTGGAAATATAAAATATAGTCTGTGTACAAAACTGAGCCAATTGCTTCTGTATTAGACTTGCCAATAAAATCTGAAAGAGGGTTTGGTAACACTTGAATATTTGACAAGTCAAACTTTGTATTAATTAATACAATTACTAACTCTGCAACAAAAACTACACCAATCAAAATTCCTATCGGAATATATTGCAAAATATTATCCTTATTGATTGATGTTTTAAAATCTAACATCATTACAACAAATAAAAAAAGTACTGCAACAGCACCAACGTAAACAATTATAAGTATCATTGCCAAAAATTCTGCGTGAAGAATAACGAATAAGCCGGCGGCATTCAAAAATGAAAGAATTAGGAACAATACTGAATGGACTGGGTTTTTAGTTGAAATAACCATCAATGAAGAAATTAAAATAACCCCTGAAAATAAATAGAATGTTAATAATTGAGCTGTCATTTATCTATATTTTGCATCGGCTTCTAAATTCTCAGCGATAACTGTTTCCCATCTATCACCGTTTTCAAGCAATTTTTCTTTCGTATAATAAAGTTCTTTTCTCGTTTCAGTTGTAAATTCAAAATTTGGACCCTGTACAATTGCATCAACTGGACACGACTCCTCACATAAACCACAGTAGATACATTTAACCATGTCAATATCATACCTAAGCGTTCTTCTTGTTCCATCATCGCGAGGCTGAGTT
Organism: uncultured Pelagibacteraceae bacterium; assembly: GCA_902524285.1. Taxonomy (GTDB): domain Bacteria; phylum Pseudomonadota; class Alphaproteobacteria; order Pelagibacterales; family AG-422-B15; genus CACNXQ01. Next base: position 14,827 of record CABZCR010000006.1, on the reverse strand, counting down.
TCAATTGTTATCGCTTGAGCTGGACATACAGCCTCACACAATTTACACCCTATACATCTTTCCTCACCACTCGGATATCTTCTCAAGGCATGCTCACCTCTGAATCGAGGACTTAATTTACCTTTTTCAAAAGGATAATTGATTGTTGCTTTTTTTCTAAAAAAATATTTTTGAGCTAAATAGAAAGCTTTTAAAAAATCTAAAAGAAGGAACGATTTTAAAAAATTAATTATTTTCATTACATTCCTGGGGCTAGATTAAAAAAGAACAATATCGAAGATGTTGCTACAACTGCAAAAAGTGATAAAGGCAAGAAAACTTTCCAGCCAAGTCGCATTAATTGGTCATATCGATACCTTGGAACAAATGCTTTAACCATAGCAAATAAGTAAAAAACAAAAATTACTTTCAATAAGAACCAAACAAATCCAGGAACAGCATTTAGTGGATAAATATCAATTGGCGGCAACCACCCCCCAAGGAATAGGATAGTGGTCATTGCGCACATTAATAAAATATTTATGTATTCTCCAAACAGAAACAAAACGAATGGCATTCCTGAATACTCTGTTTGATATCCAGCTACTAACTCAGACTCTGCTTCAGGAAGATCAAATGGAGGTCTGTTCGTTTCAGCTAGTGCGGATATAAAAAAAACAATAAACATTGGAAATAAAGGTATGAAAAACCACATTGTCTTTTGAGCCATTACTATTTCAGTCAAGTTGAGTGAGCCTACACATAGCAAGACAGTTATTATTACAAAACCTATGGAAACTTCGTAAGAAACCATTTGAGCAGCTGATCTTAGAGCGCCAAAAAAAGGATACTTACTGTTTGAAGACCATCCAGCCATCAGAATTCCATAGACACCAAGAGAGCTAATTGCAAAAATGTATAAGATTCCTACATTTATATTAGCCAATACTACGCCCGCCTGAACTGGTACAACTGCCCAGGCTGTAATTGATAGAGCAAGAGTAATAATGGGAGCAATTAGGAAAACTGTTTTGTCAGAGCCGTCGGGTAAAATAATTTCTTTAAAAATAAATTTTAATCCATCAGCAGGAACTTGGAACAAACCATACGGGCCAACCACATTTGGGCCTCTCCTTTTTTGAACTGCTGCCCATATTTTTCTATCTGCATATAACGCCATTACAACACCTAGAAGTAAGGGAACAAAAATAAGCAGGCAATAAAGAATAATGGTCATTACTTCGATAAAGTACGTTTGAGCTAAGCTAATCATTATGAGGCCTTTTCCGTTACCGATGACCTTACTTCACTTCTAGCTCGGCTGCATTCGGCCATCGTACTAGAATGTCTTGTAATTGAGTCGTTTATATAAAAGTCTTCAATACTGAAACTTAAGTTTTTAATTTTAAAGTTAATTTCTTTTGGTTGAGCATAGTATGCCTCTTGATTGTCGTTTAAAACGACAATTCCATCAGGTGAAAAATTTGCGTCATCTGCTAATCCAATTAAATTATTTTTATTTCTTTTAGTATAAGCCCATTTCTTTTGATTATAAGTAAGATCATTCCAAGCTTTTCCTATACTATTTGCGTATTGATCCTCATAGGGCAACACAACGTTATTCTTCTTCTTAATATCATTAACAACTTTAAAGCCATAATGCTCTGTAAACTCTGACCATGTCTCAGGATAATTATATTTTCTCAGATACTCTCTCTGGCGATCATTTAGATCAGCCCAAGCTGTATTAAATATTTTTTTTGCCGAATTTTCCTCAAAGCTCTTGATGTTACCATTAATTGTATCATTCTTTTTTTCTTGGCTTGATCTTGTATCCTTATTAATGATTTCTACTTCTTCATTAGCTTTATTATCAATAATTTTAACGAGTCCATTATTTTGATCATTAAAGTCTTCTTTAAGATGGGGAAACTTGGCAAACATCTCATCTCTTACATCATACAGTTCTAAAAACGACCACTTTAGTTCAAGGACTTCACTGAATTGATTAATAATTTTCCAATCTTCCCTAGCTTCACCTGGAGGAAAACTTGCTTTATTTGCGTATTGAACTCTCCCTTCAGTGTTTATAAAAATTGCATCTTTTTCAGTATATGCTGCTGCAGGCAATATAAAATCAGCGGCGTTTGCGCCTCTATCTCCATGTGTGCCCATATAAACTATTTTACAATTAGAAAAATTTTCATAACTGATTTCATCAGCACCAAATGAAAACACTAATTTGAATTTACCTTTTTCTGCATCGGCAACCAAATCATCGACTGATTTATTTTTTTGTATAAGACCCATCTCAAGAATACCTGCTCTTGAAGCGGCAAGCTGTAATACATTAAATCCATTCCAATCTTCCTGAATGAGATTGAATTTATCTGTAAATGTTTCAAGTAGAGAGTAAATCTGCAATGAGTCATCACGGTTTAACACGGACTGGCCAATAATAATCATTGGCTTTGAGGCATTAATTAACTTTTTATAAAATGAGTTTTTTTCATTTAAAAGATCTATAAGGATATTTATATCATCGCCCAAGTGATTGTATTTATATGTAAGATCCACATTTTTTCCAATCAGTGCAACTGGAATATTTGATGAAATAACTCTTTTCCTTATTCTTGAATTAATAATTGCAGCTTCTTCGCGCGTGTTCGTTCCAATCATTAAAATGCAATCTGTTTCATCAATGCCTTTAATTTTAGAATTAAATAAGAACTGAGATCTATGGTTGAATGGAACTTTACATCCTTCCTGTCTTCCATCAACTGCCTTGATACTTAGATCTTCCGATAATTTTTTTATTAAGTAGCTTGTTTCTAAATCAATAAAATCACCTACTAAAAACGCAATTTCATCAGGATCTGAGTCCATAACAAGTTTTTTTAATTGAGAAAAAGTTTCTCCCCATGAAACTTGCTCTAATTTGTTATTCTTTTTTATGTAGGGTGTGTCTAGACGTTGATTTAAAAGCCCATCGCATGCATACCTTGTTTTATCTGATATCCACTCTTCATTAATATCTTCATTAAGCACGGGTAATACTCTTTTTACTTTCCACCCGTAAGTATCAACTCTAATATTCGACCCTACCGCATCCATAACATCAATCGTTTCTGTCTTCTTTAATTCCCAAGGTCTGGCTTCAAATTGATATGGTTTCGATGTAAGTGCACCTACCGGACATAAATCAACGATATTAGCCGATAGCTCGGAGTCTAATGTCTTTTCTAAATAAGTTGTTATTTCCATATTTTCGCCGCGATTTACTGCTCCTAATTGATTTACTCCCGCTACTTCATCTGCAAATCGGATACACCTTGTGCAGTGAATGCATCGAGTCATATAAGTTTTAATCAATGGGCCCATATGCTTTTCTTCAACTGCCCTTTTATTCTCTTCGAACCTTGAATTTTCAGGACCAAAAGCAATAGTTTGATCTTGTAGATCGCACTCACCGCCTTGATCACAAACTGGGCAATCTAGTGGGTGATTAATTAGCAAAAACTCCATTACACCTTCTCTCGCTTTTTTTACAGACTGAGTATTTGTATGAATTGACATGCCTTCGTTAATTGGCATCGCGCACGATGCTACTGGTTTAGGTGAACCTTCCACATCAACAAGGCACATTCTACAATTACCTGCAATTGAAAGACGATCATGGTAGCAAAATCTTGGTATTTCAATTCCTGCCTCTTCACATGCCTGCAGTATCGTCATGCCATCAGATACTTCAATCTCGGACCCATTTATTTTTACTTTTGCCATTATGCAGCCTTAGTCTTTTTAAGTTGCTCTTCTATTTCATCTCTAAAATGCCTAAACAAACCTTGAATTGGCCATGCCGCAGCATCACCAAGCGCGCAAATTGTATGGCCTTCGATTTGCTTTGTTACATCAAGTAACTTATCAATATCATTTGAACTTGCATGACCGTTTCCAATCTTCTCCATCATTCTCCACATCCACCCTGTTCCTTCTCTACAAGGCGTGCATTGACCGCAACTTTCGTGTTTATAAAAGTGAGATAGCTTAGAGATAGCTTTGACGAGGTCAGTGCTTTTATCCATTACGATTACAGCGGCTGTGCCTAACCCACTTTTGACTGCAGACAGTGAATCGAAATCCATCAGGACAGTATCGCAAGTTGATTTTGGTATAAGTGGAACAGATGAGCCTCCAGGAATTACAGCTTTAAGATTATCCCATCCACCAGTTACTCCTCCAGCATGCTTTTCTACAAGCTCCCTAAGAGGAATGCTCATTTCTTCCTCTATATTGCAAGGATTGTTAACATGACCAGAAATACAAAAAACTTTTGTCCCTGTATTTTTTGGTCGACCAAAAGATGAAAACCATTCTCCACCTCTTCTTAAAATCGTTGGAACAACAGCTATGGTTTCAACATTATTTACAGTAGTTGGCGATCCATATAGACCTTTATTAGCCGGAAAAGGAGGTTTGAGTCTTGGTTGGCCCTTTTTTCCCTCCAAGCTTTCAAGTAGAGCTGTCTCCTCACCGCATATGTATGCTCCTGCGCCTCGATGTAAAAATATATCAAAATCCCAACCCGACTTAGCAGCATTTTTCCCAATTAACCCAGCGTCGTATGCTTCGTCAATCGCTTTTTGAAGAACAACAGCTTCATTAAAATATTCACCGCGAATATAAATGTAACAAGTATGAGCATTCATAGCAAAAGATGCTAACAAACATCCTTCAATAAGCTTATGAGGCTCATTTCGTATCATATCTCTATCTTTACAGGTACCTGGTTCAGACTCATCTGCATTAACAACAAGGTAATTAGTAAGCTTTGAATCTTTAGGCATAAATGACCATTTTAATCCGGTAGGGAAACCTGCACCTCCTCTTCCCCTTAACTCAGATTTTTTCATCTCATCAATTATCCATTCTCTTCCTTTTTTAATAAGTTCTTTTGTATTATCCCAATCACCTCTTGCCTGTGCATTTTTTAAATGAAAAGGCTCATCGCCAAATAAATTAGTAAATATTTTATCTTTTTCTTTTAACATTAAGACACTGCCTTTGAACTTTTACGGCCACTTTGTGAACCTATACTCAGTGGCGAGCCATCTATAAGAGATTGCAAAACGTTTTTCGTTGTATCGTAAGTCAAATCTTCATAATAATCGTCATTGATTTGAACAAGTGGAGCATTCACACAAGCACCAAGACACTCAACTTGCATCCATGAAAATAAACCATCGCTTGAGACTGTATTTGGTTCTGGTGAAATAACTTCTTTGCACGCTTTTATAACTTGATCTGAACCCCTTAACCAACAAGGTGTTGTTCCACAAACTTGTACTAAATATTTTCCGTTATATTTTGTGTAATACATTGAATAAAAAGTAACTACTTCCCAAGCCTTAATAAAAGGCATTTCTAAGTAATCCGCTACATACTCAACTATATCCCTGCTCAACCAGTTTTCATTTTGTCGTTGCGCTAAATCAAGCAAAGGCATGATTGCACTTTGCCTTCTATCAGTTGGATATTTAAGAAGAATTTCTTTTGCCTTAATTTCATTTTCCTTATTAAACACAAAGGCGTTTTTTTGATTGCTCATCTATCAACCTCACCGAAAACTATTGCAATTGATCCAAGAATTGCAGGGACATCTGCTAGAAGATGGCCTTTTGAGAGCAAATCAAATGCCTGCAAGTGAGCAAATCCAGGGGCTCTAATTTTACACCTATAAGGCCTGCTGGTTCCATCAGAAATTAAATATACCCCAAATTCACCTTTAGGAGCCTCAACGGCAGAATAAATTTCTCCTTCCGGTACATGAAAGCCTTCAGTAAAAAATTTAAAATGGTGGATTATGGCTTCCATTGATTGTTTCATATCTTCCCTTTTGGGCGCTGCAATTTTAGAATCTCTATTGATCACTTCTCCTTTAGGCATCTGATCAAGACATTGAAGCATGATTTTCGTACTTTCTCTCATTTCTTCAATCTGACATAGATAACGGTCATAACAATCACCGTTTTGACCAACTGGAACTTTGAATTCAAGTTTGTCGTAACAATCATACGGTTGGGACTTTCTTAAATCCCATGGTACACCGCATGCTCTTAATATGAATCCGCTAAAACCACGATCAACAGCATCTTCCTTTGATACTTTACCGATATTTACATTTCGTTGTTTAAATATTCTATTTTCAGTCAACATGCTTTCAATATCATCAATTGCTTTTGGGAAATTATTACAAAAATTAAATATCTTATCAGTTAATCCGTCTGGTAAATCTTGATGAACACCGCCTGCTCGAAAATAGGCTGCATGAAATCTAGATCCAGATACTTCCTCGTAAAAATCTAATAGCTTTTCTCTTTCATCAAAACCCCATGTGATTGGTGTCATAGCTCCAACATCCATTGCTGTAGTGGTAACATTTAGTAGGTGGCTTAAGAGACGCCCAATTTCGGCAAATAAAACCCTAATATATTGTCCTCTCAAAGGCACTTCTACATTTAGCAATTTTTCTATTGCTAATGCAAAAGCATGCTCCTGGTTCATGGGTGCAACATAATCCAGTCTGTCAAAATATGGTATTGCTTGAAGATAAGTTTTATGTTCGATAAGTTTTTCAGTGCCCCTATGTAAAAGCCCGATGTGCGGGTCAGCCCTTTCTACAATTTCACCATCTAGATCAAGAATGAGTCTCAAAACGCCATGTGCTGCGGGGTGTACTGGTCCAAAATTAACAGTTACTGTTTTATTATTACTCACTTTCTTTTGCTTCCTTATTTAAATACTTTGTTCCTTCCCAGGGACTTTGAATGTCAAAATTTCTAAAATCTTGCTGTAGCTTAACAGGCTCGTGAACTATTTTTTTATCAATTTCGTCATATCTGATTTCGACATTACCTGTTAATGGAAAGTCTTTACGTAGAGGATATCCCTCAAAACCGTAATCAGTTAAAATTCTTCTTAAATCAGGATGATCAGTGAAAGTTATTCCATACATGTCAAATGCTTCTCTCTCAAACCAATTAGCTGCAGGAAAGATTGATGTTATGCTGGGCAAGGACTCCTCTTCACTTATCTGGGTTTTTACTCTTAACCGTAAATTGAACCTAAAACTCAAAAAATGATAAATAACTTCAAATCTTTTTTCGTTTTCTGGAAAATCCACTCCAGCAATATCTGTAATTTGCTTAAATTCACAGCTTGGATCATTCTTAACAAAATCAATAACCAGTATTAAATTCGCTGGATCAACCGATAGTTGTAACTGTCCTAAATTTACATCTATATCATTCAATTTACAGTTTTTTTCAATGGCAGCTTTTGCCATTTCAATTTGCTCGCTCATTATCTTTTGATGTTGCCTTCTCTTCTTATTTTTTTCTGTAACTGTAATAATCCATAAAGCAAGCCTTCTGCTGTAGGAGGACACCCTGGCACGTAAACATCGACAGGTATTATTCGATCACAACCTCTAACAACAGAATATGAGTAGTGATAATACCCTCCACCATTCGCACAACTTCCCATGGAAATAACATATCGAGGTTCTGGCATCTGATCGTAAGCTTTTCTTAATGCCGCTGCCATTTTATTTGTCAACGTACCTGCCACTATAAGAACGTCTGCATGTCTTGGTGATGCTCTTGGAGCTGCGCCAAAACGCTCAACGTCGTAGCGCGGTGTTCCTACATGCATCATTTCGACAGCACAACAAGCTAATCCAAATGTCATCCAATGCAGAGAGCCTGTTCGAGCCCAATTAATAAGGTTATTGATACTGGTGACAACAAACCCCTTATCAGCATACAACTTCTTTAGTCTTTCTAGTTCTGGACTTGTCTCTTCAATGTTTGTATTTATTGCCACTCCAATGCTCCTTTTTTCCACTCGTATATGAAACCAATTGTTAGTATAGCTAGGAAAACCATCATTGAAACAAAGCCAAATAAGCCCAAGGTTCCAAATGTAACAGCCCAAGGAAATAGAAACGCGACTTCTAGGTCAAAAATAATAAAAAGTAATGTGACTAAATAGAAACGAACATCAAACTTCATTCTAGAGTCTCCAAACTGCTCAAATCCGCACTCATAGGCAGAATTCTTTTCAGGATCAGGGTTGTTTACTGCAACTAAGAAATTTGCCAAAACAAATAGACAGCTAATCGCTAACGCGACAAACATAAAAATTAGTATTGGCAAATAATCAGCTATCGCTATGTCCATATTTTAGAATCGTATTAGTATCATCGAAAATATATATTCAAATCATTCGAAAACAATAGAAAATATGGGAAAAATTGTGTTTCCGACCGTTAGCGATTAATTTTTAAGGAAATTTACCTAAATTTTTAAAAGAACAGAGTAAAATTAAATTAACATATTCGAAAATATACAAAAAAATGTAAAATTTCCTAATTTTTCAACAGTATTTGACCTTTGATCAGTGACTTTTAACCTCAATTAAACTCTCAAAAAATTTAGTGAGTATCTGTATACACTTAATTTGCTGGTAAATAGCCATATAATAGTTTTGAATTAGAATAATCAATAAAATTAGGAAATATGAATAATAATTTCAAATTAATCGCAGATAACCTTCACTTTTCTGAAGGTCCAAGATGGAAAGATGGCAAACTTTGGTTCTCAGATTTTTACCATCATGCTGTGATGACCGCAGATGAGGTGGGAAATGTCGAAAAAATAGTCGATGTACCTAATCAACCGTCTGGCCTGGGGTGGTTGCCAAATGGTGATCTCATTATTGTCTCTATGCTCGATAGAAAGCTACTAAAGTTTAAAGATGGCAATCTTACTGAGCATTCAGATATGTCAAAACTTACACCTTTTAGGTGCAATGACATGGTGGTCGACAAAAACGGTAATGCCTATGTCGGTAATTTTGGATCAATACATCACGGAAAAGATATAAAGCCAACTATTCTTATAAAGGTCGATCCTGATGGAAACGCCTCAATTGCTGCTTCAAATTTAGACTTTCCAAATGGAACTGTAATTACACCTGATGGTAAAAAACTTATTATTGGCGAAACCTATGCGGGTAGACTTACTGCATTTGATATAGATAAAGATGGTGATCTTTCTAATCGGAGAGTATGGGCTTATATGATGCCTAATCTATTTTATTACTACACAAAAACTATGCGTTTTTTAAAAATTACTCCAAAAGAAGGTAAAGGAATACCTTACCCTGTCCCGGATGGTATTTGTTTGGATGAAAAGATGGGTATCTGGATAGCTTCTCCAACTACCTCAGAAGTGGTTAGGTATGAAGAAGGTGGAAAAATAACAGATAGGATTGCTACTCCAAATAGAGCATATGCATGCATGTTGGGCGGATCAAACGGCAACACTTTGTTTGTATGTACTGCAGACGCTTCAGAGCCGGATGCAGCCAAAGCAATAAAATCAGGGAAAATTTATTCTATTAGTGTAAATCACGCCAAAGCCGGATCACCCTAGTGAAATACCAAATTTATGGCAGATCAGAAACGGGTTCTGATATAATTGAGTATCTTTTTCATGAGCTTTCAATTGATTATGAGTTTATTGAGGTTGATGAAAAAAATATTAAAAGCGATGAAAAAATATTAAAAATCAATCCCCTCGGAAGAGTTCCAATGGTGAAACTACCAGATGGAAAATTTTTAATTGAGAGCTTAGCTATTGTATATCACTTGCTTAAAAGGGAAAATCACCTGCTACCTAGTACAGAAACTGAAATGAATGAGTTTCATCAAATCATGGCTTTTATGTCTTCATCGTTTTACCCAATTATTCTACTTTTTTATCATCCAGATCATTACGTTTCAGATAAAAACTCAGAGGATTTAATAACTAAATCGCAGAATATTTTGCATCGATATTTAAATTTTATTGAAGATAAAATAGGAGAATTTGTAATTGGGAATGAATTGTCTGCAGCTGATTTTTACTTGTTCACATTACTATTCTGGTTAGAGGAGGATCATTTTCTTGAAAATTACCCAAAAATACAAAGTTTCTACAATAAAATGTTAGAGAATCAGACCATAATAAAAGTGAGGAATATACAAAATGAGAGAAAGACAGTTTAAAAAATTTTTTATCGTGTACGGTCATTACGACGATAACTCTTTTAATGCCGCAATAAGAGATACATTTATTGAAAGCGCAAAGAAAGCTGGACATTCAGTGGATATGGTTGACTTATATAAAGAAAAATTTGATCCTGTATTTGCTGGAGGTAATCCTGGACCAGATGTTTTGGATCATCGAAGAAGGATAGAACAAAGCGATACAATTGTATTAATTGCTCCAATATGGAATTTTAGGATGCCCGCAATCCTGGAGGGTTGGATCGATAAAGTTTTAGCTCCTCCATGGGCATTTACTTTTAAACAGCTGGTTGGCAACTATGGTTACCCTCAAGGCAATCTAGGTAACAAAAAAGCAATAATATTTTGCACATATGGCTCCCCTCGATTGGCAATAACTACATTCTTTCTCAATTTGCCAATTAGACGCTTGAAAAGGGGTGTTTTTCACATATGTGGTATAAAAAGCATTCTTTACAAAAGATACTTTGCAGTACCCTTTGTTGCTGACAAAGTTAGAAAAAAATTTCTAAAGGATGTGAAAGATACGGCGACTCTATTTCAATAGGAATTGAATGAAAAAGATAATAGACATATTTAAAAGTTTTTGGTCACCCATAATGGACTCAAATGTGAATCCATTAAAAAATATAACAAATCTTAAAATTCGTCATATGGTCATGCAAATTCTAGCATTTATGTGGAGTGGTGTATTTTCACTTTATATCGTTGACAGTGTTTTTGTGTTTGGTTTTACTGCAATTGCCCACGCTTTATTAATTGCTGCACTTTTTATAACAATGTTCGTATTTTTCACAGCTGAAAAAAAACCTCAAATTTATGACTTAAAATTTTTCAGAGGCAAAGACGGTGAGCACGAGTAATTTAACTAATGAGGATTGTAAGCCTAACTCCAAGTGCTAGTGAAATAATATTCGAACTGGGTCTAGGTTCTAGTTTGGTCGGCGTTAGTCATGAATGTAATTTTCCAACTGAAGTCAATAAACTAGAAAAATTATCGAGTTCGTCAATTAACCCTCATGGATCTCAGAGCGATATTGACTTTCAAGTGCGTGAAACACTTCAAACTAACGATTCCCTATATCAAATAAATACTGAACGTTTAAATGATTTAAAGCCTGACTTCATTGTTACCCAGGGTATATGCGATGTCTGCTCCATATCCAGTAGTCAAATCGAAGTTGAATTAAAAGGAACTTTATGCACCTTACCTTCATCGACAAAAATAATTTCTTTAATTGGAAGAACGTTTGATGGCATCTGTGACGATATAATAATGCTAGGAAATAAACTTAATTCAATAATCTCAGCAAAAAATCACATAGATAAAGCTCGAGAAAAAAGAGAAATACTTAAACGTCAAACAAAGTATGATCACCGAATTCTTTGTTTAGAATGGATAGACCCATATTTTTCTGCTGGTCATTGGGTTCCAGAACAAATTGAATTAGCTGGCTTTAACTCAGCAATTGGACAAACAGGTGACCAATCAAGAATTTTGTCTGCTGATGAAATAGTCGATTCAGATCCATATGCGATTGCCTTAATTTGCTGTGGCTATAATCTTGAGCAAAATTTGACTTTTTCATCACAATTATTTCATGACGATCGATTAAATCACCTGGATCCATTTAAAGAAAACAGAGTGTATTCATTTGATGCTGATTCCTATTTTAGCCGTCCTACTACAAGAATACTTGAAGGATCAATTCAACTTAGAAGTCAAATTTTAGGTAATCAAATATAAATTTTATTTGACAATCCAAGAATTAAGATAATTGACGATATAAGTGTAAATGTATTGACCGCCAAGTCAGTTACTGAATTTTTGGTACCTTTATCATTATCAACTTTTTTGAGAAAAACGGCCGCGTCATAAACAGAGAGAATTACAAAGTTTATAAAGATTAAGTTATAGTAAACCCATGCCCCCTCTGGCCCATTCGGTCGAAAAATCAAATAAATACCAATCAAAAAAAATGGTGCCACAAATGTTCCAAGGACCCTAACTATATACACACTACTCTGATCCATATTAAACTCCTTAACCATCCCCTCAGGCTTAAAAAGTGCTCTGAAAGTATAAATGCCAAATAACGCTGTCATTAAAATATGAAGTATGAGTAAATATAAATGTTCAAAATTTTCAATCATAAGTTAATACTGTGGGATTCTTTTAAAAAAATCAATGGCGGGAGTGACGGGACTCGAACCCGCGACCTCCTGCGTGACAGGCAGGCGCTCTAACCAGACTGAGCTACACCCCCACAGTTAAATTTTCCATCTCGTGGGAAGAAATGGTGGGCGATGAGAGGTTCGAACTCCCGACATTCACGGTGTAAACGTGACGCTCTTCCAGCTGAGCTAATCGCCCGGAAAGAATGTTATATATCTATTTTAACGAATATTCACAGATATTAATAAAAAAAATCCGACCACGCTTTGTATGAGAGTGATCGGATTTTAAATAATTTAGTCAGCAGTTAAGGAACTACATTCCTCCATCGCCGGCATTATTAACAGCTTCTTTCAAACCTTTTCCTGCAGTAAACTTAGGTCTTGTTGACTGAGGGATTTGAATGACCTCATTGGTACGTGGATTTCGACCTTGAGATGCTTTTCTAATTGATGTTTTGAATGTGCCAAAGCCTACCAATCTTACTTCTCCTCTTGCTTTAAGAACATCAGTAATTTGGTCAAAAACTGCATTCACTGCCTTTTCTGAATCAGATTTTTGCATACCTGTAACATCAGCTACTTTTGCTATTAAGTCTTGTTTGTTCATAACCCCCCCCTTTTTTAGGAGTTTTTGATTCGTAATATAACTATGAGATCTGAACTACTATATATAGTCAAGAAAAAGCCGGAGAAAACTGCTAAAAATTAAAATTTAAGTATATTAATTAAAGAAAATATAATGTAATCAGTGAGTTATAGGATTATCCACATCTTGTTCAGCATCATCTTCGGATATATCGTTAGAAGATTTAGGTGAATCTTCCTCATCCCACTCAATGGGCAGAAGAGGCTTCGTCAACGCTATTTTTAAAACCTCATCAACATTATCAACAAATATTAGTTCCAGTCCATCTTTTACATTATCAGGAATTTCGGCCATATCCTTTTCATTTTCTTTAGGAATTATAACAGTTTTTGTACCAGCTCTGAGAGCGGCTAATAGTTTTTCTTTCAAACCGCCAATTCCAAGTGCCTTTCCACGAAGTGTTACTTCACCTGTCATAGCAATATCTTTTCTAACAGGTATACCTGTCAGTACTGAAACTATAGAAGTAACCATTCCTAGGCCAGCAGATGGGCCATCTTTTGGAATTGCACCTTCTGGAACATGTATATGGATATCGCGTATCGGAAAAATAGTTGGTTTTATTCCAAACTCAATGCATCTTGAGCGAACATAAGATTTTGCTGCTTGAATAGACTCTTTCATTACATCCCCTAATTTTCCAGTAATAGTCATACGACCTTTTCCAGGCATTATAACCGACTCTATTGGCAATATATCGCCGCCAACTTCTGTCCAAGCAAGACCTGTAACTATTCCAACCTGGTCGTCATTATCAATCTCTCCATATTTAAACTTTCTAACACCTGCAAACTCATGCAGGTTATCCTCGTTTATTGTTAGTGATCCAATATCACCTGCTACAATTTTTTTAACTGTTTTACGAGCGAGGTTAGCAAGTTCTCTTTCTAAACTCCTTACACCTGCTTCCCTAGTATAATATCTTATCAATCCAGTTATCGCACTATCATCCAATATAAGCTCACCACTCTTCAAGCCATGCTTCTCTAACATCTGTGGGGCTAAATGTTGTTTTACAATTTCTACTTTTTCATCTTCTGTGTAGCCTGCAATTCTAATAATTTCCATTCTGTCTAAAAGTGCAGGAGGCATCCTTAATGTATTAGCAGTTGTTATAAACATTGTATCGGACAAGTCATAATCAACTTCTAAATAGTGATCGTTAAATGAATTATTTTGCTCTGGATCAAGTACTTCCAATAAAGCTGATGATGGATCTCCTCTGTAATCAGCTCCTAACTTATCAATTTCGTCTAATAGAAATAATGGATTAGATGATCCTGCTTTCTTCATCATCTGAAGAACCTTTCCAGGCAGAGATCCTATATAGGTTCTTCTGTGCCCTCTAATCTCAGCTTCATCTCTAACTCCCCCTAGAGACATTCTAACAAACTTTCTTCCCGTAGCTCTAGCAATCGATTTACCCAATGAAGTTTTACCTACGCCTGGAGCTCCAACTAAACATAAAATTGGACCTTTCATTTTCTTTATTCTTTGCTGAACAGCCAAATATTCTAATATTCTCTCTTTAACTTTTTCAAGGCCATAGTGATCTTCATTGAGAACACTCTCAGCGAATTTGATATCTTTTTTGACTTTTGTCTTTTTACCCCATGGTATTGTTAATATCCAATCTAAATAATTTCTTATAACACTGGACTCAGCGGACATTGGGCTCATTGATTTCAACTTTTTAATTTCTGAATAGCATTTTTCTTTTGCTTCTTTTGAGAGCTTAGTGTTCTCGATTTTCTCCTCATATTCCTGGATGTCGTCTTTACCATCATCGCCTTCTCCAAGCTCCTTTTGGATGGCTTTCATTTGCTCATTTAGATAATATTCCCTTTGAGTTTTCTCCATTTGATTTTTTACACGACCTCTAATCTTTTTTT
>CABZCR010000005.1 GCA_902524285.1 uncultured Pelagibacteraceae bacterium | reverse complement strand
AGAGGCGTTGCCATGGATATCGTTAAAGAAGATCCGGATTTGAAAAAATCTGCGGGCAAAGCACAAAGGACACTTTTGCATCTATTTAGGAATCAAGTTGCAATCGATTATTTAAAAACTGGCTAATTATTTCCTTGGTGGTACCACCATGCCTGCTGATACAACCAATTTAATCGCATCTTCAACAGACATATCAAGTTCAACGATATCATCTTTAGGTATGAAGAGTAAAAACCCTGAGGTAGGATTTGGTGTGGTTGGAACAAATACATTGACCATTTCTATTTTCTGTCTTTCCTTAATTTCACCTTTTGTCTCACCTGTCATAAAGCCAATTGCATATATATCTTTTCTTGGATACTCGATGAGAACAACTTTTTGATATGCTGAATCAGTATTTGAGAATGTCTCAGTGATTTGTTTGATAGCTTTATAGACATTGCCCGCTAATGGAATACGTGTAATAAGATTGTCAAAATAACCGAGTATGGCTTTTCCAAATAAAGTTGAAAATATTAGACCAATTAAGATAAAAGATAGAAATGCTATAATTAATTCAAGGCCAGGAATTTTATAGCCAATAATCTCGGGTAGCAGCCCATTTGGGTTAAATCTGTCTGGAACCAGTCCAGCAATAAATTCGACAATAAATATTGTAATGTAAATCGTCGCTCCAATTGGCGCCGATATTAAAAGACCTGTAAAAAAGTACCTTTTAATAAAATTAATGACTGGGTTTCCTTTTTTCTTATTTGCATCTGCCATAGGTTTTAAATAGACTGAATCATTAAAAAAATTTTAAAGAGATTATCATATTTTTAGGGTTAATATAATTAATAATGGCTATTTTCAAAGAATATACAAATTATGATGGTTTGGGCATAGCCGAATTAATTAGAAATAAAGAAATATCCCCTATTGATCCTCTTGATAGTGCCATTGATCTAATTGAAAAGCTGAACCCTAAATTAAATGCAGTGCATCGCACAATGTATCACTATGCATTCGAGTCAATAAACAGAAACAAAGAATTAAATGGAACTTTTATTGGAGTTCCATTTCTTATGAAAGATATGGATAGTTCTTTAGCTAACTATCACATGATGCAAGGCAGTAAGTATTTAAAAAACACTAAAATGCCTTACGACAATCACCTCACAAGACAATTTAGAGAAACTGGCGCTGTTATATGTGGAAAATCTGCAACACCTGAATACGGTCTTATGGTTACAACTGAGCCAACTGAATTTGGCCCAACAAGAAATCCTTGGGATACCAATAGAACAACAGGTGGATCTAGTGGTGGTGCAGCTTCAGCAGTTTCAAGTCGAATAGTTCCCATTGCACATGCAAGTGATGGAGGTGGATCAATTCGAATTCCCGCAGCATCATGCGGTCTAGTTGGATTAAAGCCTAATAGAGCAAGAACATCATTCGCGCCTTCTCACGGTGATAAATGGGGAGGTCTTACCCACTCCGGTATTGTTTCTCGAACAGTCAGAGACACAGCTTATATGTATGATTGTTTGTTTGGAAATGTTGTGGGTGATCCTTATGGAATTCCATACAAAAAAGGTTCTCTTGTTGAAGCTCTGAGTAAAAAAAATAAACTTAAGATTGGATTTAATCTTAGAAGTCCTGTTGGAATTGAACCTTCCTCTGATGCAATTGAAGCGATTAAATTCAACGCCAAATTATGTGAAGACTTAGGTCACGATGTTGAAGAAATAAATTTCAGTTATGACGGACTTCTCGCAGCAAGAGCATTTACAATAACTATATCGTCTCATGTAACCCAGATGTTTAATGAATTGAAAGATATTGTTGGAAGAGGATTTAAGAAAAATGAAGTTGAAACGGCAACTAGACTATTTAATTACTTGGGAAAAAGTTTCAGAGCAAGTGACTACACTTGGGCACGTTATACTATGCAAAAGATTGCTCGATCAGCAATGGAAGAAACTGATAAGTATGATGTAGTCTTGACTCCTATCATATCTCAGAAACCTCCTTTCATTGGTGAAATTAGACCAAACAAACAAGCAAGTATTTTAAGTGAAATTATCATGACTTTAAAATTGGGTTGGGTATTTCGTATTCAATCAATTAGAGACTCTATTCTTAACAACTTAGCGCCTGAGAGTTTATGGTACTCGCCTGATGCAATGCTTCAAAACATTACTGGGCAGCCATCAATTTCATTACCAACATATTGGACTAGTGATAATTTACCTTTGGGCGTACAATTTGCATCAAGATATGCAGATGAAGAAACATTAATCTCTCTGGCTGCACAATTAGAGGAAATATCTCCTTGGATTAACAAAACTCCAAATTTATAAATTTTTATTCTTTATTTGGCTGTTGAAGCAGAAGGTAAGAGAAAAAATACTGATAATATGGATTATTGCTATAGATTTTTGCATTAATACATTTTGCACTAATAGTTCTTCATTCAATCTTGGATCACCAGAGTATATTTGATAAATTACATAGATTACGGTTGATATAAGAAAAATAATATTCACAACAGTATACTTATTGTCCGCATTACTTAGAAAAAAGGCTATTACAAAGAATAATGATGCTGGTACTAACCAACGAAATGCATTTATTGCAAAAAATACATGTGCATCTCTATATAAATCGTGCGGCGTTAGGGCTACTCCAGCAAAAAATACCATTCCAATGAAAAAAAGTACTGCTGCTATGCACGCACAAAAATACGAAACTTTATTTTCTGTAAATAATGATGGAATGAAAAAACTTGATATTCCGACCAATAAAAAACAAAAAAGTGCAGAGTTAAAAAAAAATGATGAAATACTGTTAATATCTCCCGCAAATGTAATATACCCACCCAGTTCACTTAAAAAATTATGACTAAATGAATAACCAATTTGATCAGGATTATGTATGTTTCCTCCTGGAAAAAAATATGAAGCAATAATTACTGAGACAACAAAAAAAATTGATACAAATCGAATGATATAGACTGTCCAAAATTTAGTCATTTGCATTTTTTTTTCCTATTAACTTATCGAGGCCAAACGTAAACATGATAATTGTTGTAATCATTAGAATAATCATCACCTTCTGTAACACTACATTAAATATCAAGAAATCCATTGTGTACGTTTCTAAAAAACGAACACGGTCATTTATTGCATCAATCGGTTGAAAGTCACCAAGATAATAGGCATAAACTCCTACTGCAATAAAAAGTAGCACGCCTCCTGACGCATAATAGTTTGATAAAGGACTAAATAAAAAAGCAAGAACATAAAAGAGAATTGCTACAGAGTATAAATTAAATGCCATAGTTGTAGTAAATAGATGCGCATCAAAGTAAATATCACCTGGTGTTAAGGCAACTCCTACAAAAAAAACACAAGCCGGAAACATAAATAATGTTCCTAAACAAGCAAATATAAACGAGTAACGATTTACCCTAAATAAACTCGGAATAAACAAAAAAGCTATGCCTTGTAATAAGAGCATGTACATTGCAGTATTCCAGAAAAACGATGAAAAAAAATTTAAATCTCCAGACATTGTTTTATGAAAACCAAGCTCACTAAGAAAATTTTTATGAAATGAATAACCTACTTGATCTAGTTCTATATGATTACCGCCAGGGTATAGAAGCATAGCAATGATTACCGCAAAAATATAATAAGCAGATGCAATTCTTGGGATATGTACACACCAGAATCTAGTCATTTAAAAGTTTCTTGTAACCAAATGTAAAGATCAGAATACTGATCATAGAAATAACTGTAATTATTTTTTGCCAAACAACTGATATCGTGAATCGGTTGTAATCTATGAACTCTTCAACATTTTCCAATTCAAATGGATTGAAGTCAGGTGGAGGCTCACTTGTTTCAAAGATTGTATAAAGAGCGACATTTATAAAATAGATAAAAGCAACAATAGTATATCTATTACTTATTTTGCTCAGTAAAAATGCGATTGTCATAAAAAAAATACCAACAGTTTGAGCGTTAAAAGCTAAAATAACAAACCAAACATGCTCTTCAAAATAAATATCAGCTGGTGTTAAACCAACGCCAATGAAAGATATTCCAGAAATAACTAATAAAATTGATGCAATGACTGAAATCACATAAGTTTTCTTATTCTCTCTAAATAAATTTGGTACAAATACGTGAGAGACAGCGCATAGTCCCATTATCAACAAAGAGCTGTTAAATAAAAAGCTTGAGAGAAAGTTCTGAGTGCCATCGCGAGTAAATGTGATTCCCAAGTCACTAAAAAAATTTCCACTAAAAGAGTAAGAATTTAAATCTGGATTAAATAAAGTTCCTCCAGGAAATAAAATCATAGCCGCGGCATTCGTTACAATAAAATATGCAATCATGAATCTAAGCGCATATACAGGAATATAGCCAAAATTTGTCATGAAATTATGCGCTGAAGCTGGATATCAGTATAAAGACCACAAAAGCAGCAACCATTATGTACATTATTTTGTTGTCTAGATTCATGATCGAAATATAATGTTTATTCTATGGAAAATCCAGCTAGATATACAAATTACAAAGATTTTTTTCCTTTCTATTTAAGGGAACACAGCAAAAAAAGCACAAGGATGCTGCATTATTTTGGTACGATTGGTTACCAAGTTCTATTTTGGTCCCTGCTGCTAACTCAAAATTACTTATTCCTGCCTTTAATCTTACTTGCAGGTTATGGTCCTGCATGGATTGGACATTTCTTTATAGAAAAAAATAAACCCGCTACGTTTAAATATCCTTTATGGTCACTCATTGGTGATCATCATATGGCTTATTTAATGCTTACAGGTAAACTTAAGAAAAAATTATCTGATGCCGGGGTATCAGCTACTTAAAACATAATACGCAGTTCCAAGAAACAATAACAACAAAGCAGTTTGTGAAAAAATCCAGATGGCGCCTCTTGCTGCAGTGTTATTGAAACAGATATGCACAATAGAATGGATCACTCTAAATAATAAATATAACCATGCGCAAATTAGCAAAAAAGTACTTTCGATTTCAATAAAAACGATAACCCCAATCAGAAAATAAAAAATTACTGAAAACTCAAATATATTTGAAATATTATTTTTTATAATTTTTAAATATAGCGGTGCATCTTTATAAGGCTCAATAGGAATTCCACTTTCCTCCCAGTCCTTGCCTTTACCCATTAGATTAACTGATGCGATTGTATGAATTAATCCAATAACAAAAGTTAATAAAATAAGCCCAAGTGCTGGAACTAAAATATTAGTTAACATCAGATCATTAAAGAGCAGGCTCGATAAGCCATCCATGCTAGGATAATCGTAGACGGTAACCAAAATAGCGTTCTAACTGGTAAGGCAACACCAGGTATGATTTTATTGTAAAATATATGAACGATTGAGTGTAGAACTCTTAACCAAAAGAACCATGTTGCTAACAACATAAAATACTCATCAACTGTTCCCGTTACATAAATCATAATGCAAACAGCGTAAAAGAAGATTGGAAATTCGAACAAATTTGTCAAATTTCGCTGACTATTTTGAATTAATTCGCTGCCGTTTTCAAATGTGGGTATTTTAAAATCATCTTCTGTATTCTTCTTATCGATGACAATGGCCTTTAGTCTAAGTACTGTCCCAAAGGCAAAAACAGCCAAAGAAAGCCACAGCATATTGATGACTGGCTCAAAAATTAATTCGGGTTGCATAATAAACTCCTTGATTGAAATAAGAATCCAGTAAATTATATATACTAATACAGTTTTAACCATATTTAATGAAAGGAGGTGGTCTATGTCTATAGGTAGTATAGAGGAGCTTTGCTCGAGTAGTGAAATTCCATGTGATTGTAGATGTGGAAACCTCCACTTTTTGAGTGGAGCTCCGTTTTAACTACATTAAGCCCCCATTAGTTTGGGGGCTTTTTTTTAGATCTTTAAATTTGGTTTAAATTTTCTTGTTTTATTTTTGTCATTGATAGCAACGTAGGAAAACTCCCCTACCGCCACTTCAACTTCCTTTTGATTCATTTCAGAACGCATTGCGGTAATTTTGAATATCATTTTCGACTGCTTTACAGATACAATTGATCCGTAAACATTGATGAATTTACCAACATGCATTGGATTTTTATATTTAACTTTAGATTCCACTAATACGGCATTTCCTTTTGAAACAAGCTGAGTCATATAAATGCCTCCATGGGCCATTTGCTTCACGATCCAAGCTCCATGAGCTGTACCGTAAGGATTGCTATCCGGTGGTTGACATATATTTCTAATTAAAAGTTTACTCATTTTTTTTTCTTAAATAACTTATTAGATAAATAGCTGATACACAACCAACTATATTTGCAAAACCTTCCATTATTTCAAAATCACGAAACGGTATAAAAAAATGTATAAACTCAATAAAAACACTTGTGATCAGGGCTAAGCTGATACCAAATACAAAATCATTGTTTTTATTATTAGCCAATTGTGCCAAGGCGCCAAGTATGAAAAATGAGATAAAGTGTATTCCATAATCAGTAATTAAATTTGCTACCTCTCTTACTGTAGAGTCAGAAGGCACAGGTCGCACATATGAGTAATAAAGATAAAATAAATAAAAAAAGAAGATTAGTCGAAGAGGATTTGCTAAAATGCTCATGAACGTACTATAAGTTTATATATAAAATGAGCAATATATTAATCATAGGAGCCAATCGAGGTCTTGGGCTTGAGTTTGTAAAGCAATACAGCAATACAAACCATAACATCATTGCAACCACTCGAAATAAAGATAGCTCAAAAGAGTTGAATGAAATTAATAATATCGATATCGCTGAACTTGACTTAACTTCTGACGCAAGCGTAAATAATTTTGTAACAAGTATCGAGTCTCGAAAAATTGACATACTCATTCACAACGCAGGTATTTTTAGTGATGAGCAATTAAAAGAAGATCTTGATACAGATGCCTGGATGAATGAAATGAGAATTAATGCTGTGATACCCATAATTCTTGCACGAAAATTAAAGAACAACTTAAAAATGGGATCTGATAAGAAAGTCGTTTTTATATCCAGTCAAATGGGAAGCATTGATGACAATTACTCTGGTAGATTTTATTTTTATCGCTCATCAAAATCAGCTCTTAATTCTGCAGCAAGAAGCTTATCAATAGATTGGAAAGAAGATGGTATATCTGTCCTTATTTTGCACCCAGGATGGGTAAAAACCGATATGGGTGGCACAAGTGCGAAATTAGAGGTATCTGAGAGCATTACCAGAATGATCAATGTTATAAATGAACTAAATCTTGATAACTCTGGCTCATTTTTAAATTATGAAGGAAAAAAGCTTGAATGGTAAAAGATCATACACACGATAAGCCTGATTTCTATAATGATCTTGATAAGACTTATGAAAATATTTGGGATCAACTCATAATTGGTAAATCAAAATCAAAATCTGAATTACATCAAGGGTATATTTCAACATTCAATGAGTCATTTCCATCGGTTAGAACAGTTGTCTTAAGGCATGTTGATAAGAAAAATAATACCATAAGTTTTCATACGGATAACCGATCCAGTAAAATTGATGAAATCAAAAAAAATAATGCTGTAACCATGCTGTTTTATGATCATGGCAAAAAGATACAAATCAAAGTTTCAGGAAAAGCTGAAATCAATCATAAAAATGATAAAGCAAAATTAGCCTGGGATAACTCAAGGTCATTTAGCAAGAAATGTTATGTTGTTGAAAAGGCACCTGGAACTCCATCGGATGAACCAACTTCAGGGTACTTACCAGAGCATGAAAACGAACTACCGGACGATGATCTTTTACAAAACGGTTACAACAACTTTACTTTAGTGGAAATTCAAATTCACTCGATTGAGTGGCTTTATTTGCATCGTCAAGGTCATCGCCGAGCATTGTTTACATCCACAAATGGCAGTTTAAACAAGGAATGGCTTACGCCATAATAGTGTCTAAATAAAGCAAGAAAAGGTTAAATAGTTTTGAAATATTTGTCAGAAAATAGATATAAAGGAGAGATAAAAGGTTTGGTATTAGACTGGAGTGGAACTACTGCTGACGCATACGTGATTGCTCCAACTATAGTGTTTGTTGAGGTTTTTAAGAAACAAAAGGTTGTAATCTCCATGGAGGAGGCAAGAGAACCCATGGGTTTACGAAAAGATTTACATATAAAAGCACTCACAGAGAACGCTGAAATAAGAAAGCGCTGGAACATAGTACATGGTAAAGACCCACAAATGTCTGATGTTGAAAATATGTACGCAGATTTTGTTCCACTGCAGCTTAAATGCTTAAAACAATACTCAAAATTATTACCCGGAACAGCAGAAGTAATTAAACGGGTTCAAAATAGCGGTATAAAAGTTGGTTGCACAACTGGTTTTGTGCGGTCAATGGTTAATATTTTAGAGGAAGAATCAGCAAAACAGGGATATGTCCCTGATGCGTCAGTTGCAGGTGATGATGTTAAAAATGGCGTTCGGCCCCTTCCCCACATGTTATATAAAAATTTAGATATAATGAATATAGAATCCATTCAATCAGTTATAAAAGTTGATGATACTGTTTCAGGAATTGGAGAAGCAATTAATGCTGGTTGTTGGGGTGTTGGTGTAACGCGATATTCGAATTATATGAATATAAATTCCTTAGAAGAAGCTGATGAACTGAGTAAAGAAGAAATTGATATGAAACAAGGATATGCAAAAGATCTGCTTTATAAAGCAGGTGCGCATTACGTAATAGAAACTATTGCAGATATCGAGGCCGTTATTGATGATATTAACAAAAGGCTTTCACGTGGTGAAGGGCCTTAAAAGTTGATTACAAATTTTTCTTGTTCCTCTGTTTCAATTGTACCTGGCCGGCAATTCCTTACATGATTTATGCATTGCTTTGAATCTAGTCCTAGTGCCTTCAAAATAAGTGAAGCAAACATTCCAGATCTACCTAATCCAGCATAACAATGCAGGTAAACATTTTTATTGAGTTCTAACTGAGTAACACAATCTCTGATAATTTGACTATATTCATTTTTTTTAATCTGAGCTGGAATACCATAGTTTTTTATGGGCATGCTGTAGGCCCTAACATTCTTCTCCTCTAGATCTTTATGGAACTGATTAATTTCAAAATTTCTAATTTCATTAAGTTCTATCAATGAAACAACGAGTGATATATTTAAGTCGATGATAATGGTTAAATCTTTTTTATAAGTAAATTTATCAAATCTAGAATTACTGATACCTGGACAACTGGATATAACCAAATTACCAAGATTTTTTTTTGCTTTAACAATTTTCGAAAGCTTTATTTTAGTAAAGTTCAAATATAGGACTTTTTAATAAAAGGATGAAAGAATGAAATAGCTTCAGTTTTCTTTCCCCTAATTTTTGCATTGTCATCATACTTTCGAAGTCTTACTGCATCTTCAAAATATTTATGACTTTCCAGTTTTCGAATAGCATCTTTGTTTAAATATCCGCCTTGAAGTTTAAAACTTCTTTTGGAGCCATCTGAAAGACCGTCATAATAATCTGATTGAACGGAACATAGATATCTCTTTGCAATAACGTGCATTTTAATTGGATAAGTAACTTCTTCAGGGAAATACTTGGATAAAAAAGATGCAGCAACGTTTTCATGATACTTGTCATTGTTTAAAAAATCATGGCTATTTACATCTTCGCCAGTCAACATATGCCCTAAATCGTGAAATAATGAAGCAGTAATAAATTTATCACTTTCATTATTTTCTTTAGCTAAGGTTGCGCACTGAAGAGCATGTTGTAATTGAGTAATCTCTTCGTCATAAAAACTGCACGAACCTCTTTGATCAATAATTTCACATAAAACATTGGTACGCTCAATAATTGAAGCTGAATTTAATTTATTTTCTAGAGATTGGATTTTATCTAATTGCATGACTTAAATGATTAATTATATTTTTTTTAATGTCAATAATTTGAGCTGTAACATTAGTGTAATAAATTGCAAAATATCTGTAATAAAAATGCAACTTTGATTTAATTTTTTTGTATTACTTTTTATTCATACTAATGATCAAAGTAGAGAAATTAAATAAGTATTTTGGTGACAACCGTGCAGTAAACGATGTCACATTTGAAATTAATAAACCTGAAATGATTGGTATCATTGGCAGATCTGGTGCTGGAAAGTCAACATTACTGAGAATAATGAATCGTCTAACCGACGCAACTAGTGGATCTATTTTTATTGAAGGCAGAAATATACTTTCATTAACAAAGAAAGACAAACGAGCATGGCAAAAAGATTGTGCCATGATATTTCAGCAATTCAATCTTGTGCCCCGTTTAGATGTTTTAACAAATGTAATTCTTGGAAGATCAAATATTCAAGGCACTTTACGATCAAGCTTAAAACTTTTCACTAAAGATGAACGCGTTGATGCATTGATGGCTCTGGATAAATTGGGAATGGCTGAAACCGCGCTGCAAAGAGCAGAGACTTTATCTGGTGGACAGCAACAAAGGGTTGCAATTTGTAGAGCTATGATGCAGCAACCAAAAATGATTTTAGCCGACGAGCCTATTGCATCGCTAGACCCTCTTAATGCCCGACTTGTAATGGAATCACTTAGAAATATTCATAGAGAAAAGCAGATTACTGTTCTTGCAAATCTTCATACTCTTGATACCGCTAAAAATTATTGTGACAGAGTCATTGGCATGAGACTTGGGGAAATTGTTTTTGATGATGTACCTTCAAGTTTAAAAGATGATGTTGCAAGAGAAATTTATGGCGCTGAAGCTGAAGAAGCATTTGAACCAACAGTTACTTCAACTTCACTTGGTGACGAACAGTTTGCAGAGGCAGGATAATGTTAGCCTTTTCAAAAAAAAACTTAACAACTAACAAGGAGATATACTAAAAATGATTAAAAATTTAGTAAGGTCTATTATTGCTTGTTCATTCCTATTTGTGTCTGCAAATGCATACGCATGGGATGTATCTGGCTATAAAGGGCCAACAATGGACTTGAGTAAATATCAACCTGAAATGAGACTTGGATTTTTAGGCGATGAATCAGCTCAAGACATTATTAAGAATAATGCATGTCTAAAGGAATATGCGGAAGTTGCATATGGAGTACCAGCTAAAATTTATACTTTTAAAGATTATGCAGGAACAATGGAGTCAATGCTTGGTGGCAGCTTAGATTATGCTTGGTTTGGCTCATCAGGATATGCGGGTATATATCTAGAAGATCCTACCGCTACTGTACCAATTTTAACCAGAATGCAGCCAACAGGAGATATGGGCTATTATTCAGTCATGGTTACAAGATCAGACTCGGGTATCAATTCACTTGATGATTTAAAAGGTAAATCTTTTGGATGGGCTGATCCTAATTCAACATCTGGTTATCTAATACCATCAATCGAATTAAAAGCTGCAGGAATGGATCCAGACTCATACTTTGGCTCTACACAATTTTCAGGTGGTCATGAAAATAACGTTTTGGCAGTTCTTAATGGTGATATCGATGCAGGTGTGACATGGGTATCTGGAGTTGGTGAATGGAGCGAAGGTTACTCTTCTGGAAATCTGAGAAAAATGGTTGATAAAGGACTATTAAATATGGATGACATCAAACAGATTTGGTCATCTGCTTTGATACCAAATGGACCGATTGTAATGCCAACTAATATGCCTGTGAGAGCGCATCAGGTCATGGTAGGCATGAAGCAGTGGATCCATGAAAATGACCCACAATGCAGCGAGAATGTTGCAAATGGAGTTGTTAAAGCTTGGGTGCCAGTCGACCATAGTTTCTATGAAACTATTGTAGCTGCTCGTAAAGCTAAAATTGAAGCTAAAAAAGCCGAATAAATTTCGGTAGTTGTTTGCTAACTTAAGAGGATGGCATGCCCCATCCTCTTAGTTAGTTGTTTATTTGGAGGAAACAGTGCAATCATCATTGCCAGAAAATTTAATTAAAATTGAAAATAATTTAAAATCTCTTACAAGAACAAGATCAATTTATTCTTTTCTCTCAATTGCGGCATTGATAGCAGTTATTTATTCGGGTTTAATTGTAGCAGAAACAGGAAATGCGACTAGCATCTGGGTTGGATTACCTAAATTTTTCGATTACCCAGTTGATCTATTTGTTGGGTCATGGGAATACGGCTATAGATGGAATTTATTGTTACTTGAATACCTTCCAGATTTAATAAGCACTATTAATATGGCTCTATTTTCAACAGCAATGGGTACGTTGCTAGCCTTTTTTTTAAGTATTTTTTCAAGTCGTAATCTAATCAAAAGTAAAACTACTGTATTAATATTTCGACGCATCATGGATATATGCAGATCGTTTCCAGAATTAGTTATTGCGCTTGTTTTGTTGTATCTACTGGGAAAGTCAGCACTGCCTGCTGTAATTGCCATCATAATTCATACCGCAGGAGCTCTTGGCAAACTGTTTTCAGAAGCTATTGAGAATGTCGACAAAAATCCAATTGAAGGTCTTGAGTCCTGTGGAGCTTCATGGTTTACCAGAATAAGATTTGGTGTGGTAACTCAGGCACTCCCTCTATTTCTAACTTACACAATTTTAAGATTTGAGATTAATATAAGGGCTTCAACTATTTTGGGATTTGTTGGCGCTGGAGGTATCGGTGAGCAACTTTACACTAATATACAGTGGAAATATGAAGCTGACACTATTGCAATAATGTTTTTACTTGTGTCTACGATCATTGCATTGGATTACTTATCAAGTTATTGGCGAAAATCATTAATAGGATTGAAATCATGAACAGGTCTGAAATTATTAAAAATTATTCAGATATAGTAGTTACTAAATTTTCATCTAAAATGTGGTCAACTTTTTTAGTGCTCGGGATTATAGTGTATTTAATCATAGCAATTTTAAGCCTCGACATATTGCAGATTCATAAAAAATGGAGTCCTGAAAGAGCTTCATTGTTTGCCCTCGACACATATGCACATAAAGACCATGTCACAATGAAATGGAGTGAACCAGATGATATAATTATATCCTTTGAAGGAAGCAGGTGGTCTCAGTATGTTGGCCCCTATCAAAAAAGTGACGGTCTTCCAGAAAGGTATCCTGAATGGACTTCCATAGGTCCAGAAGGTGAAACAAAAATAAGTTTTAAAAATGGAGGGTTTGCAAATCTATACGATGATAAAGTTACAATAGAAAACTGGCCAGACACCAAAGAAACACTTGTTTTTCGTCTTGATGCACAAGGTAAGCCTTACGTTGAAAATGTAGATAATCTCCCAAAATGGATAAGGGTAACGGAAAATAAAATAGAGGTTAGACCATCTCTTTACGAAAGAGTTCAAGTTTATTCAAAAAAAGTTGAAGTACATAGGTACAATCTTGGTTGGAACTATTTCTGGTTTGACTTTGACAGTCCTTTAGAACCATATGGAATTTGGAATGCTATTTCACTTTCATTCTCAGGCGATAGAGTTGACCCCAATATTTCAAATTTTTCGCTTCTAATTCAAGAATTTCTAAATAATGATATGTGGCATCATGGACAAATATTGTGGGCTTTATTAGAGACAATTTTTATGGCTCTATTGGGCACCCTACTAGCAGCTCTTCTGGGTTTTCCTCTGGCATTTTTTGCAGCTTACAATGTAACGCCTTTTAAATTTGTTCGAACGATATTAAGACGGTTATTTGATACATTAAGAGGCATCGATTTTTTGATTTGGAGCTTAATTTTTTTAAGAGCCTTCGGACCAGGACCATTTACTGGAATATTTGCTATTGCAATTACAGATACAGGAACTCTTGGAAAATTAATGTCTGAAGCAATAGAAAACACTGAAGAAAAGCAACAAGAAGGTGTAGAGTCTACGGGAGCGAATAAAACTCTTCAACACAGATTTGGAATTATACCTCAAATACTTCCTATTTTTATTTCCCAAACTCTTTACTACTTAGAATCAAACACGAGAGGAGCTGTTATTATAGGTGCCATGGGCGCAGGCGGCATAGGTTTACAATTACTTGGAGCAATAAATACGGGTACCAGTTGGGAAAATGTTATGTATATGTCATTATTGATTTTAGGAGTTGTTATTTTCATGGATACAATGTCCGCAAAAGTAAGAAGAGCTTTGATTGGTGATGAAACGCTAGGAGCAGAATTACAATTGGCAAAAATGGCAAAAAAATAATTTTTTTTTTGAGATCTTAATATTTTTTTAACAATCTATTTGTATCATTAATTATGACCAAATTTATTCAATTCTTTTTAATAACGTCGTACATGTTATCATCTCTTGCTCTTGCAGACAGTCATGAAGACAATACAATTGGGCAAGCTGGAAGTGACTATTCTACCAATACTGAAAGTACATACGAGAGCAATATAGGAAACTGTGAAGATTTAAGTGTATTAACGCTCCGTGGATCAGTTAAAAACGATATACAGCGAGCTGACCCAGATTCAGCAACGAAAGCACATAATTTAATGCTTGAAGGAATGGAATTGTGTAATAAAAATCAAAACGTCCTTGCAAAAATGAAATTGAAAGAGGCTCAAACTATAGCGAGAGAAGGCAATGTTGCCGGACAAGATATGAGAATTGGAATTGTTAATGAGTCAGACGAACTGCAAGAAGAGACAGAAAATGAAAAAGAAAAGTCATGGTGGCAGATTTTTTAACTACACCTCTTCTAATAACGTACAAAAGCCAGGATCACTACCATTAAAAAAAGTTTCTAAATTAGAAGAACAGTGATTAATCACACATTGGTCTGACTCATAAAAATAATCATCAATATTTTTAGCTGATTTAATATTCTGCAACATACAAAGACTATACTCATTGAAGTTACTGCTAGGATGAGTATTAAAATATATTTCACAATTAATTATTGTCTCATCGTACCCTATTTCTAGAGATGAAGTGTTTTGAAAATAAGCTATACAACTCTTAAAGTCGTCAGCATAGATGTTTGTGCTCAGCAGAATTTTAAAAATGAACATTAAAAGCACGAATCGTTTCATGTAATATTATTGTAATATTTCTTAACATTTTTGTAATATTTAAAAATTGGTAAACAATCTATTTTTTAACTATTGTAAAAATAACAAATTTATTCAATGACTTATAAAAATAAATACTAAACAGGCATCAAGTTGAAAGAAAATAATAGTTTATTTCCTGTTCATACTATTGGAATTGTAACAATCATTGGTTACGGATTTTTATTCTATACTATTGCCCCATTAAAAGAGTATATCTCACTGCACACCAATTTAAGTGAGGAATTAATTCTCACAATGTTTAGTTTAGCACTGTTATTTCAAGCCCTATTAGCGCCTCGGATTGGAAAATGGTCAGACCATCATGGAAGCCTAATCGTAATTAAATACGGCCTGTTATTAGGTATGATAGGCTCAATTTTTATTGGAATAACAGAGATTGATTTATTTATTTTCAAAAATGTATTGTGGGTGTTTATTTCTATGTTTCTAATTACCTTGGGGCTTGGTATGTCAACCTATGAGGTAGCGTTTAATGCGGCAGTCCAAATGGATGAAATTAATTCTAGAAAAAATATTTCAATAATTACTTTTTATGGAGCGGTAGCAAGCACTATTACCTGGCTTTCAATTTATCCACTTATATACAATGTAGGTTTATTCTATACGTGTTTATTTACTTCAATTATTTTATTAATTGGCTATGTACTTGTGTCCTCAAAGGAAATGAAATACAAATCAAATATAGAATACTTAAATGAAAGTAAGTTATTATTTAATTGGAATGAGCTAAAGAAGACACAAAAGAGATCATTTTTTTATATTACAATATCCTCTTCTTTACAAAATTTTTTTTTTGTAGCATTTACCCTTGCATTAGTAAATTTTTTTACAGAAACATTTAATGACATTAGTATCGCGGTTGTACTTGCGAGTATATATGGCCCGTTTCAACTTGTAGGAAGATACTTGGAAATGAAAATTGGAAAGCATTACGACGCAAGATATACAGGCTTAATAGCCTTTTTGTTTGTTATTTTTTCAATTTTTACAGCTCAATTTACAAATAATATTTTTGTTGCCGCAATTAGTATGGCTTTTTTCGGAATGGGTCACGGTGTTTTAACAATAACATATGGTTATGTCACCAATATGTATTTTGAGTCACAAATTTATGGCCAAGCTAAAGGGTGGATGGCCCTTTCAAGGAGCATTAGCTTTGCCGTAGGTCCAGCATTAGGTGCACTTCTTTTTGCGTATAATTTAAACTTATTTACGATTACGATTGTAATAACTGCAATCCTATCAGCGTTTTCTTTCTCACTAATAATTTTCGAGAAACCTACAAATCAAATGCACAAATAATTATAATTTGCTTACTTCTAATTGAATTTTACTTCCAACGAAATAACTATCACTTATCTCAATTGGTTTGTTATTAATATCTGTATTTATTGCTTTTGTATGTATTAACGGGTCTCCGATATTTATTTTTAAATATTTGGATTGTACATTATTCGCACTCTCTGCTGATACTGTTGTTTTTTTTCTATATATTTTTTTTAATCCATATTTATTAAAGGACAATGTCATAGAGCCAGTTTTACGAAAAAATAAATCAAAATTTTTAAATCTTTTTTCTGGGACTAATCTTTCTGTTAAAATAAGTGGAATACCATTAGCTTTAGAGATTGTATAAATATAGAAAACTGAATCATTTTTTTTTAAATTAAATTCTCTTATTTCATTGCTGTACCCTTTTCTCTTATCTATAGAAATAATATCTACAGCAATATCAGTAGTCTCTTGATTTAAATTCTGTGATGCCCTTACTGTTTTTCCGATTTTATAATTTATTTTCTTAGAGTTAAGAAAATATCCTAAACCTCTTCTCGAATAAATGATATTTTCTTTTTTAAGGGCCTCGATTCCACGTCTAACTGTATGCCTATTCACCTTAAAAAGCTTAGCATAATAGTTTTCAGAATAGATTTTTTCCCCTAATCGAAGCTTACGATCAATAATATCTTTTTTTATTGAGTCCCTTATTTCTTCCCAGGCAAACATTTAGTTATTGTAACATAATTTTAATAAATAAATTGAAAAGAATCGGCATAATTAATATAGTATACTTGTATAGTTGTATAGATTAATATGGAAAGAAAATTTTGGCTTAGTACATTGGCTACATGTAATGATGCCCACCTAACTTCTCTTTGGGAAAAATTTGGTATTGAGGTAAATTTCACATGGCTTAGAAAACCGGAAATAGGCAGTATAATGTGTCAAGGAAAAATTGGAGTAACAGGAAATAATTTCAATTTTGGTGAAGTTACTATTACCCGTTGTCAATTGAAAACCTCACAAGGAAAAATTGGTCACGGATATGTGCAAGGAAGAAATAAACATAAGGCTGAAATTGTTGCTATATGCGATGCTTTACTGCAAACAAATAAAAGAGATTTTTTAATCAAAAATATAATACGCCCTCTAGTTGTAAGCGATAAAAATTTAAAAAAAGATGTAATGTCAAAATCAGAGTCAACAGCTGTCGATTTCTTTACATTGGTGCGAGGTGAAACTTGAAATGATTAATACAAATGAAAACGAGTCTATTATAAAAGCCGATGCATTCAGAGCTATATTGTTTGCAACTTCTTATCCTGGATCAATTGAAAAGTTTTTAGAGATAAATAAACCTAAACAAATTTCTACATCTTCAGCTTCTATTTTGTCCACTATGTGCGATCACACCAGCACCATTTATATTGGAAAATCATTAGACACTAAATCCTTAAGAGATTGGGTAGCCTTTCATACAAACTCTAAAATAGTAGATAAAAAATTTGCAAATTTTGCAATTGGTACTTTCCATGACATGTTGCCCCTTACAGAGTTCTCTAGAGGATCAGACGAGTTTCCGGATAGATCATGTACATTAATAATTGAGACACCCTTTAAATCAGACAATGTAAGTATTTCGGGGCCCGGTATCAAAGGTAGCAAAGATATCTACTTACCACATGCGAATAAAATAAGTGATGTAAATAACTCCTTCCCCCTTGGTATAGATTTCTATTTTACCAATAAAAGCAATTTTTTTTGCATTCCAAGATCAATAAAAATTAAAAAGAAAGGATAGTTTCTATGTATGTAGCTGTTAAAGGTGGTGAAAAAGCAATTGAAAATGCTCATAATTGGCTTTCAGAAATAAGGAGAGGTGATGTTAATGTTCCCAACCTCGAAATTGATCAAATTAAAGAACAGTTGACATTGTCTGTTGAAAGGGTCATGTCAGAAGGATCATTATATGATACTGATCTAGCAGCTCTCGCCATAAAACAATCAAGAGGTGACCTTATTGAAGCCATCTTCTTAATCAGGGCCTATCGTACAACTCTACCAAGATTTGGAACATCCCCCCCTATTAAAACAGAAGATATGGTATGCATGAGAAGAATCTCAGCAACTTATAAAGATATTCCTGGAAAACAAAAATTGGGGCCTACATTTGATTATACACACAGACTTTTAGACTTTAGTTTACTGGCTGAAGGCAATATACCTAAGGCAGAAAAACGAAAAGTATTAAAGGAAAAAATACCTCACGTACTGAGATTTTTAAATAAAGAAGGCCTTATTCAAAAAGAAAAAAATAATAATTATCAGCCAAAAGACATCACAAGAAATCCACTTGAGTTTCCAGCTAATAGAAGTGAGAGGTTACAATCACTTTCTAGAGCCGATGAAGGATTTCTTCTTGCTTTAGCTTATTCAACTCAAAGAGGCTACGCTAGAAATCATGCTTTTGTAGGTGAATTAAGAATTGGTTATGTAAAAGTTAAGTACAACATTCCAGAATTAGACATTGAGATCGATATTGCAGAAATAATTGTTACTGAGTGCGAGAGTGTAAATCAATTTCAAGGAAGCAAAAAAACACCCGCACAATTTACACGAGGATATGGTTTGACATTTGGTCAATTAGAAAGAAAGGCAGTATCAATGGCCCTAGTCGATAGGGCATTAAGGTGGAAAGAAATTGGTGAAGAGTTTGTCGGAGCACCTGCTCAGGATGAAGAGTTTGTATTGTCACATTGTGATAATATACAGGCAACTGGGTTTTTGGAACATTTAAAGTTACCCCATTATGTTGATTTTCAATCAGAGCTGGAATTGGTTAGAAGAATTCGTAAAGAGTATGAGAAAAACAAATAACGTAATTAAGATTAAAGATTTCAAAGTAGACAAAGGTCTACCTTTTGATCAAGAATATAATTTTGCGTATTTAGATGAGAATACAAAAAAAATGATAAGACGTGCAATAATAAAAGCTTTATGTATTCCAGGTTATCAGGTTCCTTTTGCCTCTAGAGAAATGCCTATGCCATATGGATGGGGAACAGGTGGAGTCCAAGTTACTGCGAGCTGCTTAACAAAAAGAGACACTTTAAAAATAATAGATCAGGGAGCTGACGATACTACCAACGCTGTATCAATAAGAAATTTTTTCAAAAAAACTTCAAATATTAAAACTACTGAAATTACTGAAAAAGCAACACTGATACAAACTAGACATAGAATTCCTGAAACACCATTAAAAAAGAAACAAATATTTGTTTATCAGGTACCCATCCCTGAACCCTTGGCCTTTCTAGAACCTAAAGTATCTGAAACAATAAAAATGCACTCTCTTTCCGAATATGGCGCAATGCACGTAAAGCTCTATGAAGATATATCAAAAAATGGGCATATAGAAACCGCTTACGCTTATCCAGTAAAAACTAATGATCGTTATATAATGGATCCATCCCCAATACCAAAATTTGATAATCCTAAAATGAATAACTCACCAGCGATACAGCTATTTGGTGCTGGAAGAGAACAAAGAATTTATGCTATTCCACCATATACAAAAGTTAAAAGTCTCGATTTTGAAGACTACCCATTTGACCCATTTAAAGCTGAACACGCGTGTGATATTTGTGGATCAAAGAATACATATTTAGATGAAATTATTGTTGATGATGCGGGAAATAAATCTTTTATTTGCTCAGATACAGATTTTTGTAATAAAAGAAAAAATAAATGATAATCCCTCTTTTAAACGTTACAAATTTAAGCAAATCTTATGATAATATTGTTGGATGTAAAAATATTTCAATGTCACTATATCCAGGTGAAGTATTGGGCATTGTCGGTGAGTCTGGTTCCGGTAAAACAACCTTAATTAACTGCTTATCCGGCAATCTTGAGCCTGATAGAGGAAAAATAATTTTCAATATTAACAACAAAGAAACCGACTTTTTAAATATATCAGAGTCAGAGAAAAGAAAATTTATTAGAACAGATTTAGCTTTTGTTCATCAAAACCCACGTGACGGATTAAGATTAAATGTATCAGCAGGTGGTAATATAGGCGAAAAATTAATGTCTGTTGGCTATAGACATTATGGAAATATAAGAAGCTTAGCAACAAAATGGATTAATAAAGTTGAAATAGACAAAAGTAGAATTGATGATCTACCCATTACTTTCTCAGGTGGAATGCTTCAAAGACTTCAAATAGCAAAAAATCTAATAACAAGCCCAAATGTTATTTTTATGGATGAACCAACTGGTGGGCTAGATGTTTCAGTTCAAGCTCGTGTTCTTGATTTGATAAGATCACTTGTTAATGAGTTGAACCTTACAGTAATTATTGTATCACATGATTTAGCCGTTATCAGATTACTTGCAGATAAAATGATTGTCATGAAAAACGGTACTGTAATTGAGTCTGGTTTAAGCGATCAGGTACTTGAAGATCCTCAGCAAGAATATACACAGCTATTAGTAAGTTCGGTGTTACACGTTTAATATGATTGAGGTAAAAAAAGTTAATAAATCGTTTACTTTATTTAACCAAAATAACGCGAAGATAACAG
Organism: uncultured Pelagibacteraceae bacterium; assembly: GCA_902524285.1. Lineage (GTDB taxonomy): Bacteria > Pseudomonadota > Alphaproteobacteria > Pelagibacterales > AG-422-B15 > CACNXQ01. The sequence goes on along the minus strand of CABZCR010000005.1, from coordinate 62,986 downwards.
TTTTTAAAAATTTAAATTTTGAGGTTAATCCAGGTGAAATTGTAGCCCTTAAAGGACCATCAGGCATAGGTAAATCAAGTATTTTAAAGATGATTTATGGAAGTTATATAATTGATAAGGGTGCTATAATTATAAATAATAAAAATATTGCCACTCTATCGGCTCAGGAAATACTTAAACTTAGAAAAACTTCAATTGGGTATGTGAGCCAATTTTTAAAAGTGATACCCCGTATTTCTGCTTTAGATGTAATAATGGAACCATTATTAAATTCAGGTGATAATAAAAATAATGCTTATAAAAAATCGATAAAACTTTTAAAGGACTTAAATATTGAGAAGAATTTGTGGCACTTATCTCCGCTAACTTTTTCTGGGGGCGAGCAACAGAGAATTAATATCGCACGAGGTTTTATAAAAGACCTTCCTTACTTGTTACTCGATGAGCCAACTGCAAGTCTTGACAGTAGAAATCGTGATATAATTATCAATTTAATTAAAGCGAAATCTAATAGAGGCGTATCAATTATTGGGATCTTTCATGACGAATATTCTCGAAAAAAGTTGAATGTAAGAGAGATTGATCTAAACATTGAAACAAAGCATTAAAAGAAACGGCAAGGCTTTTATCGTCTTAGGTCCATCAGGATCTGGTAAAAATACCCTTATAAATGGAGCCTGTAAAAATATCGATAATCTAAAGGCGATCAAAAGATACATTACAAGAACTAAAATAGATATTAATGAAGACTATAACCCTATTGATGAAAAAATATTTACACAAATGAAGAGTGAAAATTTATTTTGTACAACATGGAATGCAAATAATTGCAATTATGGTATTCACAAAGATGCAATTGACGATCTTAAAGATGGGAAAAACATAATATTTGCTGGATCTAGAGAATATATAAATAATATATTATATGATATATCCTCTTCTATCGTTATACACATAAATGCTACTAGCAATTTATTGAGTCAACGAATTTTTGATAGAAAAAGAGAGAACGAATTCGAAATCAACTCTCGAATAAAAAGAGAAAATTATAATTTACCAACAAGTACAAAATTTGTAGAAAATAATAGCAGTATTAATCAAGGTATTATGAATTTAACTGCATTAATTAAAAGTTTAATTTAAACCTTTTTATTTCCTCAAAATGGCCATTTTTATTTTCACCAAGTAAACTAATTTCATTAAATTCAATTACATTATTTGATATTTTGTAAATTAATTTTTCTAGTTCTAATTTTTGTTTGTTAGATAATTTATTGTTATTTTGGTTCATTAGCGTCATATGAAATTTAAACTGATCAAAGACGAATGGATATCCCCACTCTTTTAAATATTTGTTTTGCTTAATAGTTAAAGAATCAGGGATCCTTTTTTTTATTTCTGTTTTATTTAGCTCTGCCCTAAAAGTATCTAGATGTTTAACAAGATCATTCTCAAGGTTTATTAATAATTTGTTTGGTTTTCTGCTAGTTATGAAAGTAAATTTTTTACTATAAACAATTTTTAAACCTTGTATCTTAAATCTACTATGTTGTGCTGCTATATGGCTAATAACATCATAAAAATTTTTTGTTTTAACATTTCTTTTAAGTCTAAATGGTGCCTTTAATGTTGCGTGAAACCCATACTTTGCAGGCTGTTCACAATAGTCTTTAAGTTCATCAAAGAATGTAAAACCTCTACTAATAAAATATTTTTGACGTCTTGTTAGTGATATTTTTTTCTTTTTATTGATATCTCTACCTAAAAGGTTTTTTCCGAAGTTTTCTAAACTCGAGTTTTTTTTAGGCAAAAAGTAAATTGCCACTCTTTTGTAATTAGTCATAATACTTTAACAATAATCTAATAAATTAGTAATATCTTGTTAAATAAATATGAATGAATTTGTAATAAAAAATGCCCATATTGTTTGTCCGGACGAATCTTTTATGGGCCATGTTTACATTGCAAACGGTATAATAAAGGATTTAAGTAAAGGAAATTATACAGGAAATTCTGCTTTCGATTTAAACAAGGATTTCTTAATTCCTGGTTTAATCGAACTTCATACAGATAATATCGAAAGACATTTAACACCCAGGCCAAAAGTAGAATGGCCAATTATAAACGCATTGCTAGCTCATGATAGAGAATTGTCTTCCGTCGGTATAACCACGGTATTTGATGCACTTAGAGTTGGATCGATACCAAAAGGGAACCTTCAAGGTGAATATAAAAAATATGCTAAAGCAACAGCTGACCAAATTTCAACTTTAAAAAAAAATAAACTTTTTAAAATTGACCATTATATTCACTTGCGTGCAGAAACCGCATCTGAAACGTTAGCAAGTGAACTTGATGAGTTTGATGAATCAAGCAACGTTAAAATGATAAGCATTATGGACCATACACCGGGACAAAGACAATTTAGAAATACAGATAAATATAAGGAATATTTAGCGGGTAAATATCAACTATCTGATGAAGAAATGGAAAATCACTTCTCTAAATTAAAAGCACTGCAGTCAAAAAAATAGTGAAATACATATAAAGAAAATATCTGAAGCACAAATGAGATTTCAATGTGTTCTTGCGAGTCATGATGACACTACTATAGAAGATGTATTAAGTTCAAAAAATCTAGGAGTTTCAATAGCAGAATTTCCAACCACAATCGAAGCAGCAAAAGAGTCGCAAAAAGAAGACATGAAAATTATCATGGGTTCGCCAAATTTAATGAGAGGTGGGTCACATTCTGGAAATATTTCAGCTCAAGAACTCATAGACGAAAATTGCCTTGATATTTTTAGCTCTGACTATATCCCGTCATCCCTACTTTCTTCAGCTGTCAAATGGGGTTTAGAGTCCGGTAATATGCCAAAAGCAATTGCCTCTATTTCAAGAAACCCAGCAATAGCTACACAGCTTCTAGACCGAGGTAGCATACAGTGCGGCATGAAGGCGGACCTAGTTAGTTTCAGTATTTATAACAATTTACCAATAGTAAAAAAAGTATGGGTATCTGGACAAGCGATATAATTAATCGTAAAATCGAAGAATAAAATATGCAATTAAGAGTCCAATTAATTGCATAAAAATAAACATCAACACGTGCTGTGGATCTATACCGGTAAATGTGTTGGTGAATGATCTACTGATCGTGACAGCTGGATTGGCAAATGACGTTGAAGATGTGAACCAATAAGCCCCAGTTATATATAAAGCCACCGCTATTGCTGGATCTCTTTTTGCCTTTAGTGTGAGCACAATTGTAATTAATAAGCCTATTGTTGCAACCACTTCAGAGACATGAATATTAATTCCTGTTCTTTCTTTAGTTGAAAATTCAATAAATAAATCATCAAAAATATAATTTGCTAAAATGACTCCAGAAGTGCCACCCACTAGTTGAAAAATGATAAATAATATCATCGTTACGTTATTAATATCTGATTTAAATCTAAAATAAAGTGTAACAACTGGATTAAAATGAGCTCCAGATATAGGACCAAATATTGATATTATCACGTAAAGCATTGCTCCTGTTGCTATTGCATTAGCAAGCAATACAACACCTTCATTTGTAGGAGATAGATTTTCGGCCATTATCCCTGATCCTACTACCGAGAAAACAAGTAAGAGTGTACCCAGATATTCAGAAAGTATTTTTTTAGGCATTTATTTAAGCAAATTTTCTTTTATTAATTGATCAATATAATCAAATGTAGATCTAAAAAACTTTTTGTGATCGACTTCGTTTAAGTTCTGTTTAACGGGGTCTTCAATATTGAAATGAAATGTTTTTGGAGCACCCGGCCAGATCGGACATGTTTCTTTAGCGGCATTTCCACACACAGTAACGACATAATCCATAGAGGGAGAGTTGGGCTCACCAAATACGTCCCAACTTTTACTATAGAGTTTCTCAGTCGGTATTTTCATATCATCTAATAAATCGAGTGTTTTAGGATTTATTATTCCTGAAGGTGTGCTACCAGCGCTATAGCCTTTCAGACTTTCACTATATTTATAATTGGTAATTGCCTCAGCTATAATGCTTCTGGCTGAATTTTGCGTACATAAATATAAAACATTTTTAATGCTCATATACCAAGAGAATATCCAGCAGATCTAATTGTTCTAATTGGGTCGTATTCAAATCCTTCGTTTAATGCTTTTCTTAATCTTCTGATATGAACATCAACTGTTCTAGGCTCGACATATGGACTTGTAGTCCATACATAATCTAATAATTGTTGTCTTGAAAATACTTTACCTTGATTTTCCATTAAAAAACGCAATAAATTAAATTCCGTAGGTCCAAGACTTATTTCTGTTTTATCCCTGGTGACACGATGCGTTGAAACATCTAATTGAATTCCCTTATAAGTAAGAACTTCATTATAAAAAATAGGTCTTAAGCGTTTAAGTACTGCTTTAATTCTTGCTACTAACTCATTGACTGAAAATGGTTTTGTTATGTAGTCATCAATTTCAGTTTCAAATGCTCTTAATTTATCTTCTTCTTCTCCTTTAGCTGTGAGCATAATTAAAGGAATGTTCTTTGTAGTTTTATCTTTACGTACTCGTCTACACAATTCTAACCCAGAAATATTTGGGAGCATCCAGTCAACGATTATGAGATCGTATTTAATATCACCAAATATACTATCCAATGCGCTATCGCCATCAAAGCATACGTCTACATCAAATCCACTAGCTGTGAGATTGTATTTTAATAATTCAACTATTGAGACTTCATCCTCAATTACTAGGATTTTAGGTTTCATTACACCTTTTCCCACTTAATTCTTTTTTCCGACTTACGTTCTAAGGCTTGACCAGTTGTAATGAAGTGAATGTCTTCAGCAATATTTTGAACATAATCTCCTATTCTCTCTATGTTTTTAGCAATCGACAATAAGTGTGAACAGCCTGTAATTGTATCTGGGTCTTCTGCCATCGTCTTAAGAAGATCCCTGTAAATTGATAAATACAATTCATCAATATCGCCGTCTAAATCCCAAGCATTAATTGCTAGCGTATCTGATTTTTGAACGAAGGCATCTAAAACATTTTTTATCATTCTTTGAACGTTCTCACCCATATTGACAATTTCTGAAACCGGCGTGTCGGGCATATTTATTTTTACATTTGCAACTCTTTTAGCAATATTGGTAGCGTGATCACCCATTCTCTCGAGATCGTTTGCAATGCTTAGTGCCGAAAGTACGGTTCTTAAATCATTAGCAAGCGGTTGCCTCATTGCAATTACTTTGTATGTTAAAGCATCAATTTCCTTTTCTAAGGCATCTATTTTATTATCATCTCTTAAAATTTCTTCTGCAAAAGCAGTATCTTTATCACCCAAAGCAACAAGAGAATTGTGAAGCTGTGTTTCAACCAATCCTCCCATTTTAATTAATGTACTATTTATTAAATCTAATTGCTCATCATAAGATGAAACTATGTGTTCACTCATTAACCAAACCTCCCTGTTATATAATCTTGCGTTCTCTGATCTGATGGATTTGAAAAGATTGTTTCAGTCTTATCAACTTCAACTAATTTACCTAAATGAAAAAAACCTGTCCTTGATGAAACTCTAGCGGCTTGCTGCATCGAGTGCGTGACAATAATTATTGTATATTCTGTTTTAAGTTCTCCCATTAATTCTTCAATTCTAGCCGTAGCTATTGGGTCTAAGGCTGAGCAAGGTTCATCCATTAGAATAATATCTGGATTTACGGATATAGCTCTTGCAATACACAATCTTTGTTGCTGTCCCCCCGAGAGGCCTGTTCCCGCATCGTTTAATCTATCTTTAACCTCATCAAAGAGAGCTGCTTTTTTTAGACTGTTAACAACAATTTCTTCTAAATCAGATTTATTTTCAGCTATTCCATGTATTCTTGGACCATAAGCTACATTTTCAAAAATAGATTTTGGAAAGGGGTTCGGCTTTTGAAAAACCATGCCCACGCGTTCTCTTAGTTGTTCAACTTGCATGCTTGGTGCATAAATATTGTTGCCATCGATTTCTATTTTTCCTTGTACTTTACATATATCGATAACATCATTCATTCTATTTAAGCATCTAATAAAGGTTGATTTACCACAACCTGATGGACCTATTAAAGCAGTGACTTGTTTTTCTTCCATGTACATGGAAACATCGAAGAGTGCCTGTTTCTCTCCATAATAAACATTCAAGTTGTCTGCTTTTATTTTTATACTTTTCATATTCTATTTTACCATTTTGTTTCAAATTTTCTTCTAATTAATACTGCAGCTAAATTCATTAAAATTAAAAATCCAAGCAACATCATAATTGTAGCTGAAGTTTTTTCAACATAACCTCTTTCTGCGCTTTCTGACCATAAATAAACCTGGACTGGCAAAGAGGCAGAAGCGTCCAGCGGTGTTTGTGGAACATCTACAACAAATGCCACCATACCAATTAATAATAATGGCGCAGTTTCTCCAAGTGCTTGAGCAAGGCCTATAATTGTACCTGTTAATGCACCAGGCATTGCTACAGGAACTACATGATGCATTACTGCTTGCATTTTGGTTGCTCCGACTGCTAATGCTCCTTCTCTTATTGATGGCGGCACCGCCCTTAATGAGGCTCTAGTTGCAATAATTATTGTTGGTAAGGTCATTAAAGATAAGACTATGCCTCCAACCAGAGGTGTTGACCTTGGCAATCCAAATGTATTTAAAATAATACCAAGCCCCAATAAGCCAAATACAATAGAAGGTACCGCTGCTAAATTATTAATATTAATTTCAATAAAATCGGTAACTCTATTTTTTGGTGCAAATTCCTCAAGATAAATAGCTGCAAAAATTCCAATAGGAAAAGACAAAATCAAAACTACCAAAATTGTGAATAAAGAACCTACTATTGAACCTCCTACTCCTGCCAGTTCAGGTTCTCGGCTATCACCTCTCATTAAAAATGGTAGATTGAATTCATAGCTGACAAGTCCCCTATCTACAAGGTCATCAAAAAATAAAAGTTGAATATCTTTAATTCTTCTTTTGTCTTCATCTAAGTCCCTTGGGTAGTTTCCTTTATTAACCTGATCTACATCGTCGGAGGCAGTTAAATATATTGTTTCTGTTTCATTTATATTTGACTTATTCGATTTTAAAAATTCTCTTATTTCTTGCTCAAATTCAATACTGAATAATCGTATCAACATTTTCTTATCTTTTTTCTCTTCAATATCTGGGAAAAGTCCATAAATAGCCTTTTTGGAAAAAGAATACATTGACAGGTTGTTAATATCCTCTGAACTCATTTCAGAAAATTGTGTCGTGTCTTCAATAAGATTTAAAAAAGGTACATCTACCTGGATAACAGTTCTATAAAATGCTGAATAACCAGATGAAAATATATTTAGAAATAAAATAAGCACCCATGCAAGCGCAAAGCTCATTGCACCAATACAATAAATCCTAAATCTTTTCTCTGAATTGAGCCTTTTATTTAAACTATTTATTCTTTGTTCTATTCTATCAGTCATATCTCTCCGTATATTTTTTTACGACCTGTAAAGCTATAAAATTTAGAGCCAAAGTAACAACGAACAAGGTTAAACCCAAAGCAAAAGCTGACTGTGTTTTTGGGCTATCAAATTCTTGATCACCAATTAAAATAACAACAATCTGAGTAGTAATTGTAGTTGCGGCATCAAGCGGATTAGCTGTTAATTTTGCATTTAATCCTGCAGCCATAACAACAATCATTGTCTCCCCAATCGCTCTTGAGACAGCTAATAAAAAAGAACCTACAATACCTGGCAACGCAGCTGGCAATAATACTTTAACAATTGTTTCCCTTTTGGTTGCTCCCATGGCATAAGAGCCTTCTCTTAAACTTTGAGGTACAGATTTTATTACATCATCAGAAAGTGATGAAATAAATGGTATTATCATTATTCCCATAACAAATCCCGCAGCTAGAGCGCTTTCAGAAGAAACAGTTAGTCCAGCACCCTGACCGATATCTCTCACTAAAGGTGCAACTGTTAACGCTGCAAAAAATCCGTATACAACCGTTGGGATACCAGCAAGAATTTCAATAATTGGCTTAGCCCAATCTCTGACTTTTGGAGAAGCGTATTCAGACATATAAATGGCTGTGAGTAAACCAACTGGGACTGAGACACACATTGCAATTAATGCAATAAGAAATGTTCCAGCAAATAATGGAACAGCGCCAAATGCATTGGCCAAGTCTCTTGTATCAAGATCTCCAGCTTCTCTTACAAAAACTCTTTGAGGACTCCAATTTAATCCAAATAAAAAATCGGTTATTGGAACTTGAGAAAAAAAACGCAACGTTTCATATAATAAAGAAAAAATTATTCCAACAGTAGTCATTATAGCGACAAGTGAGCATGTAAAATACAAGACTAGTAAAAATTTCTCGACAATCTTTCTAGAATTAAGTTTGTTATTAATATTAAATAATGAGTAAAGAACCAGTAAACCTGACAACCCAAGAACTGTAACATAAGTTAAGTTTTCACTCGTCTTATTAATATAATTTAATTTATTTACGGCACCATTTATAAGAATAGTATTTTCATCAAAAAGTTTTATGCCCAATGCAGTGTTTTCGATTTGGGTAAATAATAAACTTAGTTCTGTTTCTGTATAACTGCCAAGTGCTATGAAATCACTTAATACATATTGCTCAATAAAAAATGGTTTAAACGAAGTAATCATCAACAGTATCAATAACGCCGGCACAACAGCCCATAGAGCTACGTAGTACCCATAATAATGACTAAGTGATTTAAGATTTTTTTGATTTGAAGTCCTAAGATTTTTTGCTCTTAAATTTCCTAGAAAATAGCTGGCGATACCAATTAGAATAATTAGAGAAATTAATATAAATCCCATGCTTCACCATAATGCTTATTCAACAACTGAGACAAGCATAACTTGCCTCAGTTGTGGATTAATCAAGTCTTTTAGTCCAGATCGAGTGTTTCTAAGTTAGCAACTCTTGATCTTATATCAGATGCATCACCATCAGATAATGCAACTAAACCGATATCAGTTAGATATCCATCTTCACCCATTGCATCAGGACTTGTGAAAGCTTCAAGAAACTCTTCAATTCCTGGCACAACACCTACGTGAGCTTTTTTCACATAGAACTGTAATGGTCGTGCAATTGGGTAAGAATAATCCTGGATACCAGCAAGCGTTGGCTGAATTCCAGTGATCGAAGCAGATTTAATTTTATCTTCGTTAGCTAAAAGATAGCTGTAACCAAAGTAACCAAATCTTTCTGGATCCTCAGATAATTTTTGAACTATTAAAGTATCATTTTCACCAGCTTCAATAACTCTTCCATCTTCTCGCACTACTGCACATTTTTTCTTTGCTTTTTCACCAGCATTTTCCCATAATTTATATGCACCTGCTGCTTTACAGCCTTTTTTCATAATAAGTGAATTCCAAGCATCTCTTGTACCAGATGTAGGTGGTGCAACTAGGATTTCAATTTTATGATCAGGTAATGAAGCATCAATGTCAGACCATTTTTCATATGGGTTATCAATTAAATTTCCAGCAATGACATTACCCTCGCCATCTTTTGCAACATTAGCGGGTACTTTTTCTGCAATTGCTAAAAATAAATGCTCTTGCGTAAAGTCTGCATCGGCAGCATCTAAGCTATGAGCAAGCGTCAAGCCGTCATTACCAATTGTAATTTCAATTATATCAGTAACGCCATTTTTAGCGCATAATGCCTTTTCTTTACTTTTAATTTTACGAGACGCATTGGTAATATCGGGGTGATCGGTACCAACTCCAGCACAGAATAATTTCATTCCACCGCCCGTACCAGTACTCTCAATCACTGGTGTATTAAATCCAGTCTTACCAAATCTCTCAGCAACTACGGTTGCATAAGGGTATACAGTCGACGAACCAACGATTTTTATAGTATCTCTAGCTTGAGAACTGAATGTAAAAATTGATGAAGCGAAAACTGCAATAATCATTATTTTGATTAATCTCATTATTTTCTCCATTAAGGTTTAGAATCGTCAATAAATTATTTTGACTTGGTTACATGTTTATAACAGTTTTATTACAGTTTTATGAATGTCAGTTTATTGTTGATAGTTTAAATAACTGTTTTTATTAAGATATTTAAAGGGAAGATAAATTAATGTGAATATAATAACTGTTAACACAGCCAAATAAGGAATGTGCATTGGAGGAGATGGAAATATATCTAAAAGTGTGTTCGCGGCAGGCGTTATCATTAAATACCAATAATTTACACCTTTAAAGAATTGAGAAATATAAATATTTAGTCCATAAATTATAGGTAATAAACAAACGGCAAACAAAAGAACTCGTAAAACTGACCACCAGGTTAATTGAACCTTCGTACATACACAGGCATATATTACACCAAGCAGTAATAAACCATGACCGAAATAATAAGTAATATACTCTGCATCAGGAAATGAGAAATCCAAATCTGGTGTAATGATTGCAAGGAAATTTCCACTTAATCCAAAAAAATAACCCACTTCGAAAAAAAATTTAATCTTTGTATACACATATAATCCTATTGATATTGCAGCTATATGGCAAATGTGCAATGGCAATACTTCGTAAATAGAATGATCATAAAATATCACTCGATAAAATGGCTTTATTATCTCATGAGAAATTAATATAAAACCAATTAACAAAAAAATTGATCTAGTTACATTTTTATTATTTATAAATCGAACAAAGAAAGGAAATAAAATTGAAATAGTCACAATTGTGAAAATTGTTGCCAAATGATGATAACCAAACAAAACAAATTGAGTCGCCATATCTTATTTTAACCAAGATTTGTTAAACTATTATTGCACCTTATGAAATGGGTGCAATAGGCAATTCTACTGAAAATGTACTGCCTTGATTTATTTCACTTTTTATATCTAAATGTCCTCTGTGCTTATTTAAAATATGTTTAACTATGGTTAACCCTAAACCCGTTCCACCGATTTCTTTTGATCTTGCTGCATCTACACGGTAAAAACGTTCAGTTAATCTTGCTAGATGTTTAGGATGAATGCCTTCGCTTTCATCTTTAACGCTGATTTTTGATACAAGTTGTGGAAACAGTTTTTTATTATCACTATAATCAGTTTGCTTTTTGATTTTTTCTGCCAATATATCTATTGAGCTGTTTAGTTTTCCATATTTAATCGAATTATCTATAATATTTGTAAAGACCTGCACCAACTCATCTTCATTTCCCAATACAAATAAACCCTCACTAAGTTGATGGTTGACTCTTATTTTAATATTCTTTGTCAATGCGTATTCTTTAAGACTTTCAGCCACATTATCTATTGTTTTCAATAAATTAACTTTTTTGGTTGGATGAATATGCTCATCAGACTCTATTTTAGATACGACAATTAAATCATCTATCAGTCTTTTCATGCGAATTGTTTCTTTATCCATAATACCAAGAAACTTAGACATAGATTTTTGATCATCTTTTGCTGGACCTCTTATAGTCTCCAAAAAACCCATGATTGTAGCAAGAGGTGTTTTTAGCTCATGACTTACGTTTGCAATGAAAGAAGAGCGTACTCTTTCAATATTTTTTAAAGGAGTTATATTTTTCATGAGAATAACATAATTGTCTCTTGTGTTAGTTAATTGGAGATGATTTTTCTCATAACTAATCTCCACATTGTAAAAATTTGTTGATCTAGGTGATAAACTTCCGTACTCGCTATTAAATTCAATTATTTCTGTTTCTTTATTTTTATATACATTTTCTAATGCCTCTAAAACTATTGGGCTTCTAATTAAGTTTGTTATATTTTGACCAGTATAATTATTTTCAAATAAATCTATTGAATGGGAATTTTGAAAAACAATTTTTTGATCGGAATCAAGAACGATTATTGCATCTTCTAGCTTATTAAGAATAAAACTGATATTTTCCATTGATTAAACAAATATAATCTTTTGTGATAATTTTTTGTGCTTTGAAAGCATTAAAATAAATTTATTAAATCTACTGTTTAAAAGTTCTGAATAGTTTTTTGGGATAGAAAATATCAAATTTGAATCTTTTACATAAATACTGATATTGCTGTAATTAAAATTAGATAATTTTCCAATTTCATATACAATTCTTAAGAATAATCCAAGCTCAATACTGCTTAATAATTTATTTTTATTTATAATTTTTCTATAATCTTTTATCTCATTTAGATCTATTCCATTGTGAAAAACATAAATAACAGTAGCGAGTGTAACTCTGTCAGAATGGCTAAACTTTAATATTTCTGATTTTAATATTTGTTTAAATACAAACAATCCCCTCTCGTCACGAGCTATACTGTCTCCCGTTGACAAATAGCTTATAGAGGACACTCTTATTCTTTTATTTAAATAGGATTTTCTTTTAAAAAAATTATTAGTGAATAATTTTACATTCTCATAGTTTACGGCACTAGGATTTAATTCGTTAGAAATTGCAGCTACCTTTAATGATTGATATTCAAGCGGATCGCTATTTGAGCTTAAGTTTATTTTATGAGAAATATAACCTTCTCTGATAGCTGTGTATGAAATAACTACTTGCTTAGCAGAGGCCTTATTTATTATTTCCATCGCGACCTTGGCTGCGTATCGTATAAATGGTGTTTTATCTTTTGTAATTAATGAATATTGTTGCAAATCCTTTTTTTTAAAATTTGAAACTTCTTCAAGCATCGATACAAAGTTATCAAAATCAGGTTTGAAATGATGAATGACTTTGAGAGGATAGCTGTACTTATCAAAATATAATTTAACTAAAGCTCTCCACGTGCCGCCTGTAAGGATTACCCTTTTAAACTTATTTTCATTAAGCCATTCAGTATGCCGTAGAGAGTTTTTGAATTTTTCTATTATTTTTTTATTTTTAGTTTTTGCTCTGTGAACACCTAGAGGCAAAGACAATGTATTCATTATTTCTTTCTTTTTAACTTCTGCGAGTTCTAAGCTGCCACCGCCGAGATCGGCAACGAGACCACTTGATTTTTTTAGACCAACAATACATCCCATGGCAGAAAATTTTGCTTCTTCATCGCCAGTTAATACATGTATTTTCTTTTTAAAAATATTTTCTACATCAGCAACAAATGATTCTCTATTTTTAGCAACACGGACAGCTTCTGTTGCAAAAATTTCAAAATTTTTAATATTTGATGAGTCTATCAATTCCTTTATATAATAGAACGCATTCATTGCTCTTTTTATAGAGTCTTTATTAAGCTTATTGTTTTTAATTAGATCTTTACCTAACCCACATGAAATTTTTTTATTAAAAATAGCTATCTGATTATACCTAAAGTTTTCAAAAATTTGAAAACGAACTGTATCAGAGCCAATATCGATTATTGCAATACGTTCGTCTTTAAAAAATAATTTTTTTTTGGGAATTAAATTATTCATAACGCATCAGAGAGAGTAGTTTCTTCGGCTTTCTATTTCCTTTTAATTTTCCTCTACCTGATAAACTTGGATTTGACATGAAGTATTTATGTGCATTAAACGTCTTACCTTTTTGTTTAACTCTTTTGTATGTGCCATCATCGTTCATCATCCACGTTTGCTCATTGTCTAGAAAATTGGCAACCATTATTTGATTCAGTATTTGTTCATGGACAGTAGAGTTCTTTATGGGGGTTAATATTTCAACTCTTCTATCCAGATTTCTAGGCATAAGATCAGCTGATCCAATTAAAACGGTGTTATTTTTTGATGGTATATTAGATTCGTTTGCAAAACAGAAGATTCTAGCATGCTCTAAATACCGGCCAATGATACTTTTAACAACAATATTTTCAGAAAGTTTTTTAACTCCTGGTCTTAAGCAGCAAATTCCTCTAATGAATAATTCAATTTTTACTCCCGCTGCAGAAGCCTCATAAAGCTTGGAGATCATTTGAGGGTCAACCAAAGAGTTCATTTTAAGCCAGATACCAGATGGTTTACTTTTCTTTGCATTTTTAATTTCATTATCAATCATTGCATTAATTTGATTTCGCATTGCGGGTGGAGAGAGCACTATATCATTTAATTTCATTGGAGAAGCATACCCAGTCATGTAATTAAAGATTCTCTCAATGTCTTTGCAGATTTTTTCATCTGCCGTAAATAATGACAGGTCTTCATAAGTTTTAGCATTTTTTGGATGATAGTTTCCTGTGCCTACATGTACATAGCTTTTTAATTTGCCTGCTTCTCTTCTGATAATTAGACTTGCCTTTGCATGCGTCTTCAATTGAGCGAAACCATATACAATTTGAACTCCTGATTTCTCCATTTGATTGGCAAGAGCTAAATTAGATTCCTCATCAAATCTTGCTTTGATTTCAACAACAGCTGTAACACTCTTGCCGTTATCTGCTGCTTTTGTAAGGGCTTTTATAATAGGACTATCAGCAGTGGTTCTGTAAATCGTTTGTTTAATAGCTACTACTTTTGGATCTATAGCAGCCTGATTTAAATAATCAACTACAACATCAAAAGTTTCATATGGATGATGGACAACAAAATCTTTTGATCTGATGGCAGCAAAACAATTATTATCAAATTGCTTTAACCTTTCAACAGGTCTTGAAATAAATTTTTTAAATTTTAATTTTGGTCTATTTAAATTATGAATCTGCGATAAATCTTGTAAACCAACATGCTTTGATAGAGCAATGACTTGCGCATCTTTAAGATTCAAATTTTTTTTTAAAAAGTTTTTCTTTTTAGATGATATATTTTTTAAAATTTCTAGCCTTACTATTTCCCCTCTTTTTCTTTTTGTTAATGCTTTTTCAAAGTATTTAATAACATCTTCATCGTCTTCATATTCGTAATCGATATCACTGTCTCTTATAACCCTGAATATAGCACTATCCAACAATTTAGAATTTGGGAATAGATCTTTAAAAAAATATCTAATAATATCTTCAACAAATAAATAGTATTCTTTTTTACCCTCTTGAATAAACACAAGTCTGTTTAATGCTCGCGGAACAATGATTACCGAATTAAACGGTTTATTTGAACCTCCTGCAACTAAACTCAATGAAATACACAATCCTTCATTTGGAATAAATGGAAATGGATGCACTGGGTCAATTGAAATTGGCGTTAATATAGGCAGTATTTCTTCATTAAAAAGTTTTTTTAGATTTTTTTTCAATCTTATATTTAATTTATTAGGCGTAATATGAATTATTTTTTCTGTATTTAATTCTCTAACAAGTTTTCTAAAAGTAGCGTCCTGATCCTTAAATATTTTTGCAGATGCATTTTGTGCTGCTTTTAATTGTTGATGTCCAGTCATGCCGTCATGGCTTATTTTGTTTGGATTATTTTCTATTTCATCAAAAAGGCTTGGTATTCTAACCATATAAAATTCGTCCAGATTACTTGCAGAAATTGAGAGAAAATTAACTCTTTCGATTATCGGCACTTTAATATTATTAGCCTCATCTAAAACTCTTTGGTTAAAAAGAAGCCATGATAATTCTCTGTTTAAGAACTTATTGTCTGAATTTGTATTTTTTCTTATCATTATTAAAGTGATGAAGCATTTATATCTATTGAGACACGCTAAATCAAGTTGGGATGATCCTAGTTTAACTGATTTTGAGAGACCTCTTTCAAAAAGAGGAAAAAACAATTGTAACAAAATTGAAACATTTCTTTCACAAAAAAAAATAATACCTGATATTTCCTATGTTTCATCTGCAAGAAGAACTGTCGACACATTTAATTTAGTTCTTGGAAAAACACTAAGGACAAGCTCGAAGGTTGTTTTTAGCAAGAAATTATATTTATGTGACGAAATCTACCTTTTTGACTTAATCAAAAACACTGAAAATAATTATTCAAATATTTTAATTGTTAATCATGAACCGACAATTCGAAATTTAACAATTGATTTAAGTGCGCCCTCTCAAGATGAAAAATATTTAAATATTAAAAATAAATTTCCTACAGGAAGTCTTGCAATACTAAAATCTGATTTAAAAGATTGGAGTGAATTAAAATATAATTCATTTAAAGTTACAGATTTTGTTCGACCTAGATTCTTATAGATTATATTGAAGCGGCGTAATCAATTATGCTATTTTGAATTTTTATTAATACATCGTTATCGGAGGATGATTTTATCCAATTATTATTTTTTAATTCTTGAATGAATATTCTAATGTCTAAGGAATCTTTCGTTAAATCATCACCAACAATATAAACATCAATTTTAATACGGCTGTTTATATCTTTTTCAATTGAAAACCAATCAGTCAATATAAAGTAGTCTTCTTTGCTGGCTTCCAACACCGGCATGAATGACAACTTTGCAAGTGAAGCCTTCCATAGCTTTTCTTTATTATTGATTAAATTATCATTATTGATTGAGAGTGATTTACTTATTTCATCGTTTATCCATTTATTAAGGCTTATACCCCTTGAGTTAGGATCTGCTGCGTCTTCTCCTCTAATATGGCCAGAGTCTGCCCTTTCTATACTTAATGGAAGTTGAGCGCAGTTGGTGAGAGCGACTAAAATAAAAATGAAGAAAAAATATGCTTTCATTACTTATTAATATTACAAGATTGTTACATGTTTATTAAAATAACCAGAGTGCATTATTTGCACTCTGGTTATCATGATCAATTAACTTGAAAGGATTAAAAAAAGTTAATTAAAAGCCAATTTTGTAGCCAATGAAGAAGTTTTCAACATCCTCATTTGAACCCACGGAAGCAAAATGATATTCAAATGAAGCTTTTACGCCTCCACCGAATGACTTTTGCAAGGAAGCAATAGAGCCATCGTCATCAGCCGTTGAGCCAGGATTATCAACATCAAAATATTCATATTGAAATGTTGCACCCAATCCAGGAATCTTTGGTGTTTTAACACCTACTACTGTATAGCTGTCACCACTATCCGAGTCGTATAGACCATAACCGATTGTGTAACCTGCAAGTTTGGGTGCTTTAATACCAATCATATAGTTTTCATCCCCAGTTCTAGAGTCCGTGTTGCCTTCATCGACAATGCCTCCTTTGACTGAAAAACCGGCAATCTTTCCAGATATTGAATAAGCCATTATGTCGTCATAACCAGCCGTTGTTCCAAATCCGATACCCGCTTTAACAGTAAATCCATTTATCTTAGGTGATGTGTAGACAATTTGGTTGTTATCATCAAAACCTGCTGCACCAGTAACGCCGTCACCATCTTCATAATCAGCGCTTAAGCCTTGAGGTAATTTTCTCGAGCTTGCAAATGATGATTTTACAGGGTGGCTATCCATACTATCAACGGGGCCGCCTGAGAGACCATTACCAAAAGAAACTGTGCCCATGTCAGAAATGAATGAAATATCGAAATCACCAGCATTATCTGTTCCAGCACCTGCACCAGACTCGTAAGCCATCGTACCTTCTATGCCGATACCATTGTCTAATGTATCTGTGTAAGTCACGTATGCTGATTCTGTAACTGATATTCTTTGCTGAGACGCGTAAGAATCTCCATCTCCCCACAAGCCATTAAAAGTACCGCCAACAGATACATCTGCTTGCGCACTTGAAAGAGCCATTATGCCAGCAAGCGCAGTCGTTGCACTTAAAATTTTATTATTCATAAATTACTCCATTAATTAATTAATAAATGAAGTCATACATGAGATTTCATAAAATTTTAGTTAAGTAAATATTAACAATTATTAAGGTCTATTAAAATTTTGTTACAGCTAAATTAATATTATTTCAATTTTGTTAAGATTATATAACAGTTTATTTTTTTATATGTTTAAACGTGTTTTTTTTATTTCAAAATTATTTAAATATAATTTCTTATTATTAATTTTTTATTTAAAATTCATTAAGATGAATACTGTATAAAAAAATTTTTTTCGAAGTGTTGTTATTTTGCAACGCGTGATACAGTTTGATGTGACAAAAACAGCTTAGAAACCTCCTGCCAATCAAACTTTTTACTATAATTTATACAATCTGTACGACTCACTTTTCTCGCCTTATCAATTGAATTAATTAAATTATGATCAAGACAATTATGTTTAAAATTATCAAAAACATCAATTGGACC
This sequence comes from uncultured Pelagibacteraceae bacterium, assembly GCA_902524285.1. Classification (GTDB taxonomy): domain Bacteria; phylum Pseudomonadota; class Alphaproteobacteria; order Pelagibacterales; family AG-422-B15; genus CACNXQ01. The sequence goes on along the minus strand of CABZCR010000005.1, from coordinate 44,818 downwards.
TGGAACAGGATATGCGGCCACAGGAAGTCCACTGGCGAGAGCCTCGATCATGACCATTCCAAACGTATCTGTTTTACTTGGAAATACAAAAATATCTGAAGATGCATAGTACTGGGCCAGTTCATTTCCTTTCTTCGCCCCTACAAAAACTGCATCAGTATATTTTTTTTCTAGTTTTTTCTTAGAGGGTCCATCACCTACAAGTAATTTTGTGCCTTTTAAATTTAATTTAAGAAAATCTTCTAATGATTTTTCCTTAGATATTCTTCCTACATATAAATAAATTGGTTTTTCTAAATTGAGATCAATCTTGTTCTTCGGATTAAAAGCTTTTATATCAACGCCCCTGGACCATTTAACTGTCCTTTTAATTCCATGTGAATTAAGTTCATCTATAATTGAATTAGAAGATACCATTACTGCGCTAGAATTTTTGTGAAACCATTTCAAAATTTTATATGTAAAAGATACAGGTATCTTAGCCATCGTATTTATATATTCAGGAAATTTTGTACAATACGAGGTTGTAAACGCATAATTATTCTTTGAACAATAATTCCTAACAGCTAAACCAATAGGCCCCTCTGTAGCAACGTGTATAAAGTCAGGCTTAAACTTCTCAATGATCACGCCAATTTTGAACCAATGATTAATCGCAAGTTTTATTTCAGGATAAATAATCAGTGGAATTGTAATAAATTTATCTGGAGTTATGTACCTAACCTCATGTCCTTGACTTGTAAGTTTATCACCAAGTGTTTGATAAGTTCTAACAACACCATTTATTTGAGGGAGCCATGCGTCTGATGCGATGAGTATTTTCAATTAACTTAATACCTTTACGGAGTCCTTATGTTTGTTCAAAATTTCATACTTTTCAACGATATCTTTCCAAAAAAGAATATCCATCGTTCCATCAAAATTTTCTACCATAAAAGAACAGTTTTCTACCCAGTCACCATCATTATAGTAATGAACTCCATTTATTATTCGATGTGAAGCGTGATGAATATGTCCACAAATAACTCCTTTTAGATCTTTCTTTTTTGCATAACCTGCAACTATTTCTTCGTACTTATTAATATAAGAAACAGCATTTTTTACTTTTAATTTCAGATACTTTGAAAGCGACCAATATTTCAAACCAAACAATAATCTTAACTGATTAAATCTTCTATTTAGCCATAACGCTAAATCGTATGCGCTAGCGCCAAGATGGGCTAACCATGGTGCAATATTAATAATCGAGTCAAATTTATCTCCATGCAGTACAAGATATTCAGATCCATCTACTGTCCTATGTTTGATTTCATTAACTACCCTAATATCGCCTAGTGTTATGGGCACAAATTTTCTAACAAGCTCATCGTGATTTCCCGATACATAAAACACTTTAGTTCCATGTCGTGCTTTTCTTAGAATTTTTTGTATTACATCACTGTGGCTTTGTGGCCAGTGCCATCTATTTTTAAGTCGCCATCCATCTATAATATCTCCAACTAAATACAAGTAATCTGATCTGGTATTTTTTAAAAACTCAAGTAACTGTTCAGCTTGACAGCCTTTTGACCCTAAATGAATATCTGAAATAAATATGGAACGATATTTTAAGAGAGGAATAACATTATTTTTTTCGTTGACCATAAATTTGGTAAAAAAGAATCAATCTTCATTACATTACCAATAATTTATGAAAGATTTGTTAAGCCATACTTTCTAGAAATCTGTCATAAAATTTTAATATTCTTGTAATTTTTATGACAAAATTAAAAATTATAATTTAACCATTGAGTAACTAGACAGAAGACTGAGCTTCCTCATTTAATCCTCCACCCTTCCAAATATAAATGGGGAAGTTCTTCTCTTATTTCAATTAGGGTAATTTGTATATTAAGTTAAATGAAATAAAAAAAATTCATAGATATGAATTGTTTAAACTAAGAAGCTTATGGAAAATAAAGATGTTTTTCGGAGAGAGCTTCCGTTAAGAAGCCCTCTCTTCAAAGAGAATTATAGCCAACCAAAATGAGTTCCAATGCGGGCTTTGCACCTCGACATTACAACTGCATATCCAACATAGACAAGTATTGTCGCTATTAGAGGGGCATAGGTAAGTATCTCGTCGGCAATAATTGTATTTCCTATTGCTCTAAGGGCAGCAATAAATGAAACAAGTGCCATTGCTCTGAAAAATACCATCGATTGACTAGCGGGAGCCATCATGGCCATTACATTGCCAATAGCAATACCAATATAAATAAAGCCAACAGTTCCCATAAAGAACATGGTTCCCTCGTTAGGCGTTGATCCACCTGTTCTTTCCATAAATGCACTTGCGGTGTTATCACCTAAAAACATAAAAGCATAAAAGATTGCAATAAAAGTTATTATGCTAAGTATAATTACTGATGGTCTATCTTCTAATTTTATCATAAAACCTCCTAATGATTTCCTTGTAGTCGGAAAAATAAAATTAACGATCCGACAAAGTTACCGATTATTGCTGACACAAGTAGTGTATTCATTTCTCCACCCGCTGATGTTAATCCAGCAGCAGCAAAATTTAAAAAGACGGCAAAGAACATTATTGAAGTAATTAATCCAGTTACAATTAAACTCATGCTGTAACCCGTCCTTAACTGGTACAATAAGGCAATTGTCCATGCTATAGAGAAATACATAACACCAGTAGCAAACCTCTGAGAAACTTCATTTAGTTCTAATCCTGGTGTATCAGTAATTAATTGTGATGGATTGATAAAATATCCCACTACAAAAAATGCTTGTGTTGCCAGACCAAGCCATAAGATCGTTTGACACAATTTATCGCTAGTTCCCCACATGTTATCAGCTTTGGTGAAATCAAAATTCATTCCAAATGCTCTAGCTCTCGCAACAATAATCGCGATCAATTGAATTACAAAAAATCCTACTGCAGTGTAATTTTGATCACTTTCATCGGCAGCCATTTGGCCACTGACACCCCAAATAAGGAAAAGTATTGCTAAAGGTACTGCGTAAGTGAAGAATGCTCGATCCAATCCTTTATAACCCATATAAATTAATCCGGCCACAAATCCGAAGTTCATCATGCCATACCAACCTAAGAAAAACCTATTAGTATCAGTGGCATCAAGAGTTCCATATCTGTCTATTAAGTAATCAGGATTAAAGAAATTTATCATGGCATACATGGCCGCAATAAAATAACAAATCCCAAGACAAATTTGGACTAACCTGTCATCAGTTTTAAACATAAAAATCCCCTTTAAATTTTAAACTTCAGAAACTCTAAAACGTGATGCATGAAAAGAAAGTTAAATTTTAAGAAAAAACAGGATAATTTTTATAACTTCTTCTTCTAATTTAATGTATATTTCATAATCGCAAACTTTATAATTAAAGTATTGGTTGAGGAAAATAATATATGCAATTGATTCAATTATTAATTGATGGAATCGCGTCCGGCTGCATCTATGGCTTAGTAGCTTTAGGATTTGTATTAATTTACAAAGCAACAGAAACCATTAATTTTGCTCAAGGCGATATTCTTATGCTTGGTGCCTTTGTTGCATACTCACTCATTGGTATTTTAGGCATGGATTACCTCACAGGTTTTGCTCTTACAGTTTTAATAATTGCTGTTTTTGGATTTTTCCTTGATGCCGTTGTAGTAAGGCAGATTATTGGACAGCCTGCGTTCGCAACTGTGATGCTAACTATCGGCTTAGGTTTTATTTTTAGAGGCTTTGCATCAATTTATTGGGGAACTGATATATTTTCATTCAGTACTCCCTTCTCTGGAAAGATAACTGAGTTTAACGGTCTTATAATTTCATATGTAAACCTCTCTATAATTGTCGGAACTGCAGTTTTAATGTCTGCACTTTATTTCTTTTTTACATTTTCAAAAATTGGTGTGGCAATGAGGGCATCTTCTGAAAACCAATTAGCGGCTTACTATATGGGAATACCGGTTAAATTTATATTTTCATTAATATGGTCAATTTCTGCAGGAGTTGCCGCAGTCGCGGGTGTGCTTCTCGCACCAATTACTTTGGTTGACACATCAATATCATTGATTGGTTTAAAAGCTTTTGCTGCAGCTGTTCTAGGAGGATTTGGATCAATACCTGGAGCAATTGTTGGAGGCATTATAATAGGTATTGTCGAACAATTATGTGGAACTTACGAAAATTATTTGTTTGAGGGAGTGAGAGAAATATCTGCTTACCTCGTTCTTATCCTAACATTAATTATTTATCCAAGAGGTTTGTTCTCAGATAAAGCTGAGGTCAAAAAAGTTTAATGAGATTTATTTTTAAAACTAAATATTCGCAAGATATAAATATTGCAAAACATAACGGTGATCGTTTTTGGTATTCACTGCTTATATTAATCATGGTCGCGTTACCGCTTGTATTAAATGATTTTTACTTAGGTGAAATCTCATATATTTGCATTCTATCCATTGCTGGTATTGGTTTAATGATATTATCTGGATACACAGGTCTTGCATCCTTAGGTCATGCCGCGTTTTTAGGAGTTGGCGCTTATACTCATGCCTTCTTACTTACGAATGGAATACCTTTTTATGCTTCAATTCCTATCGTAATAGTTGTTTCATTTCTAGTAGGTGCAGCAATTGGAATACCAATCCTACGCTTAACAGGGATGTATTTAGCTATCGCAACATTAGCCTTAGGCTTTATTGCGGAACATGTTTTTATAAAATGGGAACACTTTACAGGTGGCAACAGAGGGTTGCCTGTGCCTCAACCAGAATTCTTGGGTATGAGCTTCTATGACAGTGTTTTCTTTTATTATGTCTGCCTTGTCTTTCTTATTGCAGCGATGTTTGCGGCAATCAATATACTCAGATCTCCAACTGGGAGAGCGTTTGTTGCTATTCGAGACAGTGAAATTGCAGCACAAAGTTTAGGCGTTAACTTAGGTCTCTATAAAGCTTTATCATTTGCTATTTCTGGTGCTTTTACTGGATTAGCAGGTGCATTACTTGCTCATTACATTGGTTACTTAGCTCCAGATATATTTAATATCTTTTTATCTTTAACGTTACTTTTACTTATCGTTGTTGGTGGTATGGGAAGTTTACATGGAACAGTGTTTGGAGCGATATTCGTTGGCTTCTTACCGCAATTAATTGCCATCTGTCGTGACTATTTACCAAGTTCTATTGGCTCACAGCCAGGTCTTGAGCCAATGTTGTTTGGATTAATACTTGTATTCTTCATTTTATATGAACCACTTGGGATTTATGGAAGATGGATGAAAATAAAATTATTCTTTGAACTGTTTCCTACTTACAAAAGACAAACATTTAAAAAACAAAAAGTATTTACTAAATCGGACCGAGTATAATGAGTTTGTTTGAAGTAAAAAATATCACTGTAGCATTTGGAGGAGTAAAAGCCCTTAATGATGTATCGTTTGGTGTCGATAAAGGTGAAATATTTACAATAATTGGTCCTAACGGAGCAGGTAAATCAACACTCTTCAATGTCATAAGCAGAATCTATGAGCCAAGCAAAGGTGAGATATATTTTGAAAATCAAAACATCTCAAAAACTAAGCCTCACAATATATCAAAGCTTGGAATAGCAAGAACGTTTCAAAATTTAGAATTATTTGAAAATGCAACTGTTCTACAGAATTTACTTCTTGGACGACACATTTATAAAAAAACGAATATTTTATCTGAGGTATTTTTTACACCCAGTGCCCGCAAGCAAGAACATGAATACAGGCTCAAAGTTGAAGAAGTAATTGACTTCCTAGACCTTCAGCATTACCGAGATACTCTTATAAACGGCCTTCCCTACGGTGTTCGCAAAAATGTTGAGCTTGCAAGAGCTCTTTGCACTGATCCAAAATTACTTCTATTAGATGAACCGTCATCAGGATTAACAAATGAGGAAACAATTGATCTTGGCTTTTGGATAAAGGATATTCAATCTTTATTAGGAATTACCATAATTATGATTGAACACGACATGAGTTTTGTAAATAAAGTTTCAGATCGTATACTTGCGCTTAATTACGGTAAGATACTTGCATCTGGTCTACCTGAGGAAATTAAAAATAACGCTGATGTTAAGCAAGCTTACATGGGGGAGTAAAATCCTCTAACCCATTGATAAGACTCAACTTTTAACCCCTACTTTTTGTGTCTTTTTTAATTTTGTAAATAATATCAATTACTTATTATTTAATTCGGGCCTAGTTCGGGTCCTAAACGTCAAATAAATTCAATTTTTCAGTTATATAAGTTAAGTAAGATTATATGGCAGTTGTGACACTTGACTATGATACTGAAGGCCAATAACTAATAGTTCCATAACCTGAAGCTAAAAAGAAAACAGCTATTAATAGTCTAGTCGACCAATGTTCATCACTAGAGGTAAATAATGCTGTCCCAAATATCACTGTCAAAATAAATAAAGCTGTAAAGTACCACGGTGAGTTCCATAAAAAACTTCCCAAAAGACTTATTAACTCTCCCACTTCTCTGAACGCGTTACCAATAGCATCGAATATTTCTTTAAAGCTCATTTGTTAATCCAAATTGATATTTTGCCAAAACAAACCCAATTAAAGATTAATATTGGCAGCAAGAGTATTAAACTAATAGTAAAAACACCAAAAAGAGTAATCCCTTTGTTAATAAATCCAATAAATATTAATAATATTAGTAGAAACATAATCACGCTTATTAGTCTAGATAGTCTGAACAAAAATGTTTTCATAACGTTACTTTACAAACTTCTTTGATTACGCTCAATATCATCTGTAAGACTTTTTATTTCCTTGATATTGCTTTGTACGCTGTAAATAGAGTCTTCAATCCTTTTAAGTTTACCTATTAAAATTAGTTGGTTTTGTGTTATTGGAACTTGATTTTCAACAACTTGTCCGATTGCATCACGTATAAGATATATACCAGCAATCAAAATAATTGAGATAACGATAAAACCTACCAAAACTAAGTCAGTCATTTTTACTCTCCTTCTTAAATCTAAATAAACCCCTAGGCCAAAGTAAATACCAAGCCAAAAAAGTTAGGAGGATGATACTCATTGGAAAATTCCATACCAACTTTATAACATCACCTATCGAGTATTCAGCAATGGCAGTACCTATTTGTTGAAGGTCATTTCTACCTTCGTTTGTATCAGGGTAAAGAGAAAGACCAATTGCAATGATTATCAATACAAAGATTACTAATGCTATAACTGTCTTGGTATTTTCCCACTTTACATTCTTCATATTGAAATATTAGCACATAGGGGGTTTTGAACAACCTAACCCATCAATCTAAAATACGGGGGTTAACTGTATATATAGGGGGGTTGTAAACGAAATTGCCTTTTAAACTATGTGCTGTAAGATTTTGAAATGGAATTTATTATGGACTTTATTTCCAACTATTTTGAATTGATCATAATTATTTTTATGGTTGTGGTTATATGGTTCTTGCTTACTACGAGAGCCGCAATCATTACCGCTGATGATCGACATACGGCAATGATGATGTATCAATCAGATCGATTGGAAGAGATATCTAAAAGTATTAGCGGCGAAGATGTTGTTGATATAAAAAACGATTTAGACGCCATTAAATCAGATATTGAAGTCATTAAACGTAAGTATGAAAAAGAATGAAACACCTACTCTCCATATTAATCTTGTTAGGTCTGATGACAGCTGCAATCTCGGATGCGCCTAAAGCAAATATTATTTTAACGCCATTTGGCATTACATTAAATGATCTAATTTACCACTATCAAGATGAAGATGGAAATAAATTTGGATTTAGTAAGTTAGAAGACGAATATCCCGATAAAATGAATCGAATGGTGTTTGAAGTAAGCCCGCCTGAACCAAACAAACATTTTATCCAGTATTCGATTACAACTGCCTGTAATGATGGAAGAATTGAAAGTGTTTCAGCGAGTAGCACCAATGGGGAAGAGTCTGCAGAAATATTAATAAATTTAAATGAAGTTTATAATAATCTGGCTTCTAAGCTAATTGAAAAATATGGTGACCTAGGAAATATTAAAAGTGACGAATATGTAGATGAACATTTAATTAGATCTCTTAGTATTGATTATGAAAAATATAATATTTTTTTAAGTGGTAGTTTAGATTACGATAATAAAGAAGATATCCAGTCTATTCGAATATCTTATAGATCAAAAAAGTATGACAATGGATGTCTAGTTGACGAAACTGGCTTATAGAAGAATGAAACACCTACTCTCCATATTAATCATATTAGGTTTTACGACTGTAGCTAATGCAAGTTTTGAAAAGGAATTATTTTGTATTTCTGATGATAGTGATTCAAAATACCTTGTGATTTTAGATCCAGCTTATATTCCCATAGAGGAAGGTTCTTACAGGGCGTTACTTGGAGTCAGTGACCACAATTCAAGTATTGATGGTGAGAAAGTTAACTATTTAGAATATCACGGTCCCAAGGTCGGAGACTTTTGGGCTTTGTCAATTGAGGAGAAATTATCTTATTTCTTTATGAAAATTGATAATAAATCAAAAGAGTACGAAGTATCAATTATGTTAAAGGAACTTGGTGCAGAAAGCCAAATAGTTGATAGAGGTATCTGTAAATAATCATACGTAGAAAGGTAATATTCGGGCCTAGTTCGTGTACGTACTCTACTGCACGACCCTTAACAAGGCTGTACGTGTATGAATGCAAGTATAGATAATTTTGTTGCTAAACCTAAGTTCGACGTTGTACAGCAACGTATGACTCAGGCGTATATGGGGGAGTAAATTCTTCTATTCAACGAATTAGCTGCAACTTTTAACTCCCACTTTGTTAAATTTTTTTTTACAAATAGTTTTATGATACTAAAATGCAATAAATTCTTAACAATTTATAAATAAAGTTATTTATATGAAATTTTGTAAATTAATAATCACAATTATTTTTATTCTCTATTCTGGTCCTAGTCAGGCTAGCAAATGGGATATTTTTTCTAATCCAAATGAAGAAGTTCTGAAATGCTTTAAAAGTAATGGTTTAGAAGAAAGTGAAATCAAATTCTTAGAAAACGGTCGACCAGACGAAAAACCATTAAGAAAAAAAGCAAAAGAGGTTATTCAATCATGTAAAAAAATATGGAAGAAAAATGGAAATAATGTTGCTAGCAGTGAACAAGATCCTCAGATTTTTAAAACCTCCCCTTTTGGTAAAGATCTGCAATTATTAGTATATGAAGCTAATAAAATTCAGGAAGGAACATTTTTACTAGTTGTCCCTCAAAAAAATTCACACGGTCGAGTAGTGGAAATTACTAATAATGCTGAAATCGTTTGGCAATACAATGGGGATAGCTCATTTGGAAGATTAGATGATGCTAAATTCACAAATAAAAACACAATTTTAATCGCCGCTGAAAAAGGGGTTTATGAGATAGATAGAGAAGGCAAAGTAATTTGGTCTTACAAAACTAAAGTAAGTCATGATGTTGATAAGTTATCGAACGAAAATGTCCTTATAAATTACGCATGGGGTCCTAAAGGAAGTAAAAAAATCATCGAAGTTGATAACAATAAAAACGTTGTGTGGAGTTGGGATGGCATGAAGACTCATAACATTGCTCCATTTGCAGATGCATATGCGTCGGATTCAAAAACTACTGGTTCAGGTAAAACTTGGATACACAATAATGGTGTGACTGCGCTTGCAGATGATACTTTTTTAATCTCCATGCGTGATTTTCAAGAAATTATTTGGATTAATAGAGAGGCTGAGATAATAAAAAAATATATTTTTAATTGTAACAAGAAAAAAAGAGCTCTTTTGACCTCTGGAGAGATAAGAGGATGCAATCCTCACGAGCCTCAACAACTTCAAAATGGCAATATAGTAGTTGGTTTAAGGAATCCCGATAGAGCTATTGAGTTTAATCCTGAGACAGATAAAATCGTTTGGCAATGGCGAGCCCCTAAGAGTAAGGCATACGGAACAATAAGGGACGTTGATAAATTGAAAAATGGTAATTTTATGGTTGTTACTGGAAGTCATTTACTTGAAATAAACTCAAATGGAGAAGTTGTTTTAGATATTGGTGCAAAAGAGTCTTTAAGCCAAGATCATAGAATACTTTACAAAGCTCAGAAAATTTATCCTGATGGCACTTTTTCACATGATTAATACTTTGTGAGATTAATTAAATTATTTTGTGTTGCGAAAGAACATTGGTCGGGCCTACTTCGTGTACGTACTCTACTGCACGACCCTGTACAAGGCAGTACGTGTATGTATGCAAGTATAGATAATTTTATTGCTATACCTCTGTTTGATGTCGTATCCTAATGTATGAGTTAGGCGTATATGGGGGAATAGTTAAATAATTAAAATAATATAGAAAATCCATATTGGAATAAATAATATCCAATACCCATACATCCACATCATCCCGACTACTCCGCCCCAATCGTTACTCTCAAAAGATAATTTTCGATCATTAATTGAGCTTTTTAATTCCACTTTAACTTTTGATAAATCCACTTTGAATTCTTGAGCCTTAATTTCAGGATTATCATTTATTCTTTTTGTTATAGATTTTAAATGCAGCACTTGCCATGGTAGATATAAAGCTCCAAAAACTATGTTAATAATAATAAGTGAATGATGAGCATTTGATAGATCTAAGCTAAGCATGGCTATGCTTAAAATCGTATTAATTAAAAAAATTACAAACCATCCAAACTCTTCATAAAAGTAAAAACGTTCGTATTTTAAAAGTATTGCACCCCAACAAAAAAACTGTGAAATAATTACTTGGATAACCATTAACCAAGAAATTAAATCAACAAGCATATATTGATCAGAATTAATAACCCTGAGCACATAACTAAACATATAGATATATGTCACCTCAACGATGGTTACTAAAAATCGTGTCACAAATACTGAAGAAAGAACTGTGTCAATAATCACTGATTTAGAAGCATAATTTACAGGAAACAAACATCTAAATGCAGAAACTGATATTAAAATTATAGCAGGAACAACAAGGAATAAGTCATTGCTAATGTTTGCTATTGTTAAAGAGGCCCAAAGTAGAAATAAATTAGAAATGACACCTATTCTGAGTCCTTGTAGGAAATATTTGTACATCTAATGTGCTAATTTGTATTTGCCTGGGTGAACAGCTGATAAAATTAATAAACCCGCGATTATTCCTGTATTTTTAACAAAATTTTGAAGTTCATGCCTCTGCTCCAAACCTTCACTCATATTCCAAAAATCATGCATATAATAATTTATTAGTATTGTCAGAAGCGCTAATACAAAGGCAGATAATTTTGAATAATAGCCTACTAAAATTGAAATTGAACATACACTTTGTAAAATTATTGTTATTATTAAAGATATTTCTGTATACGGCACTTGATGATCAAACATATAATTAAGAGTAAATTCATAATTAAATAATTTGAATATTGCTCCAAAAACTAAAAAATAAATTCCAATTATTATTCTTCCTAAAAGTAAATTAACATTACTCATATTAATCGTTCCAATTCATATACTTTTTACAGCCCGTAGGTACATCTTCAAAATAACTAAACCCTTCCTGCCAAATATAACCTGCTTTAAGACAGCATGAAAGTTTTTCATCTGTATCACTATGAAAATTGTAACATATTTTCTCTAATGGGACTCTTTTTTGATAGTTAAATGTCTCAATTCCAAAAATTATAATCGAGCTGACTAATAGATATAAAATCCCAACACCTATGCTTAAAATTCTAAATTTAGATACTAATGGTATAAAAAATAAATAAAATAACGTAGGCACTGGAGCAAACATGACTACCAAAATGTATGACGCATAATTAGGTATAATAAACTGAACATTTAGTTCGTTTGTGTAGTAGTAGTCTATAAAAGGCAAATAAGATAAATATGCTAAATAAAGAAGCCAAAATATAAGAAAAAAAGATTGAAAGCTTAATAGTTTGTTGTGCGATTTTCTTTGATGAAATAAATAATAAGGAAGTGAGTAATAGGCTATTATTTTTATTGTTAAGTAAATATAAAACATTATTTATTTACTAACTTCCAAATTCCACTATCTTCGTTATCAATAATAACATAAATTTCACCAGCACTATTTGTTTCTACATCGCGTACTCGACCAACTTTCTCAAATAACGTAGTTTCATTTCTTGCTTTTTTACCGTCAAATTCGAGTGAAATTAATCTTTGTGCTTTTAAACTGGTCACCAAAATTTTATTTTTTAATTCAGGAAACAAGTCTCCTCCATAAAACGTCATGTCACTGACCGCAATTGATGGGACCCATGTATAAATTGGTTTTAAAAGTCCTTCTTTCCATGCACTTCCGTCACCAATAATTGAGCCATCATAATCAATTCCACCCCATGCAACATCCGCCCAACCGTAGTTAGTTCCTGCCTCTACTTTACCAAAAAAATCACCACCTCTAGGCCCGTGATTTGTAATATATATTTCACTATCATTTGGATAGAGCATTATGCCTTGAGGATTTCTAAGTCCTATTTGATAGATCTCAGGTAACCAGTCTTCGTTCATTGAATATGGATTATCCTTAGGTGCTGACCCATCTTTATTAATTCGTATCATTTTTCCAAAGTAACTTGTTGGATTTTGTGCAACACTTCCATAACCGCGCTCACCAATACTTGCATACAATAAACCATCTTTAAACATTAGCCTTGATCCCCAGTGAATGTTGTTCCATGAAGAACCTGATTGGAAAATATTTTCTAATTTGCTGAAACTATCGTTTTCAATAAAACCTCGAGCTATTGACGTGCTGGTTTTATCATCTCCTCTGTCTTCTGTATAACTTACAAAAATCTCACCATCTTCATAAATTACATCGAGCATTCCAGCTTGCCAGTGCGGTTGAACAACTTTTAAATTATGAGGATAATTTTTTACTTCTTTTGTTATTAAATTAATTTTTAAAATTTCACCTGATTTTTGTGTAAGAAATAATTCATTATCGTTGATAAAACTCATGCCCCATGGCTTATTAAGGCCAGAGATTACTTTTTCTAATTTGTATTCTGATGCATTTAAATTAAAGGTGAGTAAAAAAAAGATTATTGAGGTAAAAAATTTCATTGTTATTAGTTTAATCTATTTACCGCGTGCTCTTCTAATTGCTCTTTTGTAACAAAGTTTAAAGAATTTAAATGACAACTTTCAAGGTGTACTTTTGGTGCTACACCTGCGTCATATGCCTCTTTCCATCTCAAAGCGCAAAGGCACCAGCGATCACCTTCTTTTAATCCAGGAAAATTAAATTCTGGTCTTGGCGTTGAGAGATCATTTCCTTTAGATTTACTAAATTCAAGAAAATCATCTGTCATTACTGCGCAAACCACGTGACTTCCATAATCGTGTTCGTCAGTGTTACAGAAACCATCTCTAAAATAACCAGTCATTGGGTCATAGCAGCAAGCTTCAATCTCATCACCGAATATATTAATTACTATCTCTTTTTCAGACATTCAAATTACTTATACCAAAAGATATATATTACCAATTATAAACAAGGGAATTTGAAGTCCAAAATTTGTTAATATGGCGCGATCTGCCATCATATATCCTACCATTGTCCATCCAATTGCACCCGTTCCATGAACAAATATATTTAAGGGATAAATATTTAAATTAGTCAGCAAAATACCAACCAAGATAAAAAAAGTACTAGCCCACTTAAGTCGATTAATCATAATAATCCTTTCAAATAAATAGCTGAAAAATCTGCTTGATTTAAAAAGCTCGATAAAGTCTAATATCCAAATTATTTATAAATCTGGGAAAAACAATGATTAAAACAAAAATTACAGAAATGTTCGAAATTGACCATCCAATTGTACAAGGCGGTATGCATTACGTTGGCTTTGCTGAAATGGCTGCTGCAGTTTCTAATGCAGGAGGCTTAGGAATCATAACCGGACTTACTCAAGCCAGTCCAAAAGATCTTTCAAACGAAATAGCTCGTTGCAAAGATATGACTGACAAGCCAATTGGTGTTAATTTGACTTTCCTTCCAGGTTTTGCAAACCCAGATTATCCTGGCTATATAGAGTCAATTGTAAAAGGTGGTGTTAAAATTGTAGAGACTGCCGGAAGAAGCCCTGAAAAATTTATGCCACTTCTTAAGGATGCTGGAATAAAAGTAATACATAAGTGTACGTCTGTTAGACACGCTCTAAAAGCAGAAAAAATTGGATGCGACGCGGCGAGTGTTGACGGTTTTGAATGTGGTGGTCATCCTGGTGAAGACGATATTCCAAATATGATACTTTTACCTCGTGCTTTTGAAGAATTAAAAATTCCTTTTATTGCTTCTGGTGGCATGGGTAACGGCCAACAACTTGTAGCTGCTCTAGCCATGGGTGCTGAGGGTGTAAACATGGGGACACGCTTTATTGCAACAAAAGAGGCTCCTGTGCATCAAAATGTAAAAGAGGCCCTAGTCAATGCAAGCGAACTCGATACCGAACTAATTATGCGACCATTAAGAAATACAGAAAGAGTATTAAAAAATGATGCAGTTACAAAAATACTCGAAAAAGAAAAATCTTTAGGAGATGAGATCCAAATACAAGATATCTTTGGAGAGGTAGCAGGTGTTTACCCAAAAATTATGCAAGAAGGTGCAATGGATGCAGGCGCATGGAGTTGTGGTATGGTAGCTGGACTTATTCATGATATACCAACTTGTAAAGAATTAATTGATAGAGTTGTTGCTGAAGCTGAAGAAATTATCGCATCAAGACTCTCTAAAATTGCTGTTTAAATAAAAATAATATTTAAAAACTATTACCAAACATAGGTAATTATTTATTATGGGAGTCTAATAGTATTCCTTATCAATGAATAGCAAGTATCATCAAGAAATTGTTAAAACAATAGAGTCTGCTCTAAGATTTTACGAAGAATATGAACTTAATTTACCTCTTACAAACTTTATTTTCCAATCTCCTTTACATTGGAATGTGATGACAATAATTGCATTGGCAACTTTTGATCCCAATTATACAACTTCTTTTCAGCATTTATGCCAGTCTATTTCACCTAAAACAGGCTCTAAATCTTCAATACAATCCATTATTGAGGCTGGAATACAAAAAGGGTTTATTAAAAAAACTGCCCTTCCAAAAGATAAGCGTATAAAAAGTTTAAAATTAACATCGACTGCTTTTAAGGATTATGAAAATTGGATCAAGGCAGATGCTGAGACGTTTGGACCTTTAAACGGAGTTGCCATGAAAACACCAAAATAAATGATTATTAACTATAGTAAAATTTTTTTATTCGGCTTAATCATATTTTTATCAATTTATATTTCTTATTTAAGTAATTTTCTTAATGCGCTGGTATTTACCGCATCTTGCATACTTGCATATTTTTCTGGATACGGATTAAGAGAGTCAATATTAAATCCAAGTATTTATCAGAAAACTTTAGGAATAATTTTTTGCTTAATTATTATTGGAATTATAATTTATGCAAATATTGCCTTCGGGACGAGTTCTTTAATTAATGGAATAAATATTGAAATGCTTTTTGGGTCAATTATTTTTTTGCTGAGATTAATTAATTTTTTCGATTAACTTTTTTTCTTGTACCGGGCCTGGGTGGAGTTTCTGCACCACCAGCAAAACATTGAGCAATTGACATCCAATCATTTGCTATATCGCCAGATACATTGAGATTAACGTCTTCAATATTTCTTACCTGCGTAACAACTTGACAGAACTCTTCTGCCTTTCCTGTTATTTTGTTTTCATTTGTCGGATTATTAAACTCCCAAACCTCACCAGATGGTGCAGTTAATTCTAATCTTGGAGTTTCTTCAGGAAGCTCTCTCTTGTTTATTGTAAAACAATATTTAAATGTGTTATTTCCAATAATAACTATGTTTTTAATACGATCCTCGTTAATTCTATCAATACCAAGTGTATCATATAACTCCTGAGCATGCGCCCATGTCTCCATGTGTCTTGCGCTTATTGAAGATCTTGCGCTCATGTCTGGACCCATCCATTTAACTCTCTTTTTTGGATCAGCAGCAGCAAATCGTTCGGTCATTTTCTCATAATATGATTTCCAAGTATCTAGTAATTCTATCCCTTTAATTCCTTTAGTTATAGTTTCCTCAAACTGATTCATCGTTGAACCTTTCCCAAGCATTTCAAGAGCGCTGTTGGCAAAGTTTTTCCAATCATCACCGTCTTGAAGAGATAAATCTGCGGCATAATTCCATACATGAAGGTGGCCAATAACATTATTGAAGTTCCAACCTTTGAATTGAGTTTTTTCCTCATAATCACTATCACTTAAGGATGATAATAATTTGTATACTGCGTTGCTTTCATTACAAAAATCATAAGCTTGTTGCAATTCTAAATTTTGATCTGTCATTTTGACCATTTCGGTTTACGTTTCTCAATAAAAGATGCAATGCCTTCTCTGCCTTCATCACTTAACATGCGTTCAGCAAAACCTTTTGCAGCAAAATTGATCATTTCGCTTCTCTCTAAGTGTCTTGTCGCTAGGACAATTTCTTTTGTAATTGCATTTGCTCCAGGAGCACAATTCATAACTCCTTTTATTATTTCAGACTCAATATTTTTTAAATCATTAGCATCCTTTGCTATAAAATCTGCTAATCCCATTTCAAATGCTTCTTTACCTGTGAACCTTGCTGCTGTAAGCATGATGCGTCTTGCTTTAGCTAAACCTATTCTTTGTGCGACAAAGGGAGCAATTTGAGCAGGGGGTATTCCCAGTGTAGTTTCAGTTAAGGCAAATTTACAATCTTCAGTCACTACCACAATATCTCCAGCACAAAGCATTCCAAGACCGCCAGCCATCGCCGCACCTTCAGCTAACATAACAACTGGCTTTGGATAAGAGTTTATCATATCAAAAAACGCACCTGTTAAAGCACTGGCCTCTTCTACGTCTTTCATGCCCTGTTCTCCACCTTGAAAACCAGTTTTAAACATTTTTAAATCTCCACCCGCACAAAATATTCCCCCTTCTCCTCTCATGGTAACGCCTCTCACGCCTAAGTCATCACGCGCTGCATCAAAAATATTTTTAATATCATCAGTTAATTCACTAGTTAATGCATTTCTTTTTTCTGGTTGATTGAATGAAATAGTTAACCATTCATTTTCTATATTTACCTTACAGGCTTTTGTTTCTGGCAATGTTGTCATACTTATAAATTGTTAATAATTTTCAATGGTTCGTAATTATAAATATTCTTAGTTCTTCGCATAGCAATATCTGTATTTTTTAACATAAAATTTCTTAGTGATTTTAAAATTGGGTTTCCTAAATGATTTATATATCCCTGATATCTTGAAGATCTTTTAATTGCATTAGTCCTACCCACCCTCAATTTCTCATAATTATTTCTTATGAAATTAAAATCGTCATATTTGTTTGCTAAATTTCCAAATATGTATGCATCTTCCAGTGCCATAGCGCCGCCTTGACCCAAAAACGGCATCATCGGGTGCGCCGAATCTCCTAATAAAGTTATGTTACCATTGGAAAAAGAATTAAGTGACTTTCGATCAAATAAACCCCATTTATAAACTTTTTTTGAAGATTGAAATAATGATTTAATGAAACTTCCATAGGATGAGAAATCCTCTAATAAATCCTCATGCCTTCCCTCCTCTCTCCAACTTTCATTATTTTTTATTTTGCTTTTTTTTATTGCAATAAAACTTGTTTCGAGTTTTTCATTAACAGGGTAACAGACGATATGGCTATTTTTACCTAGGTATATATTTATCCTTTTGCTATCGGACGAACCAATACCTCTCCACGCGGTATAACCTGAAAAAGTAATTTTATCCTTTTTGATTTTATTTGTTCTAATTAGTGATTTTATCCCATCGCAGCCTGCTATGTAGTCGACACTTATATTTTCTTGATTTTTGAAAACTAATTCTTTTTCTTTTATTATATCTAACAACTCATGATTAAATTTTATTTCTCCACCAAGATTTTTAAATTTTTCATACAGTTTATTAATTAGGACTTTTCTGTTTGATGTAATTACTTCTCCAAATTCATTAATATTAATTTTTTTAATTACATTTCCCTGATCATCTCTCCAAGCAATATCTAATGGAGAACAAGACTCTGCTCTGACAGCATCCAAAATATCTATTTCATTGAGTATTTTACAAGCATTGGGAGTTAATGATATGCCTGCGCCATGTTCACTTAGTGCGCTTGATCTTTCAAAAATTACACATTCTTTTCCAGATCCCTTTAGAACACAGCCTAAAGTAAGACCAGATATGCCTCCGCCAATTATACCAATTTTTTTCACTACTTAATTCCTATAAAAACAACAATTACACTTTCAGCTTTCACTGTAAAGCTATCTCCATTTACTTCGTTACTTATGCCATGAGAAAAAGATTTCAATTTTTCGTTATTCAAATCATATTTTAATCCTCTTGTTGTAATTTTGTTATCTGACGACAATGAAATAATAGATACCGGCACATTATGAGCATTTATTTTTGTATTTTCTCTCACAAAGATTATTCGATAATAATTTGTTATTAGTTCAATTTGCAAAATATCTGAGTAAGTGCTGGCTATTAGAACATTTGCCATTGAATGATCTTCCCTTAAACCGCTACTTCCTAATATCACGACTTTTTTAATACTATTCTCCTTACAATAATCTAACGATTTTTCTAAATCAGTTTTGTTCTGATCGGATAATTCAACAACTTCTATTTTACTATCAAGATCATCAATTGACGCGGAGTCAAGATCACCTAAAATTAGATTAGGTTGAACTCCTAATTCTTTTAAATTTTCTGATTTAGCATCAATACTAATAAAGTAATCGTTACTATCTATTACCTTTTTAACGTAATTTGTTTTTGAAACATTTCCGTTTGCAATTAAGACAGCGCTCTTTATCAAGTTTATACCGTAATTAGTAATTAATTGGTCCAGAAATTACTTCAAATCTTTCATTTTGAACTTGAAAGAAATAAGAAATATTACTTCCTTGTCTTTGATCTGGATTAAATGTAACCGAGCCAAGTTTTAGTGGATCCTCATAATCTTTAAGAGTTTCCATTGCCTCAACAAAGCTATCAACTGTTAAATCTTTTCCAGCTCTTTTGATAGCTTCAACAACTATATCTGCAAAAATATATCCATATATGGCTCCAGTATTAGGGTCTGTTGCATAAATAGATTTAAACTTATCCCACCATTTTTTTTCAATTTCATTAGCTGTATCGTAATACGGGAATACAACAGAATTTAAACAGTACAGTCCATTCATTACTCCATTCGGCTGCTCTGCCACAACTGTATAATAACTTGCTGAAGTTGTTACAAAATCAACATCTGTCCAATTTATTTCCTTTGCTTTCATAAATGGTAATATAGTTGTTCGAACAATTGTCCCCATGGCTACTAAATCACATCCTGCATTATTAAGTTTTTTTATTTGAGCAGTAAAGTCAGTATCTGTAGGCTTTGCTGACGCACTCTCAACTAATGTCATGTTCATTGCTGTAAGTTGATCATCCACAGCATCAACAATTTCCTGTCCAAAATCAGTATCTTCATACAAAACACATACTGACTTTCGATTGTTATTTTCAATAAGATATTTCAATCCTGTTCTGATCTGATCATAATATGTTGAGCCTGATGTAAACTTCAAACGATCATAGGGGTCAAACATTGATCGTGCAGCTGTAAGAGGAAATAAACTAGGAATATTCATTGATAGTTGATCAGACATCACTGCATTATTCATTGGCGTACCAAGAGAGCCCAACATAAATCCAATTTTATCTTTTCTTAACAGTTTATTGGCCGCTTGCACCGCTCTTGGGACGGTGTATTGATGGTCTTCAACGATAAATTTTATTGTTCTGCCATGAACTCCCCCCGCTTGATTAAATTCATCAATTCGCATATTTACACCGTCAACACTTTGTTTTCCAATCATAGAGGCAGGTCCACTTAGATCAGTATGCATTCCAATTAAGATCTTATCTTCTGTAATGCCTTGGTCAGCAAACGATAAGCTAGAAATAAATAACGAAAGAAATAAATAAACAAAAATTTTCATTTAGTATGTATATTCTTTATTATCCGTTTGAATAAAAGTTCCATTTTGAACTTCAAATAAATAAGCAACATTTGCACCTAAATGTTTTTCTGGGGACCAAGAAAGTACTGTATCACCAAAAGGTATTTTATAATCATTTATGCTTTCTAAAGCATTTAGGAAACTATCTGTTGTTAAGTCACGACCAGCAATTTCTAGTGCTCTAGCAGTTATATCCATATACATATAACCATAAGCTGAACCTATATTTGGTAAGTTTCCAAAAGTTGACTCATAAGTATCAATCCAATCACAAATCTTCGGTGAACAATTTGCTTTACTTGGAGTATCAAATTGAGCAAATGTATAAAATCCATCTGTAACTCCATCAGGTTGTGATGCTATAACAGGATGAAAACTTGCAACTTGGCCAAAAAATAATGCATCCCATTTCATCTGCCTAGCTTTTGTATATCCAAGAATTGTATCTTTAACAATTGTACCCATTGCAACAGCTTCACAGCCTGCATTTTTTAATTTTGTAATTTGAGAGGTTAAATCTGTATCAGTTGGCTTATTAGTTGCTTTTTCATGCAACTCTAAACCCATTTCATTTAGTTGGTCTACAGTGGCTTCGTATGTTTCTTGTCCAAAATCATTGTCTTGATAAAGAACGCATATTTTATTTTTTCCTCTCTCATTGATTGCCCACTTAACACCAGCTCTAATTTGATCATAATAACTTGAAAGAGCTCCAAATTTTAAACGATGCAAAGGATCAGTCATTGATCTTGCTGATGAAAGAGGAAATAAATTTGGTATATCTTTTTTCTCTTGAGCTTCAAACACAGCATTGTTCATTGGCGTTCCTAAACTTGCAACCATAAGAAATATCTTATCTTTATTTAGAAGCTTATTTGCTGCCTGGACTGCGCGAGGAACTTGGTATTGATGATCTTCTGCAATTATTTTAAGCATTCTTCCATGAATACCTCCTGCTTTATTAATTTCATCAATTCTCATTTGAACACCTTCAACGGAATATTTTCCAAATGAGGAAACAGGCCCACTTATATCTGTATGCATGCCAAGAATGATTTCATCGTCTGATACACCTTGAGAATAAGAATTGTAGCCAATAGTTAAAAATAGTGTCAAAAAAATCGAAAAAATTGAAAATCGCTTACTTATCATCGTTTGTCCTCATGAATTTAAAAGGAAATCTTATTATTTCACAGAGGAAAATCAAGCAGATTGATACATGCTTTCAATGATATCACCGTATTTTTGATTTATGAATTTGCGTTTCAGCTTCATGGTCGGAGTGAGCTCATCGTCTTCAGCTGTTAATTGTATATCAATTAATGAGAATTTTTTTACTTGTTCTACAGAGGCAAATTTTTTATTTACTTTATTGACTTCATCATCGATCAAGGAAACTATTTCCTCTGATTTACAAAGACTTTCAAAATTAGAAAACGGTATGTCATTATCCTGAGCGTGTTTCATCACATTCTCCTCATCTATCATTATTAGACATGACAAAAACTTTCTTTTATCACCAATTACAACAGCATCTGATATAAATGGACTAAATTTTAATTCATTTTCTATTTCAGATGGAGATATATTTTTTCCGCCAGCTGTAATGATTATGTCTTTTTTTCTATCTGTAATTTTTAAATTTCCGTAATTATCAATCTCACCGACATCTCCTGTATGCAGCCATCCATCAATCAGAGTTTCTTTTGTTTGTTCAGGTTTATTTAAATAACCACAAAACACGCCTGGACCTCTAAATAAAATCTCTCCATCCTGCGCAATCCTTACTTCAGAATCATTAACGGCTCGTCCAACATGTCCTAGTTTTATTTCTCTGGAATAAAATGCAGTTCCAACTCCAGCAGTTTCTGTCATTCCCCATCCTTCTCTCATATCTATACCAAGTGAGAGATACCAATTTATGAGATCAGGTGATATAGGCGCAGCGCCACTTAGTGCGTAACGACAGTTATTCAAACCGAGAAGTTTTTTTATATTTTTTAAAACCAGTTGATTACATATCCAATAAGATAATTTCAATGATAAAGGAGGTTCTTTTCCATCAATAAAGTACTCTTTATATTTAGAGCCAACATTTATTGAAAATTGATAGAAGAACTTGCCAACGAAAGTTGCATCTTTCATTAATATTGTAATCGATGAATAAAACTTTTCCCAAATCCTTGGGACTGCAATAAACACTGTGGGAGAAACTTCTCGAATATTTTCAGGAACTGTATCAATACTTTCTGCAAAATTAACTACTGCGCCTGTTTTTAAAGGGATCATAACTGAAACTGACCGCTCCAATATATGACATAACGGAAGAAACGATAATTGCTCCTCGTGTTCCATAACATCAAAGATGTCATATCCAGTATTTATAGAATAAAGTAAGTTTGTGTGATTAATCATCGCACCCTTTGAAGGCCCTGTTGTACCTGATGTGTAAACTAAAATTGCAATGTCATCTGGACTTACATTATTTACTAAACTTTCCCAAAGATTGGGGTTTTCTTGATCAGTTTTTTCACCAATTTTTAAAAACTCTTCATAGCTAAGAACTTGATCATCATGAAAGTCATTTAACCCTTCCATATCGAAGACAATAATTTGTTTTAATGAAGGACACTCACCTCTTACTTCTAAAATTTTATCAAGCTGTTCTTCATTTTCAGCAAAATAAAATTTTGTAGCACTATCATTTACTAGATACTTAACCTGTGCAGCCGAGTCTGTTGTATACACTCCACTAGAAATTCCTCCCGCACCGATTGTCCCCATATCAGTATAAAGCCACTCAGGATTTCCTTCACTTGCAATTGAAACCACATTACCTTTTTCTAGTCCTAGAGCGTGAAGAGCAAGACCAGTTAGTTTTGCCTTTTCTCCATAGTGAGACCATGAGATTTCTTGCCAAATACCAAGATCTTTTTCTCTCATGGCAACTTTTTCTCCACGAGATTTAACCGAGTCCCAAAAAAGTCTTGGAATTGTATTTATCTCCACATTTTTTTCTTTTTCCAACGCCTCTCTCCTCTTATACCTTCATCTTGCTGTCCAAGATAAAATTCTTTTATATCTTCTTTTTCTAAAAGCTCTTTACTGTTTCCTTCCATTACAATTCGACCAAGTTCCAACACATAACCAAAGTCGGAGTTACTAAGTGCAATATTAGCGTTTTGCTCAACTAAAAGTATTGTAGTTTTTAATTCTTTATTTATTCGAATTATAATTTCAAATATTTCCTTAACTAGCTTAGGCGATAACCCTAATGACGGCTCATCTAAAAGCATAATTTCTGGCTTGCTCATAAGAGCTCGACTGATGCATAACATTTGCTGCTCTCCACCAGACAATAAACCAGCTGGTTGGTTCATCCTTTCTTTTAGTATTGGAAAATATTCAAAAACTTGTTCAATATCTCTATTTATTTCTTTCTTATCTGATCGTGTGTAAGCACCCATTTGAAGATTCTCAATCACGGAACAATAAGGAAATACTTCTCTACCTTCAGGAGCATGACTCATTCCTAGTCTTAATATTTTATCGGGATCTTTTTTTTGAATTTCACTTCCATTTAAATAAACTTTTCCTTTTCTAGGATCAATTGCTCCTGATATAGTTTTGAGAATTGTTGTTTTCCCTGCTCCATTAGATCCAAGGATTGTTACAATTGAACCTTGGTTAACTTTAAAGCTGATACCTCTAATAGCCATGATTGGCCCATAATAAGTTTCAATATTTTCAACACTTAATAAAGGATTTGACATAATTTACTTTTATATCTTACCGACAATTATGTTAATTAAATTATTCAATTTTTTAACTCAATAACTTTTCAGGTATTGGTATCATCTGATCAAGAAGTATTTGCGCATAAGCTTTGCCTTGAGGGTCGTTTCTAAGACTTGCTGGCCCGCCACCGCCTAGAACATCATTTAAAATAAAGTTTATAGAATTTGATCCTGGTAAAAAGTATCTCTCAACAGAACCTTCAAGAAAGTCGGCAAAGCAATCTTTGACAACTTTTTCGTCAAGAAAATTGCATATTGCTGGATAAAACTTAGGATCACGTGAAATTATACCAATGTTCGCTTTATTGCCTTTATCGCCACTTCGCCCGTACGCAACTTTAATAAGTGGCACATCAACAAACTTTTCATTTGCATCTTCAAAATCAGGAGCTGTTGTTTGTTCAATACTGTTCAAGTCAAATTCATCAGATGGTGGTATCTTTATTTCATTCTTTGAAGAACCATTATCAATTCTTACGTTCACTTGATCCTTATCAATTAAAAATGAGAACAGCCTTACAATTGGTGATGGTTTTGGCCGTCCTCCAACAAAACCAGACAATCCTGGAGGAGTTGCAAGGCCTAAGCCAACAGACTCTTTAAGCATAATACCTACCGCTCTGATATCTTGATGTTTAGCTGCAAATTTTAGAACCACTTCGCGATTGTTTTCATTTGATGATTGCTTGCTGTATTGACTGTTATCCCCAATAATTTCAATACTTGTTTCATCAAAGTCAGCAATATTCATCATGCGCATTATCATCTTTGATCGCTCAAATATTGCTTCTCCGTATGTACGAGCTTTTTTAGCAGCATCTATACCAACAAATGAACAAACATGTCCTGCCCTGAAACCATCAGCGTATGTTGCGCAAACTTTATATTGATTAGGAGCTGGATAACCTTTTGCTCCAGAGATTTTAACTTTATCTTTTTCGGTTTCTTCAATTTTTACATTTGAAAAATCACAAATAACATCAGGTAATATATATGCTTGAGGATCACCTATCTCATACAGCATCTGTTCAGCGACAGTTCCAAAACTTACCATGCCGGTTGAATTTTTTGACTTAGTACAATCGAAACTGCCATCTTCAGAAACTTCCACAATGGGATAGCCTATTTGATGCAGATCTTTTGATACTAATTCCCAATCAGTGAAATTACCTCCGGTACTTTGTGTTCCACATTCAATAATGTGACCAGCTAAACTACCTGCAGCAAGTTTGTCATATTCTTTTTCATTCCATCCGAACGAATAAATACATGCGCCTAATGTAACTGCGCTATCAACACTTCTTCCGGTAATAACTATATCAGCGCCACTTTTAAGAGCTTCAGCTATAGGAAATGCACCAAGATATGCATTAATGCTTGCTATTTTGTCCTCAGCAGGAAAATCTTCATTTGAATACATTTCCTTTATATTCAGCTCTGAAAATTTACTCTTTTCCGTCATTAAATCATCGCCTAATACAACTGACACTTTTAAATCCAATTTAAGTTCATTGATTAATTCTCTGATGGCCTCAGCGCATGCCTCTGGGTTTACGCCTCCAGCATTGCTGAGAATTTTTACTTTTTGATCTGCTATTTGTCGCAAATTTAACTTTAATACACTTGATACAAAATCTACTGCATAGCCTTTTGTGGCATCTTTTGCTCGAGCCCTTGCCATAATTGACATTGTGATTTCTGCCAAATAATCATAAACAATAAAGTCTAGATCGTTTCCATTCAATAATTGAGGTGTTGCAATAACGGAATCGCCCCAAAATCCACTTGCCCCACCTATTCTAAGTTTTTTTGACATTTGAATGATTATATCTATTTTTGTTATAATTGGTTAAATAATTAAATTGTCTAATACATTATGAGTTTTTTCAAATCAATAAACAATGCTTTCGTGAAATGTTTTGATTTTAAGACCAGAGCCAACAGGGCTGAGTTTTGGTACTTTTACTTGTTTACAACAGCTGTTGGTTTTGTTGGATTGCAGCTTGATATGTTTTTTCAATTACAACTAGTTGGTATTGAATTAGCTAATTCAACAGACTCAATAATGCTTGGGCCTATGTATATTTTTTTATATTTTCTTTTTATTGTTCCAAGTTTCGCACTTTACGTAAGAAGACTGCATGATGTAAATCGTTCAGGTTGGTGGCTCTTAATTGTACTGGTTCCTTTTATTGGAATAATTACTATTATTTTTTTTATGTGCTTAAAAGGAACAGAAGGCAGCAATGATTTCGGAGAGGTCTCCTCTTAATTTTCGTTTGACTTATTTTTTGCTTTAAACGCTTTCGGGCCGCTTCAGTTACTACACCCTGAGCCTTAATTTAAAATTTCACTCTCAATGTCTTTTTCTAACAAACTCAGTATTGAAAGTCCTAATGATAAGAACATTGGAATGAGAATTAATATTTTTTTTTAATTGTCATTTTTTAATGTTTGATAATTGCTTCTATAATAAATAAGTGGGTTTCTATTGTCGTCAATTTTTAAATCTTCAACCTTGCCTATTACTAAAACATGATCAGCAATATCAATTTGTTGATAAACCGATAACTCAATGTGGCCTAAGGTATTATTCAGAATGATATTATTGCTTGATGATATAGTATGACTTGTTTTACTCACTTTTTCAGGATCTTTTGTAGCAAATAAACGCGATATTTCTTCTTGTTCATTTGAAAGAAAGTTAATAACAAATGAATTATTTTTTAAAAAGTCTACATGGTCAGTTTCAGACTTATAAATATTAAAGATAATCAATGGCGGCTTTAAACTTAGAGAGGCGAATGAATTAATTGTAAATCCACTTTTATGTGAGGTGGCTACTGCAACTCCTGTTGCAAACGAACCAAATGCTTTCTTTAGAATGTTTTCCTCAAAATCAGCAGTCATTTAACTAATTAATTTAAATTAATACAGAACGAAGCATGGAAACATAACCACTTTTAATTTCTAGACCTTCATTTGAATGTTTCTCTAGTATCATTTTATGTGCTTTTTTGAGCTTATAGCACGGAACAAACATAAATAAATGATGCTCAAGATGATAATTTACATAATATGGAGCAACAAAGGTTCTTTCTATGATATTTGCGTAGGTCGTCCTAGCATTATTAAAATCATTTTCAGATTTTACACCGGCATGTTCGGCAATATTTCTTATTCTTAAAAATAGCTGAAAAAAAGTAAATAGTGGCAATAACCAGAATGCTAAATAATACCACCATTGACCCATGAGCCAAAAAATAAAAAATATAATGAGATTTGAAATTAGTATGCCATAAAGAGTATTTCTTGATTCAAAGCCACTAATTTTTTTTCCATCATTCTTTTTTGTGTCACTTTTAAATAATGTTTTAAAAATCAACTCATATCTTTGAACAAAACCTGAAACACCAAAAATATCTCTAAGCACTTTTCTTAACATACTCTTTTTTTCAACTGGGAATGGTTTTGATAAACTTAGGTCAGGATCATCTTCCAATTGAGTATTTCTATGATGTGCGAGGTGATAGTGACGATAGCCATATGTATCAGACCATACAGGAAAAGCACATACCCATTGTGATAAAGAATTATTTAATTTTGAATTATTTGTAATTAGACCATGTGCTCCTTCATGCATTAAAATTGCTAAACCAAGTTGTCTGCCGGCAATTACTAAAACAGCTAACGCGAAAGTTAGTATATTTGGAAATAAAGTATATATTGTAACCGTTAAAATTATTATAACCCAAGCGTGCAACAACAATCCAATTCCCTTAAGATTATCTTTTTTTCTTAAGTAATCGATTTGTTCATTTGAAAGAACTTCATTTGGCTTTAAAAAAGGAGTAAATTTTTTTATCATTTTTATATATATATAATATTTTTTTATTTATTTTACACTAATTAGAATTAACCAGTTATTACATATAGTTAGCGTTCATATTAAATTGTAAGACTATCTATTAATGATAATAAATATCATATTTTTGTAACTTAGATGACATAGAATTTATTAAACAAAAAGGAGATATATATGAAAAATTCAATTGCAAAAATTGTCATAATACTAGCTTTTATAGGACTAAGTATGACTTCGAGTAAAGCATTGGTGTTAGACCTATATTCAGTTTCTGGCGTAAACACACCTGAAAAAAGAGCTGAAATGGTTGCAGGCTATGAGAAATTCAAAACCTTAGCAGAAGCAGGTGGCGCAGAATGGATTGATTTTACTCTTAGCATGAAAATAAAAGGTGACGGTTATAACGAAACAATGTTGTTTGCAGCTATTTATGAAAACAATAGTAAAATGATGAAAACAAACGGTCTATTTGCAACAAATCAACCATGGTTTGATGAAAACTTTGACATAGACACGGATCAGGTTGTAAATGCTGTATTCGAAACTCCGCCAGGTGCTGATGTCAATTATGAGCCAGCTGAGGTTGGTAATACGCTTTGGTATGGGCTGATTAATGTCACTGACTTTTTAAACTTTGTGAATCGTTTCCCTCAAATGCCTGAAAAGATGTCTGAAAGTGGAATAGACGGTCAACTCGGATTGGTGAGCTGCACAATATGCCCCGCTTCAATGGATGAAACAACACATATGATGTTTTTAGCTGCTGACTCGCTTGAAGAAATGGGCGATGACATGGATAGTTTTGATTTTAATATGCAAAGATGGTTTTATAGCAATATAAGGCCATTTGTAGAGCAAGTTGATACTGGTATGAACATGGTAATTGCAAATTAATTTAGGAAAGGAAAAACTATGATTAAAATTTACAAAACTTTTTTAATATCTTTAGGTTTGTTAGCTATCTCTATTTTACCTAGTAAGGCATTTATTGTAGATGTTTGGGAAGTAAGAGGAGCTAATCCACAAGAAATATCAGAAGCAACTATAGCGTTCAAAGAAAAGGCTATGGCTGGTGGAGCAAAATATACTGCTTTTAGATCATCTACTAAACTGAGAGGCGATAATTCAAATGATACTACATTTGTTTATGGTTATTATGATAGTTATGAAGATCAAATGGAAACTGCAGCTATCGTTGCAGAAAATCCTAATTGGTTTAATAGCACATATGGTGAAATTGAGTTCGATAGTAGCGTTAATAGCGTAACTTGGGCAAATAATTCAACACTTGGTGAAGCTGCGGCGGGTCAAACTATTGGTTATGCGACTCTGGAAGTTGAGAGTGGAATAAATTTTGTACTCAACGTACCAATCATGCAAGAAATGATGCGTGAAGCAGGAGCTCCAGTTATCGTTGATACATTGCAATGCGCTATGTGTCCATCAAGTGTCCTTCCTGCAAATGCAATGATATATTTCTCATCAGCTAATCCAGTTGATATGGGGAAAGCATTGGATATTTTTGCAAGTGAAGAGATGCAAAGATGGATGTTCGCGAATATGGCGCCTCACGCAAATATTGTAGATCAAGGGGTAGTTGTATTTAACAACTAAATAAACAAGTTAGCATAGTTACTTCTAAAAAGTAGCTATGCTAATAAATAATCCCGCTTATCAGGAACGGTCTTTTTATTTTTAGAAAGTTGGAGCTGAAATACAACTAATGTCGACTCTTCGAATGAAGCCTGGGATGAAGATAAATAGAAATCCCACATTCTGCAGAATTTTTCATCATAAATTTCTTTAACCTTGTCTATATTGTCGTAAAAATTATATCTCCATCTTTTTAATGTTTCCGCATAATGAAATTTTAATATCTGTACATCAGTCATTGATAAACCTGATTTCTCAACTCTAGAAACTGTTTCACTCAGGGCTGGAATATATCCTCCAGGAAAAATATATTTATCTATCCACGGGTCAGTGTTGCCAGGCTCATTCAACCTACCAATTGTATGAATAAGCGCAACTCCACTATCGTTTAATAGATCGTAAACTTTGTTAAAAAATTCCTGGTAGTGTGCTGTACCGACGTGCTCAAACATGCCCACAGATACAATTCGATCATATTTCTCATTTACGTTCCTGTAATCCTGAAGTCTGTATTCAACCTTATCCAACTTCTCTCTCACTTTTCTTTGTTGAGCATATGCAATTTGTTCTTCAGATAAAGTTACGCCTACAACACTTGCGTTTGATTTTTTATAAATATGCGAGGCCATTCCACCCCAACCGCAACCAATATCTAAAACAGATTGATTTTCTTCGAGCAATAACTTCTTTGAGATTAATTCTTTTTTATTTATTTGCGCCTGCTCCAAAGAATCATTTGGGGAATTAAAATAAGCACAAGAATATTGTCTATCTGGGTCTAAAAACAGATCATAAAGCTTATCAGAAAGATCATAATGATGAGCAACATTTCTCTTTGATTTAGATATATAATTGCTTGTAGTTAATTTATTTGAAATGGCTCGAACTATTTTTGATAACTTCATCACCCAATGATCAATGTCAACTTCAGTATTTGAAAAGATAAGCTTTAAAAAATCATGAATACGCCCTTCCTCTACCACAAGTGATCCATTCATATAACTCTCACCAAAATGAATTGAAGGGTTCATTAATAACTTTATCTCTGAAAAGTTATTTGTAGTTCTTATTTTTATAGGTTCTCCTGTACCATCACCGTAAGTGTTAATTTCACCATTCGGCATTACCCATGTAAGGTTCCCTGTTTTAATAATTTTAGAGAGAAGACTTTTTGTTATCATTTGCTAAATTTAATATAATGTTTGAATAATTTTCAATAATAAAAATTAAGCCGGCTTTTCAGTCAAAATTATTAAAATCTTACTATTTTTGTCAATTCCACACTCTGGATATTTTTTTGCTTGTTTGATAGCGGCATAACCGGCTCCACCTGATGGAGAAGTATCAAATTTATTTTGTCTCAGCTCTTTCACTGCAATGTCGGCATCTTCATCTTCGATTGTCATAAAATTTGTACAAGTAATTGCAAGTGATGATAACGCTCTTATCGAAGGACTTTTACAATCTAATCGTCCCATATTTGAAACACCACCTTTAACAGTTATGGCTTCTCCTCTGTTTATAGACTCGAGCAATACTGGAGCCTTTGTGGGTTCGACAATTATTATTTTTGGATCATTACCAAAATATTTTCTCATATAGGATGCAATGGATGCGGGAAAACCTCCTACTCCAGCTTGCAAAAAGATATGTGTTGGGGGCTCATCACATTTTGTACATGCTTCATCTGCAAGTACTAAGTATCCCTGCATAACCCTCAAGCCTTGATCGTATCCATCCCAGGTCACATCTGACAAAAGCATCCAACCGTTTTTCTCAGCTTCTTGCTTGGCACCCTCTAAACTCTCTTCATAATTATTGCCGCATACAACAACCTCTGCACCAAAACTTCTAATTTTATCTGCAAAGCTAGGTGGGACATTTTTAGATAAATAAATTACAGCCTTTGCTCCAAATATTCTTGCACCAGCTGCTAAAGAAATTCCATGATTACCAGCGCTCGCAGATATATAAGTTTTTCCATTAAGAGCTGAGCTCCAATTTGCATCCTTGCTTAAAGATTTTAAATTTTCCGCAGCATCACTTGCGATTACAAACGCTGCGCCAAGGGCTTTAAAACTTCCAAGGCCCATTCGGTCTCTTTCATCCTTAAACCATAATTTTTTAATACCTAATTCATCACTTAATTTGACTGATTCAGTTAAAGGTGTTTCAGCTGCTTTAGGACATAAACTCAAAAGTTTTTTTACAGCTTCAACATCTGTACTAACAGGATCAGTACCATTATCCCCTGGAAGTCCTTTTTTAAAATATGGATTTGTAATAAACTTTTTCATTAAATAAAAACCTTATCAGATTTAAAAATATGCGTATATTTATTAGCTATACTATAATTAGTTTTTTTTTAGCTTCAGCGGTGTTTTCTGATGAAAAACCAGGAAGAAACTTCACTGATCTTCCTGATATTGATGATGGTTATAATATTCATGTTATGTACGTTTTACCAAAAGATGGTGTTGATAAAGAATATGATCTTGATAGCAAAATAAGCATGTTAATGTATCAAATCGATAAATGGTTTAACTCAAAAACTAGAGATAGATTATTTGCAGATGGTCAAAATCTTAAATTTGATCGTAAAGATGATCATAAAATTGATATAACCTTTTTAAGATTGGATATTAATGATGATGATATATCCAAACATGGGATTCAGGCGGTCAATGTTTTACAGCCTGCAATAAGTCGATTTGGTTTTAACGATTCAAAAAAAGTTTATTTCATCATCTATGGCGGCTCTAACAGAGATGTTTGTGCGTCTTCTCAACTTCCAAGTTATGCAACAGAGGGTGTAACAGCTAACACGGCAGCCCTTTATTACCCAGGAAAAAGAAGTGGATCATGTATTGAAAACAATGGTGGTTTTAAACCTGAATTTAATGAAACTGCTAAAGCTGCTCTTCATGAGATCCTGCATGTTTTAGGGGCCGTACCACAGTGTGCAGAAGATCATCTCGTTTTTAAAGATGAAGGTACAATTAATGATGGCATCGGAGGGCACTTATCAATACCTGGTGATATAATGTACAGCGTAAAATCTAATAAAACTTACGATAAAGTGAAACATTTAGATTTCAAAAGTTCAAATTATTATAATCACAATAATGAAAATTGTTTAGATATTGCAAAAAGTAGATATGTGCATCCAACAGTGAGTAATCCTCAACTGCCTACTTTTTCAACAAAATAAGTTATGGTGTTGCAGCTGGTATTGGCGAATAATTATACATAACATAAAGTTGCTGGTAGCATAGCTTGCCTGTTTTCGCTGCATAATCTTGATGGTACTCTTCTGCAGGATAAAACTCTTCTGTTTCTCTAATTTCTGTAACTATTGGGTTTTCAAACTTGCCTGATAAATCTATTTTTTCAATTTTACTCTCAATAATTTCTTTTTCATCTTCGCTGTTGAAAAAGAGTATCGATTTATATTGCTCCCCAATATCAGGCCCTTGACGATTTAAGGTTGTTGGATCATGAATGATAAAAAATGTATCAATCAATTCATTAAAAGTAACTTCACTGCTATCATAATCAATCTTGACCACTTCAACGTGACCTGTCTCGCCAGTTAAAACATCCTCATATCTAGGATTATCTAAATGACCACCAGAATAGCCTGAGGTTGCATTGATAACACCAGGCATTTGTTCATATAAGACTTCAACACCCCAAAAGCATCCAGCTCCCACTATTAAAGATGATAACATACTAGTTGATATAAATTGCTCTTGAGAAATTCAATATTTATTTTCGGTCAGCCACAAGCATTTCGTCATAAAACCATAATCCGTCATGATCACGAATTATGTCCTCAATACACTTAATATAACTTTGATCTGCTTCCTTTTCCTTAACCATTTGATCACTTATTTGAGCAACATATGTGCAAGCATTCCATGCAGAAAATACTAATGATGTGGCAATACCACTGTTTATCTCATTTGGCTGCGACCTCAGTTTATATTCAAATATCTCTGGTTCTCTGAAATGAATTTTGCCATTAAGTTCATTTCCTAAGTTATTTTTCATATACTGAATGATGTCATGACCTTTATTTGGAAATGGATTTTCATCAGGCCAAAGTTGATTAATTGCATTTAGACCAGGGTCATTTCCGTAAGAGTGAAAAGCAACCATTTTTCCATTTGGCGCTAGCAAACTAACCATAGGTTTAATTACATTATTAACTTTTTTTTCTACACTTGCTCGTGAGCGATATGCTTGTGAGACAATAACTAAATCAAATTCATTAATAGACTCGTTTTTAGATGGAATTATTTGATCTAACGTGAATTCGTGATCTTTTCTATATATGCAAATTACAGATGGATTTTCATAAGTTGTATTTCCCTGCTTATTTTCTTCAACTCTCCAATTTTCTTTTAAAAGTGGGCCCAACTGTCTTAATTGCTCATAGAAACCAAATGAAGAGTCACCATCTAATGCAATGCTACTCCAGTTCATATTTTGTTGCTTAGACTGGTTATTTGATTTGAGATACCCAGCCTCAGAGTAGTGTAAATTAGATATTGTAAAAACCATATTTGGATGTTCAACAAATCTATCAGCAAGTTTTTCAATTGTAATTCTTACATCTTCCATGCTTACATCTTTGCAAGAAACATAAAAAGGAACAGTTGGAAATTTTTGATGGGCAATTCGAAGTACATTCATTAACACTGCTCCATCACCTACACCAGCATCAAATATTTTTAGAGCTGGTTTTATTGGTTTCAATTCATTAATGATATGAGATAGCTTTTCAGCTATTACTGCCTTTTCATTTGTAGTTGTTACAAATAATAAATATCTCTGTCGATTGTCAAAAAAACGGACCTCTTCTGCCATATTTAATCTTAACAAGTTGCCAAAAAAATGAAACACTCATCTTTAATGGATACAGATGATTTAGAGCCAATTATTAAGCCAAAAGAAATTGATTTTGATACATTGAGTATAGAAGAACTCAAAGAATACATTATAGAACTTAATGCAGAAATTAAGAGAGCTGAAAACTATATTTCATCTAAAGAAAAAGATCGTCTAAATGCCGAGAGTTTATTTAAAAAATGATAAATAGATACGGCTTAGTTCCATTAGCATTCGCGCTTTTCGTTTTTGTAATTTTTTTTACATCTCTTGTCCCTTCACCGCACAAAAGTTGTATTGATCGTAATTTGGCTGTTTTAAATAATTTAGATGAGGCTAAATATTCAGAAAGCGAAATAAAAGAACTTGGTTTATCTATTGGCACTGGCTGCAGAGAAGATAATTCCTTTCAACTTGCAGCCAATTAAAATTTAGCTTGGAAAATTTAAGAGAGCATCTTCAGTCATAACTGTCATCACCGTTGTCTCAGTTAAAGCTCCTGCCTCTTGCCTGGCTTTAGTTAATTCTTCATCATTTTTAAAAGCCATAAGTCCTTCTTTATCGTCATAATGCATAATAACTACCATAGAGTTATCATCTTCAGCATGAGATCCAGCAAATATAATTCTGCCTTTAAAGCCCTTTAGTTTGTGTTCATTTTCATTAACCATATCTTTCCAAGACTTAAAGCCTTTAGAAAGTTTTTGCGTCAACATTACATACATAATACTTCTCCAAATTTTATGCTGTGAACTTTATAGGTTCATTTGTTAATTCAAATTGATGTGGCTCAAAAAACTCATTATAGTCAGCAAGCATTGTGTTAACATCATCTGGACTTTTTGCTTTCCAATAACAAAACATTGTCAGAGAATCTCCAGGGGTTTCCCAACTCATTTGGCACGCAGCATTCTCTCCTGTCATGCTTTGTATTTGTTCTTCTTCAGAAATTCCTTCGCCAGCCTTGGCAAAAGCTTCTTTTGCTTCTTTAGACTTAAACGTATGTGTTACTATATAATTATTCATAATTACTCCCTATTTTTTCATTGCATTGAATGCTGTAAGTGTATCGTCAAAAGTCATCATGACTTTCATTTGATTGTTCTCAACTTCGAAGTAATGGCCAAACATAGTATCCATACCGTCAGCAGTTCCTTTTACTAAAGCGAATACTTTGTTGCCCTCACTAATCATTGCTTGAGGTGTAACCATAAAATTATTCCAGTACTCAGGAATTTTTGACATGTTTGCTATGAAATTTTCCTTACCTTTATGCACACCTGCTAATGGATGTTTTCCTTCTTCTCCTGGAAAAGTCCATGTTATGTCGTCATGAATTATTTCACCAAAGAATGTCTCCATATCTCCAGATCCAAATAAATCATAACCTTTTTGTACAACTTCTTTTGCTTCCATTTTTTTCTCCTTTTTAAATTTTATGTTTAATAAACTTCTTCATGATAGACGATATCAGGTTCCTTAGTTGACATTTCAACAAGTTTTGGAATATCACCAATCTCAATTCTCCAATTAACATATTTTTGATGAGCCTCAACACTGTCCCATACTTCATAAAGGATAACCTCTTGAGTGTCCTTGTTATACCCACCTTTAATTAACTGACAACCTTCATATGATTGCGTATTGGATAAATTTTCTCTAAACCAATTATTCATGTCTTGAACCATTTCCGGTTTAGGAAAAAATTTAGCAGTAACAACTATACTCATTTTATGCTCCTGGTTTAGTATAGCTGCCAAGTGCTGTTCCTGCGTTTGAAACGATTTCTGTCATATCTACTGCTTCCAGTATAACTGCATCACTTACCATGCCAGTTGATTGAACAGCTATTTTTGCACCCGCCGCTGCATTAAAATCAATAGCGTCCACTACCATCACAAGATCATAGTCCCCTCTTACTATATCAAAAGATAAAAGACTGCCTCCAACGGATTCAACTAATTTAGCCGAAGCCGCCTTTCTGTCATCTGTAGGTTTACTCATAAATCCTTTTAGAGCTTCTGGTGTGTATTTCGCCATCATATAAAATTTAGCCATATTTACTCCTTTAAATAAAATTATTATGAACTATCTTAGTGAAACTTTTATGACAAATTTTTATACCTTTTTAAGGAGTTAATATGACTGATCTCAAAGGAAAAACATTATTTATAACTGGTGCCACAAGAGGCATTGGTTACGCTATTGCTGAGCGTGCTGCAAAAGATGGTGCGAATATTGCAATCATTGCCAAAACTACTGAACCGCAACCAACATTGCCTGGCACAATTTTTACAGCCGCTGAAGACTTAATCAAGGCTGGCGGTAATGCAATTGGAATAAAAACAGATATAAGATTTGAAGATCAGGTGCTTGCTGCTGTTGAGAAAACTGTAGAAACATTCGGTGGTATTGATATTTGTGTAAATAATGCAAGTGCTATTAGCTTAACTCCAACAGTAAATACAGAAATGAAAAGATACGATCTAATGCACAACATTAATACAAGAGGAACTTTTCTTGTTTCAAAGTCATGCATTCCTCATTTAAAAAAAGGGAACAATCCTCATATACTTAACCTAGGACCTCCATTGAATATGGAAAGCCAGTGGTTTAGTCCGCATGTAGCATATACTATGGCAAAATATGGAATGAGTATGTGTACTCTTGGAATGTCGGAAGAATTAAAATCATCTGGTATTGCTGTAAATTCATTATGGCCAAGAACTATGATCGATACAGCGGCTGTTAACAATATTTTGGCGGCTTCAATGGATGATCAGGGTAAAAGTAAATGTCGAACGCCTGCTATCATGGGCGATGCTGCATATGTTATACTTACTCAAGACTCCAAAACATTTACAGGAAACATGTGTGTTGATGACAGTACGATGATGAAAGCTGGTAAGACAGATTTATCGGAATATCTAGCAACGCCTGATGCTGAACCATTTCCAGATTTCTTTGTAAACAAAGATGATGGCGAAGATATAATTCTTAGTTAAGTAATTTTATGGAACAGTTTAGTTTCAAACAGTTCTTACAAATTATTTATAGAATACTCACTTTTCCATTGATGGCACTCGTTGTCTTTCTGGTTTTGATATTGTTTTTGTATCTTTTTTGATTTGATTATTCGTCAAAGCGTTTGGTGTTACAAGACTTCAAAGTTGAGTCATATTCATCAATCTTTTCACCTGAGCAACATGGATCGATGTTAATCTTGCAATTTGGGCA
This sequence comes from uncultured Pelagibacteraceae bacterium, assembly GCA_902524285.1. Taxonomy (GTDB): domain Bacteria; phylum Pseudomonadota; class Alphaproteobacteria; order Pelagibacterales; family AG-422-B15; genus CACNXQ01. The sequence goes on along the minus strand of CABZCR010000005.1, from coordinate 7,142 downwards.
TTGATAGTGTCCATGCACATCAATTGGAACTATTGAAGTATTGCACCATTGACAGTTTTGCTGAGTCATTTTTTTAATACAAATTTTATTTATTAATTATATTAATTGATTCTTAGAAAGAATTATCTATAAGGATCATCAATCCACGTTATCATTATGAAAAGCTTAGATACTTTATGTATTTAAGCTTTTTTCATTTTTAATTCACATTTTGAGGGCGCTTGATATTATTTAGTTGATGATAATGTGGAGGTTAAAAAGTTGACGCCACCAACACTGTAAGGGGTGGTGACCACAACCATTTCAATATTATTTTTTAAATCTACTAAACTTAGATGTGTGAAACAAAACAGAATAAACCCCACCCAGGTGGAGTTTATTATTTTCCGTTTGTTTTTTTATAAAAATATATTGATATCAAATAGAAAACTATAGTTCCAATAATCCACGCAGATTGAGATTGAAGTGTTATATCTCTCTCTCCAAAATTTAATAGTGTTGGATTAAAATATGGGCCAAATGGCATTAATGGTGCCCAAGAGATCACGGCATCGCCCCCTACTTGATTGTGGTAAATAACTGCCTCAACTAAAAAATTTTGACTCATGAACCAAGTAAAGAAAATAAATAAGGACATTAATTGAAATTTTTCATAAGTAAGTGCCCTCTCCGGCAAAATCCAATATACAAGAATAATTGCGAACCAAACAATCCCTGTATCGGCTAGTGAGTTTACTAACCAATTAATTTCCATTGGAATTGCACATGTCATCGCATCAGATCGTCTAAAATTAACCGGATCACCATCGACAAGTCCAAAATTAACCCATATCTCCCAACCAAGTGCTGCTATTAAAAATGAACTTACTAATGTTAGAGAAATCCATCTTTTCATCTTATTTTTATATAATAAATATAAAGATAAAATTATTGGAGCCATTGACGATAAATAAACAATTACAGTTCTTCTCCACTCAACTGTGTCCAATCCACATTCAAACAGCCACATATATTTACTCCAGGAATTCTAATTCTTTGACGTAAAGTTCAGCATAGTGGTCCCTACCATAAGCTACAATTCCAATAGACGTTATTTTTTTTGGATTAATTTGATTTACCAGCATCATACTAGATTTCTTAAAATCTTTAATCGGCATAATGAACTCATCATATTCATTTCTTACATCAAATTCATATGAATAATACTGCCAAGGCAAGATTGTTCCTGATGTACGTAAAAAAATATAATATTTTTCATTATTTCCCCGGGCCACTATTCTTATACTCTCAGCATTACTTAAGTTAATGTCTTTTAATTCCTTCCGAATTTGTATGAAACCACCATTATTCTCAGTACTAACGTTTCCTGTGAGTAAGATATTGCTATTGCCGTCAATATTAATGAATTCAACTTTACCACTAGATATGCCGCCCATTACATCGTCAGCAATATACCGCCAACTGCTCGGGTTATCGAAATTATCTTTCAAATTATTTTCACTAAATAAAATGTTGTGCGAAAATATAGTAATTAAGAAGACTAAAAAACCTCTTATAATCATTAGATTTTATCCTGAAAAGATCGTCAGGATTTTATTATATTTAAAACAACTTAGTTATTACAAAATATAAAATAACGGCAATTGCAACAAATGAATACCAGATAATTACAGTATTTCTTGCTTTATTTGGGTCTAATTTTTTTGGATTCTTGAGATCTTCCTCTGTAGGTACTGGGCCAAGCTTGTGATAAAATTTCTTTTTCATACTAAAAAGTGGCGAGCCCGCTCGGGTTCGAACCGAGGACAACTCCCTTAAAAGGGGAGTGCTCTACCAACTGAGCTACGGGCTCTTAAATTGAGTTTATATATGATTATTATCTAAAATATATAGGTATTTTTGTATTTCAAGTGGATATCTTACATCATGTCTAGTTCTAATCTTGCAACATCCGACATGCGAGACATATCCCATGGTGGATCCCATACAAGATCAACTGCAACATTATTTACCCCAGGTACAGCGTCGACAGCTTCTTTTACTTTTTTTGGCATTTCATCTGCTACAGGACAATTTGGTGTAGTTAATGTCATTTGAATAATAACATCATTATCAGGAGTAACCTCACATTTGTAAATTAGACCTAATTCGTATAAATCAACTGGAATTTCAGGGTCAAATACAGTCTTTAATGCATCTATAACTTTTTGATCTTCTACTTTTTCCATTTAGTTAAATAATTCTACAAAATCCTCATAGCCTTCTTCACTTAACTTTTCTAGAGGAACAAATCTTAATGAAGCTGAATTAATACAATATCTTAATCCAGTTTCAGTGGGTCCATCATTAAATAAATGGCCTAGGTGTGCGTCGCCATATTGACTTCTTACCTCTGTGCGAACCATTCCATGGGATTTATCAACAACTTCTACAATTTCTATCCCTTTTATTGGCTTATCAAAACTCGGCCAACCTGTTCCTGAATCAAATTTATCTAAAGAGGAAAATAAGGGTTCTCCTGAAATTACATCAACATAAATCCCAACATCTTTACTATTCCAATACTCATTAAAAAATGGCCTCTCTGTTCCATTCTCTAATGCAACAGTTCTCTGTTCTTCAGTAAGGTTATTAATAGCTTCCTGTCTTTCTTCAGGTGTGGCAGAACACCAGAAAGGTGTATCCATTACTTCTACTTTTGACATATCATACTCCTCTAAGTTTATATCGGCAAAAGACCGGTTTCCATAAATAAGTTGCAAAACAATAAATAATACAAGCAGTGCAAGATATACAGGATATAGTCTCATAATTAATCTTTTAAAGCTTGTTTAAAAGCATGCCATGCCATTGTTGCGCACTTTACCCTCATTGGAAATCCTCCTACTCCCTTTAAGGCATAAAGTGAATCTTCCTCATTTAAAACTTTTAGGTCTTCATCTGAACCTGAAACAAGATTTGTAAAATCCTTAAATATTTCCTCAGCCACTTCAATTTTCTTACCTTTTAATTTTTCTGTCATTAGTGATGCAGAGGCAAGTGATATGGCACAACCCTCACCTGTGAATTTAATGTCTTCTATTATATTTTGATCATTAAGAAGAAAAGTAAGCTTTAAATTGTCACCGCACAACGGATTATGACCATCGGCACTTTTGTTATGAGGTTCACATTCGCCAAAATTTCTTGGTTCACGTCCGTGATCTAAAATTATTTCTTGGTAAAGATCATTTATTAAATCATTCATTTATTAAAAAACTCCTTACACTTATGTATCGCAATAATAAATTTATCAACTTCTTCTAATGTATTATACACACCGAAAGATAACCTGGCTGTTGAATTGACACCAAGATGTTTCATTAAAGGCTGGCAACAATGATGACCTGCTCTAATTGCTATTCCTTCAACATCTAAGAACGAAGATACTTCGTGGGAGTGAACATTTTTAATATTAAAAGATATGATAGAATTCCTTTTATTATCTCCACCATGAATTTCGATAAAATCAATTTCATTTAACTTGTTAAAAGCATATTTAGTAATTTCATTTTCATGTTCGATAATATTATCGAGGCCAATTTTATTCATGTAATCAATTGCTATACCCAATCCATGCGCTTCGACTAATGGAGGAGTTCCTGCTTCATATTTCGCTGGCAATTCTGCATAACTTGCACCTTCTAGACTCACGTCTCCAATCATTCCTCCTCCACCTTGATAGGGAGGCATTTCTGATAAAAGATTTTCAGTTCCATATAAAACTCCAATACCAGCAGGACCATAAGTTTTGTGTCCAGAGAAAACATAAAAATCACAACCCAGTTTTTGAACATCAATTTTCAAATGAGCAGCTGATTGACAGCCATCGAGTAAAATAGGAACATTTTTATCTTTACAGATACTTATAACCTTTTCATTTAATTCAGTTCCAAAAACATTCGAAAGATGTGTCAAAGATACAATTTTTGTTTTATTTGTGAAAAGACTTTCAAAATGATCAATATCAATTTCTCCTGATGGTTGAATATTTGCAAACTTTAACACAACGCCATATTTGTCCCTTAAAAAAAACCAAGGTATTAAATTTGAGTGGTGCTCAATTAGAGATAAAATTACCTCATCTCCCTTTTGCATAAACTTTTCATAGAAAGTTTGAGCAACTAAATTTATTCCTTCTGTGGCGCTTTTTGTGAAAATAATTTCATTTTCAGACCTTGCATTTAAGAATTTTTGAACTTTTTTTCTTGCATCCTCATATCTAAATGTTGATTCAACAGATAATGTATGAACTCCTCTGCTAACATTAGAATAGTGATTTTCATAGAAATCATTTGTTTCATCAATAACTGCATTTGGTTTTTGGGCAGAAGCTGCGGTATCAAAATAAATAAGATCTTTTTTTTCCAATATCTTTTTTGAGAGAATTGGAAAATCTTTTCTAACATTTAAATTTAAAGTTTTAGAGTCACCCATTTTAACAGTTCTCGTTGATAAAATTTTGCCCTTTAGCTTGCATTTCTACGTCTTCAATCTTTTCTATAAACTCTGATAAAAAGCCCTGTATATATATTCTTTCAGCTTCACTCTTTGAAATTCCTCTTGAAGCTAAATAAAATAACACTTCCTCATCAGCTTTTCCTGAAGCCGCACCATGAGAGCAAACGACATCATCATTATTTATTTCAAGTATTGGTGTAAGGTTAATTTTGGACTCCTCATCTATTAATAAACCTTTGCTAATTTGGTTAGATTGTGTATTTGAGCAATTCTCATCTACAAATACTTTTCCTTTAAACGAAACATTGGACGATCCACGAGATACAGCTTTAAAAGAACAATCTGATACCGCAGACTTACTTAAATGCCTTATTTCTAAATTATTTTCACATTTTGATGAATTAGACATAACAACACCACTTCCAACATACTTCGCATTTTCTTCATTTAAATTAATCTTAGTCTCATTATTTGTAAAATCTGAGCCGTTTGTAAAATTAAAATCCTTAAACATTGAACAGTTTGATAAATTACAAGTATGAGTAAATGAATTGTTAGTATCAGATTGAAACTTATTAAATCTATATAATTCAAGTATTGAGTGGGAACCTAAAAATGATTTTAAAATAAAAGATGTATCAATTATATAATCATTTTCGTCTATAATCTCTAAAGTAGCATTCTCGCTTAAAAATATATCAGCAATAATTTTTAATTTGCTTCTATTACTGCTTATTAATTTAATTCGTGATGGTATTTGTGAGTATTTTACATCGATTTTTAATTTTAGTTCATCATTTATTATCTCGTGGAATATAGATAGCCTCTTAGAATTGGTTTCAATTGAAAAATTATCCGTTAATTCTATTATTGAAGGTTTAAGTGTTTTCATTGACTATATCCTTTTTGATCAATTCTTGAAGCTAATGTCTTGTCACCAGTTTCTATAACTGAGCCATTTTGAAATACATGTACGTAATCAGGCTCAATATACTCTAATAATCTCAAGTAATGAGTAATGATAATAAATGATCTTTCACCATTTCTTAATTTATTAATTGCGTCTGCAGTGGTTTTTAATGCATCAACATCTAGGCCTGAGTCTGTTTCATCCATAATGATTAAACTTGGGTTAAGGAGATCCATTTGAAGAACCTCATTTTTCTTCTTCTCTCCTCCAGAAAAGCCAGCATTCACAAAACGACTGTGCATTTCCATTGGTATGTCTAGTAGTTTTGATTTTTCTTTTAGTATTTTTAGAAATTCTCCGGCATCAATTGGTGTTTCTTTTCTTGACTTTCGATGCGCATTAACAATCTGCTTAAGATAAGAAGCATTCGTTACTCCAGGAAGTTCAATTGGGTATTGAAAAGCAAGGAAAAGACCATTTAATGATCTCTCATAAGGATCTTTTGAAAGTAAATTTTCCCCATTGAGATTAACTTCCCCCGACTCTACATTATAGTTTGGTTTACCAGCTAGAGTGTGAGCAATGGTGCTTTTACCTGAGCCATTAGGGCCCATTATGGCATGCACTTCACCTTTTCCAATGTTTAAATTTAGATTTTTTAAAATTTGTTTTTCTTCAACAGTAACATTTAAATTTTTAATCTCTAACATACTATCCAACACTACCTTCCAAACTTATACTTACAAGTTTTTGAGCTTCTACAGCAAACTCCATTGGAAGTTTTTGCAGAACTTCTTTACAAAATCCATTTACAATTAAACTTTGTGCTTCTTCAGCGTCTAAACCTCTTTGCATGCAATAAAACAATTGTTCATCACTTATTTTTGATGTTGTTGCTTCATGTTCTATAGATGAAGAATTAGAGCTATTTTCTGTTAGAGGAATGGTATTGGCTTTGCACTCACTTCCAACCAATAATGAATCACACTGGGTAAAGTTTTTTGCATTTTTTGCTTTTTTATGAAAACTAACAAGCCCTCGATAAGTATTGGATGATTTTCCTGCAGAAATCCCTTTTGAAATAATTCTACTCTTTGTATTTTTTCCCAAATGAATCATTTTTGTTCCGGTATCAGCTTGCTGATAATTATTGGTAATTGCTACAGAATAAAATTCACCGGTCGAATTATCTCCTCTTAAAATACAACTTGGATACTTCCATGTTATAGCAGAACCAGTTTCAATCTGAGTCCAAGAAATTTTTGAGTTTTTTCCTTTACATAAACCCCGCTTTGTTACGAAATTATATATTCCACCTTTCCCATTTTCATCTCCAGGATACCAGTTCTGAACTGTAGAGTATTTTATTTCAGCATCATCAAGCGCAATTAATTCAACATTGGCTGCATGCAATTGATTTTCGTCTCTCATAGGAGCTGTACAACCTTCAAGATAACTTACATAACTACCTTCATCAGCAATTATAAGTGTCCGCTCAAACTGTCCTGTTTCAGAAGCGTTAATTCTAAAGTATGTAGATAATTCCATTGGACATTTAACTCCTCTAGGTATGTAAACAAATGAACCGTCACTAAATACAGCTGAATTCAAAGTCGCATAGAAGTGATCAGTTACAGGGATAACAGACCCAATATATTTTTTTACAAGCTCAGGATGTTTTTGAATAGCTTCTGAAATAGGACAAAAAATGACACCTATTTCGTTAAGTTTC